>JBMTHG010000066.1:0-8854 GCA_049436045.1 Bdellovibrionota bacterium
TGCCAGTAAATTTGTGAAAGTTTGTTTAGCTGGTACAGGCGGAGATGAGTTGTTTGGTGGGTATCCTTGGCGATACTATCGTGCGGTAGTTAACAATGATTTTGAAGATTATATCGATAAATACTACAAGTACTGGCAGCGATTGATCCCTAACAAGGAACTTCATCAAATTTTTCAGCCGGTTTGGTCGGATGTAAAGCATGTTTGGACCCGAGACATCTTTCGAGATGTTTTTCAGAAACATGCTCACACTCTCACAAGACCTGAGGACTACATCAACCACTCGCTATATTTTGAAGCGAAAACTTTTTTGCATGGTTTGCTGATGGTGGAAGACAAATTGAGCATGGCGCACAGCTTAGAAACCCGAGTGCCATTTTTAGACAACGACCTGGTTGACTTCGCCATGAGGCTGCCTGCTTCGATGAAGCTATCTAACCTGGGTGAGGTTGTTCGAGTTAACGAAAACCAGGTTGGAACAAAAAAGCAGTATTTTGAAAAAACTAAAGACGGAAAGAGAATTCTCAGAAAGGTTATGGAAAACTATATTCCTAAGAATATCACCCAGCGGATCAAACAAGGTTTCTCAGCGCCCGATGCCAGCTGGTTTAGAGGCGAGAGTCTAGAGTTCGTAAAAAGGGAGTTACTAACGGATTCTGCTCCCATCTACCGGTACCTTGATAAAAAATCTATTCAGGGGATGATTAACGACCATCTTTCAGGCCAGAGAAATGCTCGACTGGCAATCTGGTCTTTTTTGAGTCTAAATGCTTGGATTCCACAGTTTATTGATCAACCTCATATGCAGAGAGCGCGTCTGGCATCATGAAAATAGTGAACGGTCGAGAGAATTTTGGGAATTTCTTGGAGGATTTTGAGGAGGGGATGCTTTTTCTTCATTGGCCTGCGAAAACGATTACGGAATACGATTGTCACTTGTTTAGTCTCTTGACAATGAATCAGCATCCCTTGCATATCGACCAAGAGTACGCGCGTGAGACTCAGCACAAGAAAATTTTGGTAGTGGGAACCTATGTTTTTAGTTTGGTTGTGGGCCAAACGGTGCGTGATATCAGTGGCAAGGCAATCGCGAATTTAAGTTATGAAAGCATAGTTCATCATGAGCCGGTTTTTATCAACGATACGATACGCTCTGAGTCAAGAGTGATTTCCACTAGGCAATCGAAGTCAAAGTCTGGCCGTGGTATCGTCTATGTTGAAACAAGTGCCTTCAACCAGAGCAACGAGATGGTCTTAAGTTTTAAGCGCAATGTTTTGGTACCCTGCCGTGATGCCTAGAAGCTTTCATTTTATTCCGGCTAATAAGCCGAATTTTTTTAAGAATGTGGACTCGATGCCGGCATCAGCTTTCATATGTGATTTAGAGGATCCAGTGCCAGAGGCCAAAAAAACGGAAGCCCGGTCTTTCTTGCAAGATTTTTTGGTGCAGCAGAATTCGCGTGATCGTTTTTATGTTCGGATTAATTCGATACAATCGAAAGAATTTGGTGCAGATGTTGATATGCTAATAAAGTTGCAACACCCTTTCATTGTACTGCCAAAAATTAAAAGTTATGAGCAGTTCACTCAGTGTCTATCTGCCTTGAGGCCTATCAAGGGTGAGTTGCGAGCCATTGTTATTGCTGAGGATTTTGAGATCTTGGCAGAGCTCGCTCAGATTTTAGGAAGCCCAGAGGTGTATGGTATTGCAGCGGGTCTTGAGGATCTATTGAACTCGATGATTCACTCAGCAGATGAACTAGCGAATTTGGTGTGTGCTTTTATTGCGAGATTAAGCCTTGAATCTAAAGTGCATAAGAAAATATGTATTGCCCCCGTTAGTCAGGCAATTCGTGAGGAGAATGACTTGAGGTCTTACTGTTTAGAGATGAAGTCGTGGGGGTGTGATTCCATGTTTAGTATCCATCCTAATCAATTAAAAGTGATCAATTCCGTCTTTGGTCCATCGAAAATGGTAATCGAGGCTGCCTCGAGAGTTGTTGGTGCTTACGAAGCCTCTGACAAATCATCTCAGTACTTTATATGTGATGGCGAACTGGTCTCCAAAGCGGCCCTGATCAAAGCACAGCGGCTTTTAGAGGAGCTTCATAGTGAGAAGTGTTGAGATGAAATCCACCCTAAAGACAATGATTTTTGTGCCTGCTTATATCCAAAAATATTTAAGCAAAGCTGCTGATTTAAATGCGGATGCCATCATTTTTGATCTGGAAGACTCAGTGCCGGAAAAAGATAAGTTGGCCGCAAGAGAGAACATTAAGAGTGCTCTGGAGACTGTAAACTTTAAACAGAGAATTTTTGTTCGAGTGAATCCAAGAGACTCGGGTTTGTTCGAACACGACATTGATGCGATTCTGCATCCGCAATTGGAAGGCCTGATGCTGACGAAGTCTTTTGATGAAAAGGATATTCTTTTTTTTGATGAGCTTGTAAAAAATAAGGAGCAAGAGAAGGGTTTAGAGGTTGGTTCCACAAAATTTTGTCCTCTGATTGAGACAAGTCGGGCAGTCATGCGGGCGTATGAGATTGCGACAGCCTCTGAGCGAATTGTGGGCTTGGCTTTTGGGGGTGAAGATTATCTGACCAATTTGGATGGGCTCCATAAAAAGCATGGCCACAGTCTTTTGGTTCCTCGCTCATTAATCGTGATTGCAGCAAGAGCGGCGGGAGTAGATGTTTTGGACACTCCCTATTTAGATGTTCATGATTTGAATGGCCTACAAAAAGAGGCTGAGTTGGCTCGGGAGCTTGGTTTTTCTGGAATTCTAGCGCTTCATCCAAAACAACTTGAAACAATTACTCGAGTTTTTAGTCCCTCGGCTGAAGAGATAAGACATTCCCAGGCCATCATTGAGAGTATTCGGGAGAGTGAGAAAAGCGGTTTAGGTGTTGCTGTTTATGATGGAGCTTTAATTGGGCCTCCGATGCATAAACGAGCCTTAAAGATCTTAGCCAAAGCAGAAAAAGAGGAATTTGTTTAAAGTGGCATTAACACAGAAAATTGTGATTGTAGGCGGCAGAGGTAATGGAACTGTAATAGCATCCACCATTGAGGATCTTAGAAAATCTGGCGAACCAATGGAGTGTGTTGGATTCCTAAATGATAACGAAAAAGAGATTAATGGATATCCGGTACTGGGAGGAATTCAAAGTTTTAAGTTAGGAGACTGGCCGGAGACTCATCAGTTTATTTATGCAATGAGTAACGTAAAGCAGGCTGAAGAGCGCTATGCCATGCTTTTGAAACTGGGTATCCCAGAAAATCGTTTTGCAACCTTAGTTCATCCAACCGCGGTTGTTTCGGACCAGGCCAAACTCAGCCCGGGAGTGGTGGTGATGCCTTTAGCCCTTGTTGGTCCGAACGCAATCATAGGTGCTCACACCCAATTGTATGCTCAAAGCTTTATCGGCCACGACTCGCAAGTCGAGGAAATGGTTTTCGTTGCTAACAATGCCAGTATTGGTGGGCGGATCCATATCGAAACCGGCGCTCATATTGGCAGCAATTCCTCGCTTCGAGAACGGATTCGCATTGGTCAGTTTGCCATCATAGGCTTGGGTAGCGTTGTTTTAAAAGATGTTGAGGCGAGGCAGATTGTGGCAGGGGTTCCAGCAAAGCTAATCGGAAGGGTTTCTTAATGGCACCTGAAAATGTAATGGAGCTCGGGGTAGATTATAAAGAGTTTACTGAGGCCTCTTATCGTCGCCTTCTTCGCATTGCGAGAGAGAACTATCATTTTACCTTTTTTGATCAGACAGATCTAGATGAGCCTTTTGTACTGTGGCGTCATGACGTAGACTTATTGATTCATCGAGCTCTTCGGCTAGCGGAGATAGAGAAAGAAGAAGCTGTGAGCTCCACTTTTTTTCTTTTGCTTCACGGGCACTACTATAATTTATTCGAGCGTGAGGTTTATGATCGTGTGCAAAAGATCTTATCTTTCGGCCACCGTTTAGGGCTTCATTTTGATTTTAATTTCTACGATAATTTGAATGACTTCAGCTTTGAAGAAAAACTCCAGTTTGAGAAGACTACACTTGAAAATCTATTTGGCGCAGAAGTGAGTGCAGTTTCTTATCATAATCCCTCTCCAGATTTATTGAAATCTCGAGCCGATTTAAGGGTTGGAGGTCTTTTTAATGCCTATGCAAAAGAGATATCAGATAAATGTGATTATGCTTCTGACTCCAATGGTTACTGGCGATTTAGATCAATAGAAGAAGCTCTTCTCCACCCTAAGAAGCGAAACATACAAGTGCTGACACATCCAGAATGGTGGACAGCCGATGCTCTGAGCCCGCGTGAACGAGTGAGTAGGTGTATTGATGGTCGGGCCAATTTTATACACCAGCGTTACGATAAGATGATTGAAAATCATGGTAGAAAAAATATACGGTAAAATTGTCATGTGTGGCTGCCATGAGGGTGGCTGGTTTACTATTCGAAAGCTGCTTGAGCATGGAATTGAGTTTGCTGCTTTTGTAAGTTTGACGCCGGAACAGGCGAAAACAAATAAGGTGTTCGGGTATCGTGACTTTTCTGATCTCGCCAAAGAGTATGATATTCCAATTTACTTCCCTAAAACTTATAGTCTCAAAAGTTCGGAAGATTTAGCTTTTTTTCAGGAGCACGACTTTGATTTGTTGGTTCAAGGGGGCTGGCAACGATTGTTTCCAAAAGAAGTTCTAGATACTTTGAGCATAGGCGCCATTGGTGGGCACGGTAGCTCCGATTTGTTGCCAAAGGGGCGCGGCCGATCCCCGATGGTTTGGAGCCTAGTTCAAGATAAAAAGCGATTTATCAAGCAGTTGTTTATTATGAAAGAAGGCGTAGATGACGGCTGTATTTTTGATGAAGAGAGTTTTGATATTTTGGCTTCAGATGACATTCGAACGCTTTACTACAAAGCCTCTATTATCACCGAGCGGATGCTGATACGTAGTATTCCCAAATTATTGAACGGGACGGCAACATTAAGGCCACAAACTGGCTCACCATCTTATTACAATAAGAGAACAGAAGCCTCTGGTGAGATTTTTTTCGAACAAATGGATGTTTGGCAGATCTCGAACGCCGTTCGCGCCCAATCAAAGCCTTATCCAGGAGCTTTCTTTATGAAAGAGGGCAGGAAATATCGTGTTTGGAAGGCTCAGGTTTTTGATACTCGGATTCAGTATAGAGATGCTGAGTATGGTGAGGTGGTGGAAAGGCTTGACAATAATTTAGTAATTGATTGTTTAGGGGGGCGCCTTCTCGTTACAGATTATGAAATTGAGAGCTAAAAGGATGAGAATTTTTTTGGGACCAGTCGACATTGCTGGGTATTATACAAATCTGGCACAGGGCTTCCGTAAAATTGGTATTGAGGCTCACTGCTTCTTTCTGAGGCCCCATCCCTTTCAGTATCAAGGGCGCGATAGTGAGCATTTTTTTTTGAATTGGATTGATTTTCTTGATCGCAGCATGAAATCGGAAAATCGATTGACCGCGCTGTTTGCGAGCTTTTTATATGTGGGGACTCAATTTTGTTTGTTTATTTATGCGGCTATAAGATTTGATGTTTTTATTTTCGGATTTGGGCGCGGCATCCTTCCAAAAAGTCTCTTGCAAGCAGAACTTTGGTTTCTGAAAAGGCTTGGAAAAAAACTTATTTTTCGATTCCATGGCTCCGATTGCCGGCCACCGTATATTAACGGGTTTCGGCCGGATAACAAAGATCGTGTTTGTATTGAAAAGATTAAAAGAGCGAAGCAGAAAATTAAAATCATCGAGCGCTATGCTGATTTTTGTATAACGGCACCAGCGCAAGCACAGTTTTTTGAGAAGGATTTTATTTGGGGTGGTTTTTTAGGACCCCCTCAACCGCCTCGCATAATGGATGAGATAAAGTCACCTGAGAATTCCACTCGATGCGTTAAGATTTTGCACTCGCCATCACGTTTTGAGTCGAAGGGCAGTTCATTGATCCTACAAATGATTGAAAAACTCAAAGATGAGGGCTTCGATATCGACTTTACGCTTTTACAGGGCGCCTCGAATGCTGAAGTTCTAAAAAGAATTTCTGAATCTGATCTGGTTATTGATCAATGTTACAGCGACACCCCTATGGCGGGTCTAGCTGCTGAGGCGGCGAGCCTTGGCAAAGCCACTCTCGTAGGAGGATATATATCCTCTGAGTTAGAGAAATATTTTCCAATAAGTCACACGGCGCCCTCTTTTTTTTGTCAGCCCGAAGAGATGCTCGATAAGATTAGAGCAATCATTCGCAAGCCTGCTTGCCTAAAGCAGAAGGGGCGGGAGGCTCAAAGCTTTATCAAAGACAAGTGGAGTCAAGAAACTGTTGCAGCGGGATTCATGAGACTACTAGAAAAAAATATTCCTTCTCAGTGGTACTTTTCGCCTCTAGAAATAGAGTATGGGTTGGGCGCTGGCATAGATAAAATTCAGGTGAAAGCCAATGTGAAGCACCTAATAGAAACTCATGGCCTGGAAAGTTTACAGCTAAATGACAAGCCACGACTGATACAATTTTATCAGAAGATGATCACGAGTGGTTAAGCGAGAGTACTTAAGGCTTTTTTTAGGACTCCATAGTTTAGTTGATCCCAGCGGTGGTTAGCCTTGCGCTTGCAATTTTTCTGATATCTATATAACCGCAAATCATGAGGCCATCCAACTACTGCGCTCTTGATCTCATTTTTGTTTTTACGAGCTCGATCAAGCCAAGGAAGATCCGAACTCTTTCGAGTCTTAAACAATGAAGGAATATCCCACTCATCTCTTGGCCACTAAAACTCAAAAAAATTTGAAGAAAGACAAAAACATTGCTAGGTGATAAAAATCAAGGGTTCCGGCCAACTCCTACCGAACTTCGGGGCCAAGGCCGCGGCCTATCTGCTTAGATTTTGTGAGACAATCATTTGGTAATTTTATAGATTGAGCTGGGTGAAAAAATGTGCGGGTTGTTTGGTGGTTTTGTAACATATCGAGCGGGCTCAGAGATCGCAGGTTTCGAGTGCCAACTGCTTGAGACCCAAGAGGCTCTACGACATCGGGGGCCAGATGATCGAGGTCTTGAAACTTTTAAGTTGGCATCCGGCATGCTCGCTTTAGGGCATACCAGGTTATCTATTATTGATCTTTCGTCAGCTGGGCATCAGCCGATGCACAGCCCTGACGGTCGTTATAGCATTGTCTTTAATGGCGAGGTTTTTAATTATCGTGAGCTTCGATCGGAGTTAAGAGCTTTGGGCTGCGATTTTAGAACTGACTCCGACACAGAAGTTTTGTTGGCGGCCTGGTCTCAGTGGGGTGCCGATTGCTTGAGAAAGCTAAAAGGGATGTTCGCCTTTGCGGTGTTTGATCGCAAGCTTGAAACTTTGACGCTCGCGCGAGATGCTTTTGGGATCAAGCCTCTGTTTTACGCCTTCAGGCAAAACAACCTCTATTTTGCGTCTGAAGTACCGGCAATGATCAAGATGCTGGGTGGCGTGCCTGAGCTTGATCTTCAGCAAGCCTATGACTACCTTGTTTTTGGTCGCTACGATCTTTCTCCTACTACATTTTTTCGAGACTTAAAGCATCTGTTGCCGGGCCATATTCTGAAAGTTGATTTGAAAAGCCCAGAGCGAAGACAAACGAGCCGTTGGTGGTGGCCGAGCATCGAAGAGAGAAAACAGATCAAGTTTGAAGATGCTGCCGCTGAGCTTCAAGATCTGTTTTTAGCTAATGTTCGGTTGCACCTTAGAAGTGATGTCCCCGTCGGGGCCGCCCTATCGGGTGGGCTGGACTCCTCAGCGGTAGTTTGTGCGATTCGTCACCTTGAGCCTGATATGCCGATCCACACTTTTAGTTATGTTGCCCGAGGCTCAGAAATCAATGAAGAGGCATGGCTTGATCTGGTTAACGAGCATGTCAAAGCTATCCCCCATAAAGTTATCGTGCAGCCTCATGAAATTGAATCGGATATTTTTGATATGATTCTCGCGCAGGGGGAGCCATTTAGAGGCACCAGTATCTACGCACAATATCGAGTGTTTCAGGCCGCACGTGAAGCCGGGGTGGTAGTGACCTTGGATGGGCAAGGTGCGGATGAGCTTTTAGCGGGCTATCATGGCTACCCAAGGGGCCTCATGCATAGCTTAATCGAAAAGCAATCATATTTAGAGTTGGTGAAATTTGTAAACCAGTGGGCTCAGTGGCCTGGGCGGGGGCTGCGAGATGCTGGCATGCAGTTGGGTTTTTTGATGACGCCAGATTGGGCCAAAAAAAACGTGTTTCGATGCCTGGGTAGAAGCTCGGCGCCCCCATGGCTTAGGCCCGATTTTTTGTCTCAACGGAATGTGCATTTGAAGCCGCCCTTGAGAAGGCCGATTGAAAAAGAAGCTCGAGGCCGCCGATTGGTCGAATCACTGAGGGAGGCTCTTACCGGTGGAGGCTTAGCCCAGCTTCTCCGTCATGGTGACCGAAATTCAATGAGATGGTCGGTTGAGAGTCGTGTGCCTTTTTTAACCGCTGATATGGCCGAATTTCTTCTTCAGTTGCCAGAGCACTTTTTGCTATCCATGCAAGGTGAAACTAAGCATGTTTTTAGATCGGCAATGCGAGGTATAGTGCCAGATGAGATTTTAAACCGAAAAGATAAAATTGGGTTTCAAACGCCTGAACAAAATTGGCTCTCCAGTCGAGAGCGGCCGATCGAAAGCTGGTTAAGTAATCTTTCTGATTTGGGCTTTTTAAATTCAAAAGCGGTCTTAGCGGAGATTCGAAGTATTCAAGCGGGTCGCTTAGCCTGGCAGCCAGAGCATTGGCGACTGATCAATTATTGTCTGTGGT
>JBMTHG010000067.1:0-8754 GCA_049436045.1 Bdellovibrionota bacterium
AGCTCATCGACACGCTTTCTGAAAGCAAAATGTGGGGCGGAAGAAACTAACTCCGGATTTTCTCTTGCCTCTTTTGCAATCGAAATCATCGCCTCACAAAACTCATCTAGGTTTTCTTTGGTTTCACTTTCAGTCGGCTCGATCAACATGGCGCCTTGAACAACAAGAGGAAAGTAGACGGTCATCGGATGAAATCCATAGTCCATCAATCGCTTTGCTACATCATTGGTTTTAATTCCAAACGCGGCTAAAGACTCATCACTAAGTAAAACCTCATGCATACAAGTTCTGTCAAAAGGAGTCGAAAAATACTCTCTTAAACGCTGTCGAATATAGTTGGCATTAAGAACGGCGGCTTCAGCCATTTCTTTCAAATAAGTTCCTTGGCCGTCCGGTTTTGTGCCGATTGAAAGCATATAGGCAAGAGCTCTAACTAAGATGGAGAAGTTTCCAAAATATCCGCCCACACGGCCGATACTGTCTGGCGATTTTTCGACGCAAAAGGCATTTCCATTTTTATCCTCTTCAATTCTGGGGGTCGGCAAAAATTCCTTCAAAAAAGATCGAACACCTACTGCTCCAGCTCCGGGGCCACCACCCCCATGAGGAGTTGAAAATGTTTTGTGTAAGTTAATGTGCATGACATCGACACCCAGATCGGCAGGTCGGGTAATTCCCAAAATGGCATTAAAATTTGCACCATCCATGTAGAAAAGAGCGTCTTTCTCATGGAGCAAATCAGCGATCTCCTTGATATGAATTTCAAACAGTCCACAGGTGTTTGGATTCGTCATCATAATTCCAGCGATATCGTCAGACAATAAAGCTTGAATGTCTTGAATCTCTACAACGCCCGAAGGATTTGTCGGAATCGAAACAATCTCATAACCAAGCATCGTACATGTTGCTGGATTTGTTCCATGAGCTGATTCGGGAATCAAAATTTTGGTTTTATGATGATTGCCCTTCTTTCGATGATAGGCCTGAATAATTTTCATTCCAGTGAACTCACCATGAGCTCCAGCGCTTGGCTGGAGGGTGAAGGCTTCAAGGCCGGTGATCGCTGATAAAAGTTTTTGAAGCTCAAGCTGAACTCTTAAAGCCGGATTCAAAAAAGCCTCGCTCCAAAAGGGATGAATTTGAGTAAACTTTTTTCGTTGAGCAATTTCCTCATTGATCTTCGGGTTGTATTTCATCGTGCATGAGCCCAAGGGATAAAGACCCAAATCGATCGCGCAATTTTTTTGAGATAGTCGTGTAAAATGTCGCACCACCTCATTTTCAGATATTTCTGGAAAGTCTTCTATCTCGAGCCTCGATTCAACATCCGTCCAAACACGGCTGGGGAGTGCGAGAGGGACATCAAGCTTTGCAAAGCTGTAGCCTTTTCGCCCTGGCCGACTTTTTTCAAAAAGCAATGGCTCTTCAATGCTTAGAATCGGAGTTACTCTCGACATACAACCGGCCTCTTTCAAGCTTCTTGCCGTATGAATCGAATCAATCGATCGAGTTGATCTTTGCTGTGCAGTTCGCTCGTGTGAATGAGAAGTCTCTGTTTCCATTTGTCTTTAAATCTCCCTAGATCTACGCCGCAAATCCAATTTTCAGACGCAGACTTTTTAAGCAAGTCACTCGCTGTCTTATTCTTAATCACTAAACAAAACTCGTTAAACGTGGGCGCATCATCTATTTCAACACTTTTAATTTCTCGTAAAGCGCCTTTTAAATATTCTGTTTTTGAGAAATTGATTTCAGCGAGTTCTTTCACTCCATTTTTTCCAAGAGTGGCCAAATGAATGAGGCCGGCCAGCATGTTGAGATTATTATTCGTGCAGATATTCGAAGTAGCGCGGCCCCGCCGAATGAATTGCTCACGAGTCGCAAAAGTGAGGGTGAAGGCTCGACGCTCCTCTTCATCTATGCTTTCACCGACGAGTCGGCCCGGAAGATTTCGAAGAAATTCATTGCGAGTGCAAAAAATTCCAAAACTTGAACCGCCGAGGTAAGCATGGTTTCCAAAGCTTTGGCCTTCGGCTGTAGCGATGTGCGCCCCATAAAAGCCTGGCCCACGAGTCATGCCAAAACTTAAGGGTTCCATCGTAGAAGAAATCCAAAAAATATTATGGTCTTTCACGAGCTTGCCGATTTTTGAGTAACTCTCAATTCCTCCAAATATATTAGGGCTTTGCGTGATCAAGAAATCGACATCATTTTTTTCTAATCGACTTGCTAAAGCTTGGAGATCGAGTCGCCCGTTAAGACTTGGGATGATTTCCATTCGATCTAAAAATGCTTCGCAGTAAGTGCGGAGCACTTCTTCATAATGAGGGTGAAGAAGTTCGCTAACTAAAATTTTTCCTTCGGATTTCTTTTTAATTCTTAAGCCCATGAGAAGGGCTTCTCCGAGAGAAGTTGCGCCGTCATAAAGAGAAGCGTTTGAAAGCTCCATCTCTGTTAACTGACAGGCTAATGTTTGATATTCGAAAATGCATTGCAATAAGCCTTGAGAAACCTCTGGTTGATATGGCGTATAAGCGGTCGCGAATTCGCTTCGAGATTGTAAAAAGCCAACAATAGAGGGGACATCATGGGGGTAGATTCCACATCCCGCAAAACTGAGCTCTGGGCTTGGCGATAGAGACTCAATCTGATCGAAAGTCTTTCGAAGCTCCATTTCAGATTGGGCTGTTGGGTAATCAAAGTTATGCGCTAGGCGAAGATGCTTTGGAATTTCAGAAAAAACATCTTCTGCGGCTTCCAATCCCAGTGCATTTAAAATGTCTTTTCTATCCTCGGGTGATTGAGGAATATACTTCATGAGAGCCTCTTTCTTTTGAGCTCAGAGAATAATTTTTCTAACTACTTTTTCTTGCTGAGCTTTGAGATAAATTTCAAGTAATCAGCGGCCGGCATAAGCTCTTCAAGCTCTTTTTCGTCTGAAATCTCGAGCTTGATCATCCAGCCCTCGTTATAAGGATCTTCGTTCACTCGCTCGGCGTTGTTGGGAAGCTCAGAGTTTACTTCAATGACTTCTCCGCTTACCGGCGAAAAAAGTTCAGCGACCGTTTTTAATGAATCAACGCTTCCAAAAACTTTTTCTTTTTGAAACGAATCGCCGTCTTCAGGAAGCTCCACATACGTAATGTCTCCCAACTGATTTTGAGCGTAATCCGTAATGCCCACGACTACCACGCCATCTTCTACACGAATCCATTCATGCTCTTTCGTATAAAGAAGATCGCCGGGGACTTTAAATCCTGGTTCAGAAGTTTCCATGCTCATATTCAATCACCTAACTTTAAAAATTGTTATTTGTTCTTTACTCGACCCGCCTCGATAAAGGGCAGATTCTTGAAATTAGCCTCTCTCTGTTTTCCAGCACTTTCAAGTAGAAAAATGCTGGCTTCATCGAAATGGCAATCCGCTTTAATGAGCCCCAATCCCATTCCACGCTTTAGACTTGGCGAAGTGGATCCACTGGTGATTTCGCCGACGATCTCACCATTTAATATGATTTTCTCATGAGATCTCATGGGTTTAGCATTTAAGCCCTGTAAAGAGATGGGCTGCCATCGAGGCGCATTTTGAAGGCTTTGAGAGCCTAAGAAAGCCTTTTTGTTCTTGAGAGCAAAGCGAGAGAGGCTTTCGTGGGCCCATAGATCTTCTCTTAACTCTTGGCCGTAAAGAGGAAAGCCGACCTCCATTCGAAGGCTATCTCTCGCCCCAAGGCCAATGGGCTTCACGCCTAGGTTTAAAAGCCTTTTCCACAACTCGACCGCCTGATCGGGAGAAAGAAAAATCTCAAATCCATCTTCGCCAGTGTATCCCGTGCGGGCGATCAGAGAATCTTGAGTCTCAAAAAAAGAATAGTAGCCGAGCTCACTAGCTCCTTCATAGATTTCTTTAATCACGTGCTGGGCTTGAGGGCCTTGTAGAGCAATTAAGGCAGTCTCAGCGCTTTTATCTTCTAGGGATACATCAAACTCCCGGGCATAATTCATCAAATGCATCCAATCTTTCGAAAGATTAGAAGCGTTCACCACCATCAGAAATTTTTGGCTATTGGCTCGATAAACAAGAATATCATCTAAGATTCCCCCATCGTCCTTTAGAAGAAGACAATAATAGGCCCGACCATCTTTCGAAACATCGAAATCTTTTGTCGTAACGAAAGATAAAAAATCTTTAGCTCCAGCCCCAGAAATCCAAAACTCCCCCATATGTGATACATCAAACATTCCGAGGTTTCGCCGCACCTCAAGATGTTCTTGAAGCATTCCGCCCGAGTAGCGATCATAGGTGATCGGCATTTCAAATCCAGCAAACTCAAGCATTTTAGCATTCAAACGAAGATGTTCCTCAAAAAGAGGAGTTTTTTTCAGGCTCACATTCGAATCGCTAATGGATGGTCAGTTGAAGGTCAATGAAGATTCGATTCGACAAGGATTTACATGAGTCCAGCAAGCTGTTTAGATGTTAAAAGCTAAAGGAGAAATCATGGGCGTTCCAATTTCACAAATGTGGACAGTTGCCTCTTATGTTTTAAAACAAAGATGGCGAGGCAATAAACATTATCCCTTGGTTTTGATGTTAGAACCTCTTTTTCGGTGTAATCTCAGTTGTGCTGGATGCGGAAAAATTCAATATCCAGATCATATTTTAAAACGAAGGTTGAGCCCTGAAGAATGTTTTAAGGCAGTCGATGAATGTGAAGCCCCGATGGTGAGCATTCCAGGAGGGGAGCCGTTGCTTCATCCTGAAATCAAAGGAATTGTCGAAGGTCTAGTGGCACGAAAAAAATATATTTATCTTTGTACGAATGCGATTCTTTTGAAATCAAAAATCGATCTATTTAAGCCCTCGAAGTATCTGAGTTTCTCTATTCACATGGATGGACTTGAGAAAGAACATGATGAGGCAGTCTGCCGAGATGGTGTTTATCAAAAAGCGATTGAGGGAATCAAAGAGGCTTTAGCTCGAGGCTTTCGGGTGACCACAAACACCACACTTTTTGATGGAGCTCAGCCCGAGCGAGTACGCTTGTTTTTTGATGAGATGATGAAGTTGGGGGTCGAGGGAATGATGATTTCGCCGGGTTACTCGTATTCAAAAGCACCCGATCAGAATCATTTTTTAGAGCGGCAAAAAACTTATCAACTCTTTCGTCGAATTTTAAGTGGAGCCAAAAGATCTTGGCGCTTCAATCAATCACCTCTGTTTTTAGAGTATTTGGCGGGCGGGCGACATTTTGAGTGTACTCCTTGGGGCAACCCCACTTTCAATATTTTTGGTTGGCAAAAACCCTGCTATCTTTTGCAAGAAGCTTATGTCGAGACTTTTGATGAATTGATTAAAACTACAGATTGGAATTCCTACGGGCAAAAGAGCGGAAACCCCGCCTGTGCAAATTGTATGGTGCACTGCGGGCACGAGCCGACTGCTGTGGATTATACTTTTGGTAGTTGGCGCGGATTTGTGGCAACAGCCAAGGCGAGTATTTTTGGCGTAAAAGTTCCGCAGCCTCAATCCAATGTTTTTCCTATATTGCCGAGATTAAAAAAGTCGACAGAGACAAAAGAGAGGGAAGTGAAGGTGGCTAATGCTTGAGACACAAAAATTTTCTGAGGGGGTTGTGATCCGTCGAGGAGATATTGATTTTGACGAAGGCCTAGTGGCAGCCGTTGATTATCGTGGAGATGTCACTCTCGAACTTCGAGATGGCAATCAGGTAGAAGGTTTTTTGTTTAATGCAAATGCCGATCGTTTAGATTTGTTTCCCAAAAATTCGCCACAAAAGCAGAGCGTTCTTATTCAAGATGTAAAATCAGTAACTTTTTCGGGCAAAGATGAGGCGGCTGGAAAAAGTTGGGATGAGTGGATTAAAAAAAGAGAGCAGCAAACCAAGCCATTAGAGATGTAGAGACGGTTGAGGCTTGAATCAGTAGATATTGGAATTCTTGGAGCCGGCCAACTGGCAAGGATGCTTGCTGAAGCGGCAATCAAAAATGATTTTCAAGCGGGTATTTTTTCGAAGCAAGAAGATGACCCCGCCAGAATTAAAAACGTCAAAATTTTTTCTGATTTAAATGAGCTATGTCAGCAATCAAAGACTGTTATTTTCGAGAGTGAATTTATAGACATTGCTGAGCTTAGGGCATTCGGGACTTCAAATTTTTTTCCCACTTTGAATGCCATTGAGTCGATACAAGACAAATTAGCTCAAAAGAAAATGTTTAAAAGATTAAAAATACCCAGTGCTAATTTTCTTGAGCTCGAGGGATCGGATAGAGAGTTTGGCTTTGATAAAGCAGTCTTTAAAATGGCACGGCAGGCCTATGATGGAAAAGGAAACTTTTTCTTTCTAAAGGGCGAGAATGAAAAAAATCTTGAAAAGTTTCTGCAGCAAGCAAAAGATCGGCGGATTCAGGTTTTTGTTGAAGAGTGCATTAACTTTCAGCAAGAGGTGGCGATTACGGGCTGTCGTTTAGATCAAGACTTTTCTTTTTTTCCGCTAGTCCAAAGTATTCAAGAGAAAGGAGTTTGCAAGTGGGTTCGAGGGCCTGCTGAAAAAATTACGCCAGACCTTGATGTCGAAGAACAAGCTCAAGAAATTTTCAAAAAAATCGCAATGGATCTTGGTTATGAGGGAGTTTTAAGCATTGAGTTTTTTGTGGATGAAAATCGTCGCCTTTTGGTCAATGAGCTGGCTCCCCGCGTTCACAATTCAGCGCACTATAGTCTTTTGGCAGCTTCATCGAGTCAATTTGAAGTCCAGGTCATCGCGGCAGCCGCTCGAAGCTTGATTCGGCCCGTGATTCAAGCCCCATTTTTCGGCATGTTTAATCTGTTGTCTCCATTTGTCGACGGGGAATTCGATTACTCGCCCGAGAATCAATCGGGGGTCTCAGACGAGTTTGAGATTTATTGGTACGGAAAAAAGAGATTAAGCTTAGGAAGAAAAATGGGCCACATCTCTTATCAGGCTCAAAGCAAAGATGCGCTCGAGCGCATCGAAGAGAGGATTATAAAATGGGAGAGCGATTTTTGGGCAAAAGAAAATCGAAACTGAAAAAAGCTTCGCAACCAAAAGTATCGATCGTGATGGGAAGCCAGTCTGATTGGAGGGTCATGAAAAATGCGGTTCAAGCCCTCGAAAAATTTGATTTGAGTTATGAAAAGAAAATCATATCGGCTCATCGAACTCCAAAAGAGATGTATGATTTTGCTGAGCGATTGCATGAAAGAGGAATCGAAGTTTTGATTGCTGGAGCGGGGGGAGCGGCACATCTTCCAGGAATGCTAGCCGCCATCAGCCCGCTGCCCGTGATCGGAGTTCCAGTTTCTGTCACTCAGTTAAAGGGTCTTGATTCATTGCTGTCGATTGTACAAATGCCAAAAGGTGTTCCGGTAGCTTGTGTGGCCATTGATAATGCCTTTAATGCAGGTCTTCTGGCGGCTCAGATTCTTGGATCCAGAGCAGATGATAAAAAACTGCAAAAAAAAATCATTCGGTTTAAAAAACTGATGCGCTCTCAAGTAAAAGCTCAGAAGCTCTAAAAATCTTCATCGCTTTCTTGAGATCTCTGCTCTTTTAGACTTTCGGCTCGCTCGCGATCTTCAGCGACTCGAATCGCTTGAATTATCTCATAGTTTTCAGCGTAACGCTCAAAGAGAGAACGCTCTAGGTTCAGAAATTTTTTCACCGTTACTCGTTTAAGAATTTCTTCTCTCGGGTCTATGCTGATATCAACAAAGCAATTACTTCGATTCATCGCCTGCAGAAAATTTATCGCATCCGTGATGAATGTTAAATACTGGCTGAGGCTCTGTCCGTCTTGAGCGGGCAAAGAGCGCTGACCGTTTGCCGCCTGATTGATCACGCTCCATTTCTGACTCATTTGATAAATTGAGTTTGCCTCTTTGGGGAGATAATTTCCCATTAAAGCCCAGGCCATATCAAACTTGAATCGAAGCCCAAGCTCTTCTAGTGGAATCTGAGCAAACATTTTAGAAAAATTTTCAATCGAAGGATCATTACAAGTGTGAGATGTGAGATATCTTGAAAACTCTCTTAAGGCGAAAGCCACTTGGGCACTATCGAGGCTGCCGAAGTAGTTATCTTTTGATGAAATGACTTCAAATTCGACTCGGCTTCCTTTTTTTCCGAAATAATGTTTCACGCCATAATATTCGAGCGTTTGGTAGAGAACTTCCATCGCAACAAGATAGGCGGCGCCATGAGTGGGAATGAATCCTGGATAAGGAGAGCGAGACGAAGGAATCAGCGGACGGCTGATTGGATTTGGAGGAAAGACATCATCGAATTCATCGCCGCTAGGTCGCAGACCTTGAGCATAAAAACTTTTCTTTGCCTCATCTAGTTTTGCTCTCTCTGAAAAAAGTGCTTCAAGATCTTTCATGATCTCAGAGATTGGATCAGAATCTGATAAGTAAACTTCGAACTCCCTTTCTTGTGACCACAGAGTGCTTTGACCCACAAGCGATAGCAGCGCCAAAGAGCTCATCAGGCTCATGACAGAAACAAATCTCACTTTCATTGCAAATCCCCTTACTTTGACGCTACGCAATCTTTAAGATGGCGGCAAGGCGAATGCCATAACGCAGCGAGCTAGAATATGAGTCTATGAGAGCAGGCCGCATGGCAGATCTTCTCGTTCGAGGATCGAGCTTTGCTGCTCAGAGGCGTCTATTTGGGGAGATTCTCAGGACTTCTTTAAGGGGGTTTACAAACGT
>JBMTHG010000068.1:0-8715 GCA_049436045.1 Bdellovibrionota bacterium
GCTGCCTTCATAGGTGAGTTCGGCTTGAGTGAAGCTGCCCCCATGAATTTTAGATTTCAAAAACTCTCTCATCTCGAAGAGCCTAAGCGAGCCAAGTGGCATCGGCAAGTATTCGCATTCATTAAAGATAAGCTTAAAGGCGCAAGCCAAGGCCTTAAAAAGAGCCTGGCTTCGATCAGGGGGCTTTTAAGCCTAATTAGGATGCAGAAATCCTATCTTTAAAGTTGACGAAGGCTGGCTGCTTTTGCGAAGAAGAGACATGCCATCACCAACAGCAGTGTCAGAACTTGTTCGTAAAAAGAAAAGAACCAAAGCAGGTAAGCGTCGAAAAATTGAAAACAGACGTAAAGGCACTGTGAATTTCTTTAATGCCTTTGGTGCCCCAGCCGAAGACGACAAAGCTCGAGCTTAAAGGCCATTCGCTCTATTTTTTATCAAAGTTTTTAAGAACAAATTCTTTGGCAGCTTCTTTGCTTTGAAGTCGTGTTTCTAGCTGCTCTGTTTCAACTGATTGCAAGATACTCTTAAACATTGGGCCCGGTTTAAAGCCCATTTCGATCAGATCTTGGCCGCGAAGTAGGGCTTGAGGCCGTAGGTCTTCTTCAGCCAGAGCTCTAAGTTGATCTTTGCAAAATTCATAGAGCTCTAAATTTTCGTGAGAGGCCATGCAGTCGATTTTGTGTAACTCGAGATGGAGATCAAAATTCGGATTTCTCAGAAATCTCTTGAGGGTCGAGGGTCTCATTTTTTTGACGTCGGCAAACTTCAAATGATCGTTCACGAGCTCGCAAACAACTTCAATAAACTTTCTCGGAGCTTTAAACCTTTTCAAAATTTGCTCGCTCATTTCGGCACCCAGTTGGGCATGACCATTGAATCGAATTCGATCACCCGGCTCGTGTGAAAAAGTGGGTGGCTTTGCAATATCATGAAGCAAACAGCCCCAGCCCAATTCTTTTGAGTGGGATTCATTCAATTGCTTCAAGAGCAGCATCGTATGCACCCAGACGTCACCCTCAGGATGATATTCAGGGGGTTGCTCGCATCCCTTCATGGGCAATGCCTCCGGAAGAACCTCTTGAAGTAGGCCGAGATCTGCAAGATTCTCAAAAGCTTCATTGGCATGAGACGAGGTAAGCATTCGAGTGAGTTCATCAAAAATTCTCTCCGCGGAGATCTTTTTGATGGAGGTGGCTTTTTCACGAATCGCATTCTTCAACTCGGCGTCGATTTTGAATTGAAATCTCGCACTGAAACGAATGGCTCGAAGCATTCGAAGATAATCTTCATCGATTCGATCGGCGGCTCTGCCGATGGATCGAATCAGAGCTTTTTTTAAATCTTCTTGGCCGCCCACCCAATCTAAAAGCTCTTCGCGAATGGGGTCATAGAGCATTCCATTGATCGTGAAATCTCGTCTTTCAACATCTTCTTTGGCCGTCGCTCTTTCAACACGCTCGGGGTGGCGACCATCCTTGATGCCCACATCTTTTCGAAAAGTCGCTACTTCGACGGCAATTGGATTTTTCTCGTCGTCTGAAAGCACGATAATGACATTGAAGGCTTCGCCCACTTCGACCGTTCTCGAAAAAATTTTACGAACTTCGTCGGGAAGCGCAGCTGTTGCCACATCAAAATCAGTGGCCTTTCGCCCCATCACAAGATCGCGAACGCAGCCACCAGCGAAATAGCTCTCAAATCCGGCTTTTTGGAGCTTCTCGACAACTGATTTGGCAAAAGTCTGAGCGGGCTGTGAAAACTTCATACTCCAAGTCTTTATGGCATGGCTTTCAGCAGAGCCAAAGAAAGAATTTCAAAGCTTTCCGGTCGATCCTAAACTCAAAACTCGTTAAGCTTCAGGCATGAAAAATGTTTATCTCTATTCTGCAAAAAGAACACCAATTGGAAGTTTTATGGGGGAGCTCTCAAGTCTTAAAGCCCCAGAGCTGGGGGCCATTGCCGCCAAGGCGGCTCTTGACGATGCCAAGCTAGATTTTGAGGCTTTTGATGAGAGCATTATGGGCTGTGTTTTGCAGGCAGGCCTTGGTCAAGCGCCCGCTCGGCAAGTTTCAGTTTTTGCGGGGCTTCCAAAAAAAGTGCGAGCTCTCACGATCAACAAGGTCTGTGGTTCGGGTTTAAAAGCCGTGAGCTTGGCTTTTGATCGAATTCGCTTGCAGCAGGCCGATCTCGTTTTGGCGGGGGGCATGGAGAGCATGTCGAACACGCCTTTTTACCAGACTCAACTCAGAACGGGTCATAAAATGGGAAATGCACAGCTAATTGACGGCTTGGTGCATGACGGACTTTGGGATGTTTATAATCAGTTTCATATGGGAAGGGCGGCTGAGCTTTGCGCCCGTGAGTTTAAATTTTCTCGCGAAGAACAAGATGCTTTTGCGAAGACTTCGTATGAAAAAGCGATTGCGGCGACAAGCTCAGGGGCCTTTCAAAAAGAAATGACGCCGGTTGAGATTAAAGATCGAAAAGCGACCAGAACAATTGAGCAAGATGAAGAGCCAAAGCGTGTTCAGTTTGATAAAATGTCGCAGCTTAAGCCCGCTTTTGATTCTGAGGGCAGCATCACGGCGGCGAATGCCAGTAGCATCAACGACGGAGCAGCGGCCTTGGTGGTAGGCTCTGAAAATTTTGCTTCTCAATCAAAAGCTTTGGCGCGAGTGATTCACGCGGCAGAGTTTGCTCAAGAGCCTGAGTGGTTCACCACGGCGCCCGTTGGAAGTATTCAAAAGCTTTTGAAAGAGGCGAGTTTGAAAGTTTCTGACATCGCACTTTTTGAAATCAATGAGGCTTTTTCTGTTGTTGCGATGGCTGCTCAAAAAGAACTTGGCATTTCGAATGAGCGATTAAATCCAAAGGGGGGAGCTGTGGCTTTGGGACATCCCATTGGGGCGAGCGGTGCGCGCTTGCTGACCACTTTGGTTCACTCTTTAGAGCCAAAGCAAAAAGGGGTGGTGTCGCTTTGTATCGGTGGCGGAGAAGCCATCTCGATGTTGATTGAAAGATTATAGGAGGACGTATGAGTATGCCTTTCAAACAAGTGGGAATTGTTGGCGCGGGTCAAATGGGCTCGGGCATTGCACAAGTGGTGGCGACCTACGGAAGCCCTGTTTTTATTTATGATGTTTCAGAAGATCAAAAAAAGAAGGCTGAGGCCGGAATTCTTAAAAGTCTGACGAAGCTTGCTGAAAAAGGAAAGATCTCTAAAAAGCCCGAAGAGGTGATGGCGAAGATTCGATTCATCAGTAGTTTTGACGAGTTTTCAAAAGTTGATCTTGCGATTGAAGCAGCGACTGAGAATGAAAAAATCAAAATCGAGATTTTTAAATCTTTAGATGCAGTTTTGCCTGCGAATGCCGTTTTGGCCACAAACACTTCGTCGATCAGTATCACTCGCTTGGCCGCTCACACGCGTCGAGCCGATCGAGTGATTGGAATTCATTTTATGAATCCCGTTCCCATTATGAAGCTCGTTGAAGTGATAGCGGGCACATTGACTTCGGAAGAAACAAAGCAAAAGACTAAAGACTTTGTGTCGGCCATAGAAAAGACTCAAACGCTTTCGCAAGATTTTCCTGGCTTCATTGTGAATCGAATTTTGATGCCCATGATCAACGAAGCCGTTTTTGCGCTCTATGAGGGAGTGGGAACAAAAGAAGATATCGATCAGGGGATGAAGCTCGGAACGAATCATCCGATGGGGCCACTTGAATTGGCAGATTTTATCGGACTCGATACTTGTCTCTCGATTCTTCAAGTTTTGCATGAGGGTTTGGGAGATCCAAAATACCGACCTTGTCCTTTGCTTAAAAATTATGTGGCCGCGGGCTTGATGGGAAGAAAATCAGGGCGAGGCTTTTATGATTATGGAGAAAAAGCATGATTGAACTTCAAACAGAAGGAAAAGTTTCAACTCTTACGATCAATCGACCCGATGTTTTAAATGCGCTGAGCGCTGATGTGCTTTTGGGTCTTCGAGAAAAAATTCTAAGTTTGAGTGATACTCGAGTTTTGGTTCTACGAGGTGCTGGCGAAAAAGCTTTTGTTGCCGGTGCAGACATTAAAGCGATGCAAAAGATGTCGACTCTAGAAGCTCGGGCTTTTACCGAGCTTGGCCAAGGTGTGATTCAGCTTATCGAAGAAGGGCCATGGATCAGCATCGCGGCGGTTCATGGGTTTGCTCTCGGCGGCGGTCTCGAGTTGGCTTTGGCTTGCGATCTCATTTATGCCTCAGAAAAAGCCAAATTCGGAGCGCCCGAAACGAATTTAGGAATTATTCCGGGATTTGGAGGCACAGTGAATCTGATCGATCGAGTGGGATTTTCAGCAGCGATGGATTGGATTTTAACCGGCAGGATTTTAGATGCCAAAGAAGCTCTCGATCGGCATTTGATCTCTCAGATGTTTTCATCGGCTAGTTTTTTTGAAGAGGTTCAGAAATTAGCAGATCAACTTTCGAAGAAGGGCCTGTATTCGATGCTCGCAGCCAAGCGATTAGTGCGGCAGATGCGTGCATCTGACAAGCAGCGTGCTCTTTTGCTTGAGAGAGAAAGCTTTGCGACTTTGTTTGCGTCGGGTGAGCCTCAAGAGGGTATGTCGGCCTTTTTAGAAAAACGAGCCCCTAATTTTAATACAAGCCAATAGGCGAAAGGAGACTCCATGAATTTGGAATTTACAGAGGAGCAGCTCGCCGTTCGACAGATGGCGAAAGATTTTGCAGAAAAAAAAGTAGCGCCTTTGGCGGCCGAGCTCGATCGAGATTCAAGATATCCCAACGAGCTTGTCGAAGAAATGGCGGGTCTATCCTTCATGGGAATGTGTGTTCCCGAGGCTTATGGTGGGGCCGGAATGGATATGCTGAGTTATGTTTTGGCACTTGAAGAGATTTCGACGGCCTGCGCTTCAACGGGCGTGATTATGTCGGTCAATAATTCGCTCGCTTGCGAGCCCATTCATCGCTGGGGCACGGAAGATCAAAAAAAGAAATATCTCACACCCCTCGCTAAGGGCGAGATGCTAGGTTGCTATGCCTTGACCGAGCCCAATGCGGGAACCGATGCGGCCAATCAACAGACCAAGGCTGAAAAAAAATCTGGAGTTTATGTTTTAAACGGCACAAAGCAGTTTATTACAAATGGCAACGAAGCTGATTTGGCTATCGTCTATGCACTGACTGATCCCGCTAAGGGCAAAAAAGGAATTTCTGCTTTTATTGTTGAGACAAAATCAAAAGGCTTTAAAGTTTCAAAGAAAGAAAAGAAGCTTGGTATTCGAGGCAGCTCTTGCGTTCAGTTGACTCTAGAAAATCTTGAAGTTCCAGCAGAGAATCTTTTGCATCAAGAAAATGATGGCTACAAAGTCGCTCTAAGCACATTAGAAGTCGGTCGAATTGGAATTGCAGCACAGGCTCTTGGAATTGGTGCCGCGTCATTGGCTTCGGCGCTTCGCTATTCAAAAGAGCGAGAGCAATTTGGTGAGTCGATCGCTTCTTTTCAAGCGATTCAGTTTATGTTGGCCGACATGGCCACTCGTTTAGAAGCTTCCAGGTGGCTGACTTATAAGGCGGCAAGCTTAAAAGATGCTGGCGAGCGAACGCCCTTAGAGTCTTCTCAGGCAAAGCTCTACTCGTCTGAGATGTGTATGTATAATTCATGGGCGGCAGTACAAATTCATGGGGGCTATGGCTATATTGAAGACTATGTTCCTGAGAGATTGTTTCGAGATGCAAAAATTTGTGAGATTTATGAAGGCACCAGCGAGGTTCAGAGGCTTTTGATAGCAAGAAGCATTATGCAGGAAACTTTTTTGGAGAATTTATGAATTTGAATTTTAGCGACGATCAGATTCAGATTCGAGATTGGGCGAGAAAGTTTTCGGTCGAAAAAGTGAGACCCTGTGTGTCTGCTCATCAAACTCAAAAAATCTCGAATGAGCTTTTGAAAGAGCTCTCTACGAATGGGTTTATGGCACTCACCGTGCCCGAAAGTTTAGGGGGTCTTGGGCTAGACGCCATTTCATTTTCTTTGGTGATTCGTGAATTGGCTCGAGAATGTGCTTCGACCAGCATCACTGTGGCCGTGACGAATATGATCGCGGATGTTCTGGTAAGAGAGGCTACGCCAGATCAGCAAAACCAGTTTTTGAAAGCCTTAATCGACGGGCGATCTCCGACAGCCAGTTTTTGTCTCACTGAAAATCAAAGTGGTTCAGACGCCTCTGCTCTTCAAACGAAGGCCGTGCGAGAGGGCTCGAATTATCGAATCAATGGCGAAAAAATTTATGTGACAAACGGAGCCTTTTCAAAATTCTTTTTAGTGATGGCAAAAACTTCTGACTCACCACGAGCGGGCGATTCGATCTCTGCTTTTTTGGTCGACCGAGAGACGCCCGGTCTTCATATCGGAGGCGAAGAAGATAAAATGGGCCTCAGTGCTTCGAGCACGATTCGCATGAGTTTTGAAGATGTTCTCGTTCCTGAAACTCAAAGACTTCAGGCAGAGGGCGAAGGTTTTAAAATCGCCATGAGAGCTTTAGATGGTGGGCGGATTTCGGTGGCTTCTCAAGCACTGGGCACAGCCGAGGCTTCCTTAGAAGCGGGCATTCGCTATGCCAAAGAGCGAGAGCAGTTTGGTAAGCCGATTTCAGAGTTTCAAGCGATTCAGTGGAAGCTGGCGGATGCGGCCACTCAGATTTCTGCCGCACAACTTTTGATTTGGAAGGCGGCAGACTTAAAATCTAAATCAAAGCCCCATAGTTTAGAGGCAGCACAGGCCAAACTTTTTTCTACAGAAATGGCCGCTAAAGTTTGCAATGAGATGATTCAGGTGTTTGGGGGCTATGGTTATATCAAAGAGTATCCGGTCGAGCGCTATTATCGAGACGTGAGGGTGACAGCTCTTTATGAGGGAACGAGTGAGATTCAAAGAATTGTGATCTCAAGGGCACTATTAAGTTAAGGCATTTAAATGGGGGCATGAACTTGAGCTTGCCTCGAGAAAGCCTCTTTGTGTTTGATTTAGAAAGAAGATGATGAAGCCAGTTCGAATTTTGATGGGAAAAGTTGGTCTAGATGGTCATGATCGAGGCGCCAAAGTTGTGATGGCGGCTCTTAGAGATGCGGGTATGGAAGTGATCTTTTCAGGTTTGCATCAAAGCCCAGAAGCCTTGGTCAGAGCGGCGATCGAAGAAGATGTCGATGTCATTGGATTAAGTATTTTGTCAGGTGCCCACAATGATTTAGTGCCGCTGGTGATGGCAGAACTTAAAAAACAAGCGGGAGAATTGATGCCCGTAGTGCTTGGAGGAATTATTCCCGAGCAGGATTTTTCATCTTTAAAAAAGCAGGGCATCAGCGCAATTTTTACACCGGGAACTCGACTCGATGAAATCGTGAGCGTGATTGAAGCTTTGGCGAAAAAACCAAGACTAGCGGTCGGAGGAGCCACAAAATTAGTCGCTCGAAATCCTAAAGTGAAAAAAACGAATTCTAAGAAAGTGGCGAAGAAAAAATCGATCAAGAAAAAATCGATCAAGAAAAAGTCGACCAAGAAAAAGCTGCTGAGAAAGAAGGCAGCAAAAAAGACTTAAGCTCAAAGAAGAGAGTTAAGAAGAAAGGGAGATAAGCGGCATGAACTTTGAACTTTCAGAAGATCAAAAAGCGATTCGAGATTTAGCGCGAGATTTTTCCGAAAAAGTTTTAAAGCCAAGGGCGGCGGCTTATGATGCTGAGAAAAAATTTCCTTTCGATGTGATTCCTCAGCTGGCGGAGCTCGGCTTTATGGGCCTTCAGATTCCAGAAAAATATGAGGGGGCTGATTTAGATTTGCTTTCGTCGTCACTCGTGATTGAAGAGGTGGCGCGCCACTGCGGCTCCACGGCTCTTACATTAGCCTCACACAATGGCTTGTGCTCGAAGCATATTCTGGAGTTTGGCTCCGAAGAGCAAAAACAAAAATATCTTCCTGATATTGCCAAGGCCAAAAAATTAGCCGCATGGGCTCTCACGGAACCTGGCAGCGGGAGCGACGCCAGCGGCATGAAAACCACGGCCAAAGAAGAGGGCGATTATTTTATTTTAAATGGTTCTAAGGCTTTCATCACTCAAGGCTCAGTGGGCGATGTTTATCTCGTTTTGGCTTCGACCAATCCTCCAAAAAAACAAAAAGGAATTTCAGCATTCATTGTTGAAAAAGGCACGCCGGGTTTTACACCAGGAAAGCCAGAAGACAAGCTGGGTTGCCGCGGCAGCGACACTGCCACTTTGAGTTTAGAAAATGTGAAAATTCATAAATCGGCCTTAGTCGGAGAACGTGATCGAGGTTTTATTGACACTTTAAAAATTCTCGATAAGGGGCGCGTGATTATTGGGGCCATGGCCTTGGGGCTTGGCCGGGGAGCCTTAGAAGAAAGTATTCGATACGCAAAAACCCGTGAGCAGTTTGGAAAGCCAATTGCTGAGTTTCAAGCGATTCAGTGGAAGCTCGCCAACATGGCGACTGAGCTCGAGGCGGCGAGACTTCTTCTTTATAAAACTTGCGATCTTCATGAGCGCGGTCAGCCCATCAACACAGAGGCCTCCATGGCTAAACTTTTTGCCTCTGAGGCCGCACTTAAAGCCTGCGATGAGGCCATTCAAATTTTTGGAGGCTATGGTTACATCAAAGAATATCCTGTTGAGCGATATTGGCGAGATGCGAGGCT
>JBMTHG010000069.1:0-8656 GCA_049436045.1 Bdellovibrionota bacterium
CGTAAAAACATGAGTAGCCTCAGTGGGAACAGTCGAGTTTCGCGGAATAATAAACTGTGTATAGCCTCCCGCCGTTCGAACGCCCAAATTAAATGGTGTCACATCAAGAAGCATCAGAGGGGCATCATCTTGCATGAGAGAGGCTCCCATGAGCGCAGCCCCAATCGCCACGGCTTCATCAGGATGAACATTTTTCGAGGGAGATCTGCCAAAAAATTCTTCAACACGTTTTTGAATGGCCGGCATTCGAGTCATGCCTCCCACCAAAAGCACTTCATCGAGATCTGAGGGCTTTAAAGCCGCCATCTCAAGCGCGGTTGAGCAAATTTGAATCGATTTTTCAATTAGATCTCGGGTGACTCTTTCAAACTCACTTCGGCTGAGCGTGACTTTTAAATGCTTGGGTTCACTTTCGATGCTAGCGATGAAGGGCAGGTTAATCTCCGCCTCGTGCGTTGAAGAGAGCTGGCACTTCGCAAGCTCTGCAGCCTCTTTGATTCTCAGAAGTGCGGCTTTGTCGGTGTTGAGGTCAAGGCCTGTCTCTTTTTGAAAAATCTCAATCAGATGTTGAACGATTCGGAAGTCAAAATCCTCTCCGCCCAAAAAGGTGTTTCCCGCCGTCGAGAGAACTTCAAAATTATCAGAGCTGATATCGAGAATAGAGATATCGAAAGTTCCGCCGCCGAGATCATAAACCGCGATCTTCTTATTCAATCTTTTCTTAAATCCAAAAGCTAGAGCCGCTGCTGTGGGCTCGTTGATAATTCTAAGAACATCAAGGCCTGCAATCGTTCCAGCATCTTTTGTCGCTTGACGTTGGCCGTCTGAAAAATAGGCCGGCACAGTGATTACTGCCTTATCGATCTTCGTGTCTAAACTCTCTTCGGCAATTTCTTTGATCTGTCGGAGTATGCTCGCAGAAATTTCTTGTGTGCTGTGGCTTTTTCGAAAGGCTCGAATTCGAGGGTCTCGATTTGGGCCTTGAACAATTTTATAGGGCGAGATTCCTATCGCTTTTTGAACCTCAGGAGAATCAAAGTGTCTTCCGATGAGTCGCTTTACCGCATGAACGGTGTTTTCTGGATTCGTTACGGATTGTCGTTTGGCAATATGGCCGATCACTTTTGAGCCATCAGGGTTGAAGGCGACAATCGAAGGAAGCGTTCGATAGCCTCCTTTTTGTTCAATGACTCTGGCTTGTTCTCCATCCACGATCGCGGCACAGGTGTTGGTGGTTCCGAGGTCTATTCCGAGCACGATTTCGGCCATACTCTAGTAGTCTACACTTAAGCTTAAAGCTTATTGAGTAATTTTTTTGCGGTCATGTTTTCTGGGTCACGTCGAAGAGCTTCTTGAAGCTCGCTGTTCGCTTTCGATTTGCTGCGCTGCATTTGATAGAGATTCGCCAAAAGCAAACATGGCTCTGGATCAGTAGGGCTTTTGATTTTGGCTTTTTTGAGCAAATGTTGAGCTTCATCAGCATTTAGCTTTTCGTCGAGTTCCAAAAGAGTCTTTGCCATGAGTAAGGCGCCACGGCCATTATCTGGATCAGCCTTCAAAGCGGTCTTTAGCTCACTCAGAGCATCATTTAAAAGACTGACTTTTAAAAATCCCTCAGCGCGCTCGACAGCAGCTTTGGCTTTTTCTTTTAAAACAAGAGGGCGAATAATCTCTGCAGATTTTCTAAAGTCTGCTTTTTTGGGGTTGAGCTGAGACGCCAGTAAAAATTCGTTATAAGCCGCGATCATCTCACCATTTTTTTGTGCCTCAATCCCTTTTTTATAATGCTGATCGGCGTCTGCAATTTTCTTCAAGAGAGGATCTTTTTTGAGTTGATCCATCGAATGATTCGATGAAGCGGCGGAGCTTCGATGCTTTCTGGCCAAGGCATCTCGATCATGAGAATTTTTTATTGAGGCATAAGATTTTTGGATGCGCGAAAAAATTTTATCGAGATGCTTCGAATAGTCTCCCAAATCTTTTCGAAAATAACGATCAGGATGAAAGTCTCTAGAAAGCTCCAAATATCTATTTTTGATTTGCGCCTCAGAAGCTGTGGGTTCTATGCCCAGAACTTCAAAAGGACTTTCAGACTGAGATTTTTTTAACTGATTTAAAATCTTAAGCCTCAATTGGCGATCTAAATCTTTATGAATAGGGTGAGTCTCATCAGCTTTTAACTGATTCTCAAATTCCGCGGATGCGAAAGTCGAGGAAGAGACAGTTTCGTTTTGCTCCGCCATCCAGCGCAACTGCTTTTTTTCAATGAGCTTCGTCACGTGGCTTAAGGCTTCGCTCTCAGCCCAGGGGAGCATGCTCAAAAGTTCTCTTAACTTTAAAGGAGAGCTTAGTCGCGACATCACGAAAGCTTCTTCAGAGCTTAAGGGCGCATCCGAAGAGGCGATCTCTAGTTTTCTTTCGAAATCATTTTTTGTCAGCGTCATGACTTAATGCTTTCAAAAGATTTTCAATGAAAAAATCGATTTCTTCGAATTGAGCGTTAAGGGGAGGCAGAACTCGAAAAGTTTGAGGCAGAATCTTTGTGACGAGAACGTTTTCTTCTCGAAGTTTCTGAAAATAAAACTCCATATGATCTTTGAATTCGATTCCGATCATCATTCCGCGGCCTCGCAGCTCTTTGATCTTGGGGTGGCTTCGAAGCTTCTCATTGAGTTTCGACCACAAATAGTCACTTCGATTTTTAAACTCAGAGCGAAAATCTGGATTCGTCATTTCTTCTAAAACGGCATTCGCCGCTGCACATGAAACCGCATTTCCCCCAAATGTAGTGCCGTGAGAACCTGGCTGAAAACTCTCAGCCAATTTTTCAGTTGTTAAAATGGCACCGATCGGAAAGCCATTGGCCAGAGCTTTAGCGAGGCTAACAATATCAGGTTTTACGTTTAAACTTTCATAGCCAAAAAGATCTCCCGTTCGCATCATTCCCACTTGAATACAATCGAGAATCAAAAGAGCGCCCGTTTGATCGCATCGATCACGAATCGCTTTCATAAAATCTAAGTTTGCCGGAAAAATCCCGCCCTCTCCCTGAATGGGTTCGATCAAAACCGCCGCGGTTGATTCTGTGATGAGGTTCACCGAAGAAACATCATTAAATTTTCCATATTGAAATCCGGGCACGAGGGGCTCAAAGGGAAGTCGATATTTTTCTTTCGAGGTTGCCGAGAGAGCTCCAAAGGTTCTGCCATGAAATCCACTTTCAAAACTCAAAAAATTTGGACGAGGCTTTCCTTGGTCATAAAAATATTTTCTCGCCAATTTAAGAGCGGCTTCATTGGCTTCGGCGCCTGAATTGCAAAAGAAAACTCGATCAGCAAAAGACAGTTCTTTGAGTTTATTTGCCAAAGACATCGAAGGCTCATTCCAAAACATATTTGAGCTATGAATCAAAAGCTCAGCTTGTTTTTGTGCGGCCTCAACAACTTTTGGAGGGCAGTGACCCAGATTGTTCACGGCAATGCCACAGGCAAAATCCAGATATTTTTTTCCTTCTGTATCAAAAATCCAAGAGCCCTTAGCGTGAGAGATCACGAAAGGGGCGGGATTGTAGTTGGGTATAAAATTCTTTTTGGCGAGCTCAATCGACATAAGAAACATTAAATCCGAGTCGCCCCGAAGACCCAAGTAAAAAGAAAAACTTCTGGAGTCATTGAATGAAAGCCCAAAAATCGAAGCTCTAAAATCTAGCTCTAAAATCTAAGCCCGCGGGTGAAAACGATCATAAACTTCTAAAAGCCGCTGCTTTGAGACCTTGAGGTATTTTTGGGTGGTCGATAGGCTTGCATGCCCAAGAAGCTCCTGAATAAATCGTAGGTCGGCACCCTCATCTAAGAGATGAGTGGCAATACTATGTCTTATCAAATGGGGGTGGATCGACTTGTTAAAGCCAATTGAAAGTCGATGCTTCAAAAGCCATCTTCGAAACTGACGGGGGCTCAGGGCTTTTTTTTCGTCTTTTGGTGAGGGAAACACAAACTCAGAGATTCTTTCTCTTTTCTTGAGCCGTTCGGCTAAAAGCTTAGAAAAGGGAATGATTCGTTCTTTGCGGCCTTTGCCTAAAACTTTTACGATGTTTTGCTCCAAATCAATATCGGCCCACTTCAATTGGCAAAGCTCAGAAATTCTCATTCCCGTCGCATAAAGAAACTCAAGGGCATCTAAGATTTCAACCTCGCGAGATAAAACTTCATGAATCTCATCGTAAGACAGAACTTTCGGAAGACGAGATCTTTTCTTTGTTTTTGGAAACTCAATTTTTAAAAACTCAGGTCGATTCTTTGATTCATCAAGCCACTTAAAAAACTGTCGAATGGAAGAGTAGAGTCGAGCGGCAGAAGCTGGAGCCAAATGAGTGTGATTGTGGGCACAAAACTTTTCCCACTGCATTCGATCAAGAATTTGAGCCGAAAATTCAAAAAATTGAGATAGATTTTTTAAATCAGACTGCTTGGCTCTAAAGCTGTTGCCAGAGAATTTTTTCTCGAGTTCATGCTCGGCGAGATATTCTTGAATAAGGCTTGAGAGCTTTTCCATTCTGCTAGTTTCTCTAGTGCCAAATTGGCTCGAATTTCATTGCGCTCCCTCTTTCCGAGGCGTCGCTTCTTCATTTTATCATGAGTTTCTTGGACGCTCGGCATCAGGCCAAAATTGAAATTCATCGGCTGAAAATATTGAGGATCAGAGCTGATAAGGTAGTGAACGAGACTTTGAATGGCCGACTCCGCCGGCAAAAAGTCCGCACCTAACATTTGAAGAGCTGCATAATGACCTGTTGCTAAAGCTTCGGTGTAGCCCTCCGAACCCGTGATTTGACCGGCCATATGAAACCGAGAATCACACTTTAATTGAAGAGATTCATTCAAATGAAGAGGAGCGTTGATAAAGCTATTTCTGTGCATGGCTCCAAGTCTTACAAACTCTGCATTTTGCATGCCGGGAAGTTGTCGAAAAACACGAATCTGCTCGGGCCATTTCATTCGCGTTTGAAATCCCACCATATTCAAAAGCTCTCCCGAAGCTTTTTCACGACGAAATTGAATAATGGCGTGAACCCTCTCGTTTCGATGGTGTTGAAGGCCAACGGGCTTCATGCAGCTAAAGGCCAGAGTCGATTCACCTCGCTCCGCTAGCACCTCAATCGGTAGGCATCCTTCAAAGTATTGAAGCTTTTCTTCTTCTAAGTGGGCTTCGACTTTTTCAGCGGAGACTAAGTTTTCTCGAAATTTTAAGTATTCCTCTTTGTTGAGCGGAAGATTCAAATAATCGTCTGAATCTTCATTTCTTGAGCCCCAAAAAAAGTGCTCCATCTCTAAAGAGTCGAGGCTAACGACAGGAGAGGTGGCATCATAAAAATAAAGACCCTCATCACCAAGTTTGGTTTTGATATCTTTCATCAAGGCTTCTGAGCTTAAGGGGCCAGTGGCGATAAGAACTTTGCCAGATAAAGAAGAGAGCGCATCGACGGGCCGTTTGATCCAATCAATGAGAGGATGAGATTCAATCGCATCGCTAACGACTTGGCTAAATTTTTCTCGATCGAGACTCAAGGCTTTTCCGCCGGGAACTCTCGCTTGCTCAGCCAATTGAAGAAGTGGTGAGCCTAAAAGTCGAAGCTCCGCCTTCAATAAGCCGTGAGCGGAGTGAACATCTTCAGATTTTAAACTATTGCTGCAAACTAGTTCAGCCGCTCCAGAAAGTCGGTGAGCCGCAGAAAAGCGCTCAGGTTTTTGTTCAAACAGACAAACTGATGCACCGTGTTGCGCTAAGGTTAAAGCGGCCTCGCTTCCAGATAAACCGGCACCAACAACACTAAACTCGGGATTTTGGATTTTCATGAATGTTGAACTTCTGTCAAAAAACTTGAATTTTGAAAAGAATGTCTTGTAATCCTTTGAACAATCTCTTGGAATGAGAGTTATAGTTAACAAAAAGTGAGTAAAATCAAGCACCCATGGCAAAAGCAAAAAAGAAAAGTTCAAAATCAAGCGAATCGGTCTCAGGAGTTCAAAAGGCTCTCGTTGTCGTAGAATCACCCACGAAGGCCAAAACCATCAGAAAGTTTTTGCCCAAAAACTTCAAAGTAGAGGCCTGCGTAGGCCATATTCGAGATCTTCCGGCCTCGGCCAAAGAGATTCCAGCGAAATATAAAAAGGAGAAGTGGGCGAGTTTAGGCATCAATGTCGACAAAAACTTCGAGCCGCTTTATGTGATTCCCACAAAAAAGGCGAAGGTCATTAAACATCTAAAAGATTTATTAGATGATGCCGACGAATTGATTCTCGCGACGGATGAAGACCGAGAGGGTGAAAGTATCAGCCATCACTTGGTCGAGGTATTAAAGCCCAAAGTTCCGATCAAACGAATGGTTTTTCATGAAATCACCAAATCAGCGATCAAAGAGGCCTTAGAAAACTTTCGAGAAGTCGATGAAAAGCTCGTTCATGCTCAAGAAAGTCGCCGAATTTTAGATCGATTGGTGGGTTATTCTCTCTCTCCACTTTTATGGAAGAAAATTGCCTATGGTTTGAGCGCAGGTCGAGTTCAGTCGGTGGCCGTTCGATTGATTTGTGAAAGAGAGCTTGAGCGACTCAAATTTAAAAAAGCGGTTTATGCGGGTTTAGAGGCCAAACTCTTTTCGTCAGCTTCATTTGATTCGCGTCTTGTAAAGTTAGACGGCAAAAAAATTGCGACAGGCAAAGACTTTGATGAAAACACCGGAAAAATTGCGGCCGACAAGCAAGATGTTCATCTGCTGACCTTAGAGCAAGCCGAAGATTTAAGTGAGAAGCTTCAAACTGAGACTTGGAAAGTTTTAGAGGTCAACGAGAAGCCAATTTCTCGAAAACCGGCCCCTCCTTTTATTACCTCAACGCTTCAGCAAGAGGCGAATCGAAAGCTGGGAATGACTTCTCGTGATGCGATGCGAACGGCTCAAAGTTTGTATGAGCAAGGGCTCATCACTTATATGCGTACGGATTCGGTAAACTTATCTGCTGAAGCGATTTCTGCTGCACGAGCTCAGGTTGAAAATCTTTATGGTAAGGATTTTCTTTCTCCAGAAGTGCGCCAATACAAATCAAAGTCTAAAAATGCGCAAGAAGCTCATGAAGCCATTCGACCTTCAACGGAGTTTAAGCTCCCTGATGAGACGGGGCTTCGCGGTCGAGAGCGAGACCTTTATGAGCTTATCTGGAAGCGAACCATGGCGACCCAGATGGCGGAGTCAAAGCAGCTTAGTGTTTCTGTGAGCATTGCGGCCGGTGAAAAGGCTCAGTTTCAGGCCAATGGCACGCGAATGTTGTTTCCGGGCTTCTTAAGAGCTTATGTCGAGGGGAGCGATGATGTGGAGGCGGCTTTAGAAGATCGTGAGGTTTTGCTTCCTGATCTGCGTGCGAATGAAAAGTTAAAGCTCGAAAAGCTCGATGTCACTGAACATGAAACCAAGCCTCCCGCAAGATTTACCGAGGCGAGTTTAGTTCAGATTTTAGAAAAAGAGGGAGTGGGGCGACCATCGACATATGCGAGCATCATTTCAACGATCATTGATCGTGGTTATGTTCGACGAATTGGCAACTCTTTGATTCCCACTTTTACGGCCTTGGCGGTGAGTGATTTGCTCGGCAGCTATTTTCCTGAGCTTGTCGATACAAAGTTTACAGCCTCGATGGAAGAGACCTTAGATGAAATTGCTGAGGGCAAAAAAAATCATCTCGAGTTTTTGAGGTCGTTTTATTCAGATTCAAAGACAGGTCTGCAAAAGCAGATTGAAGAGCGAGAGCAAAAAATTGATCCCGAAAAAGCTCGAGCCATCTCGATGGAAAAGTTTCCAGACGTGGAGTTTCGAATCGGGCGATTCGGCCCCTATCTTGAGATGAAAGACGAAAACAAAGAAAGTATTCGTGCTTCCATTCCAGAAGATATTGCACCAGCCGATCTCGATCGAGAGATGCTTGCTGATCTCATTCGGCAGAAAAAAGAAGGGCCTCCGTCTTTGGGTGTCGACCCCGAGACGAAAGAAAAAGTTTATCTCATGACAGGGCGCTATGGTCCTTATTTGCAGCTTGGAATGCCTGAAGATCCAGAAGCCAAGCCCAAGCGAGCGATGGTTCCAAAGGGAGTTGATCCAAAAGCTTTAAGCCTTGAGCAAGCTTGTGGATATTTGCATTTGCCTCGAGATCTTGGAGAGGACGAGCGCGGTTTAAAAGTGAAAGCGGGAATGGGGCGCTTTGGCCCTTATGTGGTTCGATCTGGAAAGCCTTTAGAAAAACCAGAGTATCGCTCTCTGAAAAAAGAAGACAATGTGCTGACCGTTGATCTTGAAAGAGCGATTGAGATTTTTAAAGAAGAGCGAGGCCGTGGAGTGAGACGAAAGTCAGCTCCGATTCGAAGTCTCGGAGATCATCCGATCGATAAAAAACCAATTGAGATTTATGATGGCCCTTATGGTCTCTATGCCAAATGCGGAAAAACAAATGCCTCTTTGCCCAAAGAGATAAAGCCTGAAGATCTCACATTAGAAAGAGCCATCGAGTTGATTGAAGCCAAAAAGGCTTAAGTAGCTCGCTTACTCTTGAGCTGAGAGACTTCCGGGCTCCGCTTCATCGAGCTGTTGTCGCTGCTGTGCATTTCGATCGCG
>JBMTHG010000070.1:0-8337 GCA_049436045.1 Bdellovibrionota bacterium
ATAAATTTGATCGAGGCTATAAGAATGAGGGAGAAGAAAAATCGATTCCCGGAACAAGAGATCGAGGCTTTTTGGGTATTTCCAAAGATGGGGAGGGTTCCATTTATTTGACTTCGAGAGCCGATAGTTCGATCTATAAAATGGATGCAGCTTTAGTAAGTGCAAGCCCCCAGGCTTTTGAGTTTCCTGCGGATTCGGGTTCCTTTGTTGAGCTAAACACGACAGTGTTTAAAAAAGACGTTCAAGCCTATCGCCTGCCCATCGATTTTGATTCGAATATCAACGATAAAGTTTTTCCAAGGCTTTTTCATATGACCGTTAACAATCAAGCGGCGGGAAGTGCCACGAAGGCTTATGTGTTGGGCCTACAAAATCCAAAAGAAAAAGAAAGCCGCAGCCGACTCTATCTCGTTGATCTTTCTGGCAACAGTATTTTGGCCACTTATGATTTTGAAGACGGTGATTACCCTCAATATGTCTATTTATTAGAGGATGAGGCTTTGCTTTATGTCAGCGTTTCTGGAGCAAATAAAATTCGCTCTTTTGATGTCTCGGCAGACACTTTCGCAATAACTCAAGAGCTTGGAATCATTGATTCGTCCGAAAAATGAAGCGCCTCAGAATTGTATTAGTAGCGCCCCGAATAGCGGGCAATGTCGGCAATGTCGCTCGAACCTGTTTGGCGGCGGGTGCCGAATTACACCTCGTAAGGCCTTTTGGTTTTATCGACGACCCTAAAAAATTAAAAAGGGCCTCGGTGGGATATTGGGATGAGATTCAGTCATTCACTTATCGCGATGCCGATGATTTTTGGGAGCGATTTCCCCAAGATGAAAATACCGTGTTCTATTGGGCTACCAAGCGAGGCTCAGAAATTTATTATAAGCAAAACTATGTTTCTGACAGCGTACTTATTTTTGGAAACGAAGAGGAGGGGGTGCACGAAAGTTTCTGGAAAAATAAGGCTTTAGCGAAGATTCAGGCTTGTCGGATTCCTACGTCCTCAGTACGCTGTCTCAATTTGGGGGTGTCTGTGGCGATATTCAGTTTTGAAGTTTTGCGGCAGTGGGGTAAGAGCTTTCCATTTGAACAGGACGCAGCAGTTTCATGAGACTTAAAAAGCTTCAAATGCAGGGGTTTAAGTCCTTTGCAGACAAAACAGAAGTTCAGTTTAACCAAGACATCGTGGCCGTCGTTGGCCCGAATGGTTGCGGAAAAAGTAATATCGTCGATGCCATTCGCTGGACGATGGGAGAGCAATCAGCCAAGGGCCTTCGAGGCAAAGAAATGGCCGACGTTATTTTTGCAGGAACGCCTGCTCGAAAAGCCTCCAATTTTGCAGAAGCTAGCCTGGTTTTCGATAACCCAGATGGTTTAGCCCCCCCTCCTTATAATGAAGTCAGTGAAATCATGGTGACTCGTCGTCTTTTTCGAACAGGAGAGAGTGAGTATCTCATCAACAATGTTCAAGTAAGATTGAAAGACGTCCAAGATTTGTTTTTAGGAACGGGATCTTCGGCCAAAGCTTATTCAATTGTAGCTCAAGGAAAGGTCGATCAAATTGTTTTGGCTAAGCCCGAAGAGCGTCGTTTTTTGATTGAAGAGGCGGCAGGTATTGCGAAATATAAGGTTCGAAAACAAGCTGCCGAGCGAAAAATGGAGGCCACTCATCAAAACTTATCTCGAGTACAAGATATTTTGGGTGAGTTAGAGAGAAATGCAAAGAGTCTAGAGCGCCAAGTTGAAAGAGCTGAAAAGTTTCGAGATATTCAAAGAAATCTCCGTTCGCTAGATGAAAAAGTGGTTTCATCCAAGGTTCGCAGGCTTGATCAGAAAGCCGTTGAAAATCAGGATTCGATGAATCTGGCAAAAGAGGCTTTTGAAACTAAGTCAGCCGGCCTTAATGCGATTGAAGCGAAGTTAGAAGAAAAAAGATTTTTAATCCTAAATGAAGAAAAAACTTCCTCGGGCGAGATCGAAAAGCTTTTTCGAAAAAAAGAGGATCTATCACAATCTCAGATTGATTTTGAATTGGGAGTGCAAAAGATAAGCCTTCTAGGCAATCAAATTGAAGAGCGAAAAAAAGATATTGATCGCCTTCAAGGTAAAAGCCGAGATCAGGCAGAGCATCAAATTCAACTTCAGCGAGATCTTGAGAGTTTTGAAAAAGAGCGAGAGCTTAAGGCAAAAGAGAATCAGGAATTCAAAGAACGAATGGCGGCTGCCGAGCTTCGGCGAGCAGATTTAGAGCTTCAGCTTAAAGATCGGCTAAAAACTTTGGACGAGCTAAGAACTCAGGTGGCTCGAGATCATCAGCGCCGAGAGATGCTTCAAGCCGAAAGAGTCGATTTAGAACTTCAGCGAGCGGCTTTGGAGCAAAAGATAGAATCGCTCGAAAATGAGAAATCACTGCAAATTTCTGAGATTGATTTTTTCAATCGATCACTAAACTCCTTTTTAGAAGACGAGAAAAATACAGAGCAAAAAATAAAAGATCGACGACAGGCTTTGGAAGAGCATTTGAATCAACGAGAAGACTTGTTGAAGAGAATATCAGAGGCAGAGATTCAGGCGGCGGATTTTGAATCTCAATTAGCTGGACTAAGAACTTTAGAAGACCATCATGTGGGTTATGAGCCTGGAGCTTTAGAGATTAAAGAAAAGACAAATCTTAAGCTCATGTTTGAGCAAGTTCAATTTAAGCCAGAGTTTCGTGAGCTTGGTGAAATTCTAATGAGTCATTTGGGCCAGGCCGTTCTTTCTAATCAGGAGCTCTCAGGGCAGATTGAGACTCGATGGCATGAGTTGGTTCTCAATCAGAATGTGACAATTCTCGCCGAGCACTGTGGCCACTTCATTGAACATGCTGACTCTGAGCTCGTTCGAAATATTTTTTCAGCGATTCGGTTTGTCGATCAAATTGATGAAAGTTATTTGGGTGCGCAGCTTTCACAAGCGGGCGATTTTCAGTGGTCTCTTTCTGCAGGCGTGATGATGAAAAGTCACGGCAGCGTAAAAAAAGATCAAAGTCCGTTTAGCCGACGGCAAGAACAAGAAGACCTACAAGCGCAGCTAAAGCTTAGCACCGAAGGTCTGACAGCTTTGGCTGAGAATCGCAAAGCCTTAGAGGAGAAGATTCAAGCTTTAAGAGCGGAGATTCTTGAAGCAGAGGATCAGTTAAGACGTCTTCGACATGATATCGAGGGACTTCGCTCGAAGCTTCTCGATCGTCAACAAACTCGGGCGCGACAAGATGCGATTTTAGAAAAGCAGCGTATTGATATCGCTGCCTTCGATCAGAGGATCGAAAAAATTCAAGAGCAACTGATTGAGCAACAGCAGGCTCAAGATCTTCAGCGCATCGAATCAGAGTCTCAAAAGCTTGAGGACAGTTTGAAAATAGCAAACGAGCAGAAATCTCAGCTAGAGTCAGAGTGGGTAGAGTTTCGAATTGCCTTTGGTGCCTTGCAGGAGCGAGTGGAGCGACTTCGTCAGCAACAAGTGAGCATTCAGATGACGCAGTCAGAGTATGCTCATAATCAGGATGTTTTTGAATCCGATATCAAGCTTTGGAAGACAGAAATCGAAGAGATTCAACAAAAGCGTGAAAGTTTAGAAACTTCAATTCAGGCTTTGCGTTTCGAAGTAGAGTCGCATGAGAAAAATTTGGCGCATAGCAAAGAAGCATTGAAGGTTCTGCAGCGAGATCAAGAGGAGTTGGAACAAGATCGAAAAGTCTTGCAGCTCGAAAAAGATCAAAGTCAAAATCGTCTACAAGAGCTTGAGATTGAGAGGCGTGATTTGCGCCACCAAGTGGAGGAGTTAGGGCAGATTCTTCAAGAGCGCTATCAGATGAGTATTCAAGAATTGCTAGAGGCTCAAAGTGCTCATCCAGTCGAAGATTTTGATACCGAAGAAGAGCTTGAAAAGGCGGTGAAAGAATCGCAGATACTCAGAGACCGATTGGCCAAGTTTGGAGACGTAAATCTCGTCGCTCTTCAGGAATATGAGGAGATTAAAACTCGTCTCGACTTTATGAGTTCACAGAAAGAAGATCTTTTAAAGACCTTAGATTCTTTGCAAAGCATCATTCAAAGAATCAACAAGATCACGGAGTTTCGATTTCGAGAGACCTTCAAAGCCATTAACCACAACTTTCAGATTTTGTTTCCAAAGCTTTTTGGCGGCGGCAAGGCTTTCATGAAGCTCACAGACGAGGCTAATCTCTTAGACACCGGTGTAGAAATTTTCGCCGAGCCTCCTGGAAAGAAAATTCAGGCGATGTCATTGCTCAGTGGTGGAGAGAAGGCCATGACGAGCATCAGTCTGATTTTTTCGCTGTTTGCCTATCGGCCTTCTTCCTTTTGTATTCTGGATGAGGTCGATGCGCCGCTCGATGATATTAACACTCGGCGATACAATGAGATCATTCAAGAAATGTCGGGTCTTTCTCAATTCATTGTGATCACACATAATAAACGCACCATGGAAGTCGCATCCACTTTGTTCGGTGTGACGATGCAAGATCCTGGTTGTTCGCGAGTGGTTGGGGTTGATCTTCGAGAAGCACGATCATTCACAGGCGATGCTGCTTAATTAAGCCTCGGGCGGTTGAAGCAAAGCTCTGAATCATGTAAATCGATCGAATGAATCAAGAGCTTCCGTCAAATCTGTCCATTGATCCCATTTTTTTGTTTTTTATTGCCGCTTTGGTTCTTACTTTAGCCGGGCTGGTTATTGTCTTCATTTTGTTTCGAGGTCGAAGCGGAACTTCAAGGCCGCGTTCTCAAACTTCAGAATCCCCTAAACCCACTGAGAGGCTCAAAGTTGAGCCAAAAGAAAAAGAGATTCCCGCAGAGTCAAAGCGAAGATTTTCGAAGGCTTTCTCTTCATGGTTACCTCTGCTCAAATCAAACTCCAAGGATGTGAGCCAATGGGAAGAAGTTCTGATCAGCTCTGATATGGGGCCTCGTTTAACCTCTGAGCTGCTATCTGAGTTCAAAAATACTGATTTATCGGCTCAGGATTTTTTTAAATCCTCTCTCAAAAAACTTCTAGTCTCTCCGATTTCGATCTCTCAGAAAGTCAGCGAGCACAAGCCTTGGGTAGTCTTGATTGTGGGGGTGAATGGCGTTGGAAAAACGACGAGTGTTGTGAAGTTGGGCCATTATCTTTCTAAAATGAATAAATCCGTCGGCGTGATAGGGGCCGATACATTTCGTAAGGCGGCGATCGAGCAATTAGAGCGAGGTTGTGTTGCACAGCAGCTTGATTTTTTTTCTCACAAAAAATCAGACGAAAGTTCCGAGGGGGCAGATCCCTCAGCAGTCATTTTTGATGGACTAAAAAAGTTTTCAGACAAAGATGTTATCTTGATCGACACGAGTGGTCGCTTGCATACGAAGCAGAACTTGATGGATGAGCTTCGAAAAATGAAAAAAGTAGCCAATAAAGCGATGGAGGGAGCGCCGCATGAAATTTGGATGGTTTTAGATGCTAGCCTTGGCCAAAATGCCTTGGCTCAAACTCGCGTTTTTCATCAAGCCATTGAAATTACTGGGCTTATTCTGACTAAGTTCGATGGTTTGAGCCGCGGGGGAATCGTATTTGAGATTTTTAAAGAATTCAAAGTTCCCGTTTACTTTTTGGGCACGGGAGAAAAGGCTTCTGACCTTGAAGTCTTTAATCCAGAAAATTTTGTAGAGGAACTATTTGACGATGAGGCCCTAAAATCCATAGGCTAGGAGCTTAAATGTCCCGCCAGGGCATAACACGGAAGGAGAATAAAAATGGCAGAAAGTTTAGTTGTTCAGTCAAAAGTGCGAGAGCTTTTCAAAGAGCTTGATTGCAACACCGGTAGCGATGCTGTGGATGCTTTGAATAAAGAGGTAGAGCGTATCGTTAAAAGAGCCGCTGAGAGAACAAAAGAAAATGGTCGAAAAACTGTTAAAGGTGCCGACATTTAATTTTCGTTTTAAAGATTGAAGAATCTTCAAAAAGCCCAGCAGAAATGTTGGGCTTTTTTTTGCTCGGTCGCTTGTAGAGAGGCTTTGAGCTCAAGATGCAAAAAGGGCCGCTTGCGCGGCCCTTTTTGTCTATTTCCAGAAATAGAAAGCGAGATGGCTTTATTTTTTCTTCTTCTTTTTAGTTGCCTTCTTCTTTCCAGCTTTTTTCTTAGTTGCTTTTTTAGCTGGTGCTTTCTTCTTTTTTCTAGCGGCCATTTCTTTCTCCTTCGTCGAGTTTAGAATTGATTCAGGGGCGATCTCTTTTTCGTAAAAGAATAAAACCACTGACCCAATTCAGTTTTTTTCATGTCTCGTTTATCTGATTGACAGAAAATCGAAGACACTTATCTAACATTTTAAGATTTTTTTTAGATCATGCAATACCTATTTTGCATTTTGATGATCTTTCTTCGATGTTTTTATTTTTTTGAGATCAATTTAGCGTGTTTGTGTGATGTTCGGAGCATTTTTGTTCCGACGACTTTGATTTTTTGGTGTTAAACCATTCATCACATCCAATTGATGACGTAAATGAACAGGAAGTTGCTTTTGAAAGTTTGAAAGATTCGTAATTTCAAAACGATTTCCATTCCATTCAAGCCAAAACTTTCCTTCAGAATCTTTCGCAAACGAATTGATGCTCTCGATTTCAATCTGTTTGCCATTCAGAAAGACATATTTTGTCGGAAGACCGGATGATGGCGTTGAGAAATCTCGATAGGCATAAAAGCCCAGATAAGCATTGATGGCTGCGAGCACGACGAGAATCCCGATTTTACGTAAACTTTGTTTCCTTTTGTTTTGTTGAGTTCGTCGAAGTAGACGGCGTTCTTCGATTTTTGCCATCACCGTGGATTTTGGCTGTGAATTGACTTGCACGCCGTCAGAAAGAACGGAGTGAACATATTTCTCAAGTTGGTATCGAGCTTCTTGATCAAGATTGGTAAACTGAAGTCCCACGCCGTTTTCATCGGTTCTGCAGATGCTCCCCACCAGAGTGAATCTTAACTCCTGATCTGATTGAGTTGGGTCTGGAACGTTAAATTCAAGGTGAACTAAATCTCCCGTCTTAAAATCCTCACTGGTTCGTATATAAAGTCCGCCGCTCGATATGTTTTCGATATATTGTTTGGCGAAGTGCTGTTTGTTTTGAAATCGTACTCCTACTCGCTTCGAGGCGATATTGACTCGTTTTTGTTTTCGTAAGTCTTCAAAATTGGTTTTCGGTTCTTCAATCTTTTCGACTTTCGTCTCATCAAGATCGCCGAAAATCTCTTGATAGAGGGTTTCGAACTCTTTAGTGGGCAGTTCGAGAGCTAAGTTTAAATCAGGTTCTATTTTCTCGGTGCTTCCTGAAAATGGATTTTCAATCTTTTTTAGTTCCTGTGGTGCATCAGTATTTTTGAAAGCCTCAGTGCGTTGAGCGAACTCATCGTCTGAATCCTTGGGAAATAAACTTTCAATGGTTCGCTTTAAGCTCATTTAATCTAAATTCGCATTTCTGAAATTGATGTAGAAATGACTGTCCTTTCTTGCATAACCATCATTTTCAATGGTGGCGGTCAGTGGATTATCTGAAGCGATTTGTTTGGGATGACTTTTCTCAGATTTTAGCACCAGACTGGCGTTTAAACCGCGAAGATCAGAAAGTTGTTTGTCAAACTCAGAGCCTGAGAAATTAAGTGTTCGAACATAATTCTTCACACCTGTTTCGGGCAGAGTCAAAAAACTAAACTGCAAAGCTTCGACAAGCGAATTCATCAGAGCCCAATCTCCATAGCCATCAAAATCAGGGGATTGGGGTCGAATTTCTCGGCGATACAATCCACCCTCAGTTGAAACAGCGAACTCGACAAGATAGACCGGAAAAATTTGAGCTTTATTGGTAAAGCCTGAAGCGCCAAGAGGTGCGCTCTGATTAAAAATTCCCTCATAAGCCGCCGTGATCACATAAGGGCTGCCGCCGCCGCCTGAAAGCGCCGTTATCTGAAAAAGATTTGAGAAAATCTGATTACCCATGTCTTCCATAATGACATACAGACCTCCTAGTTGAAGCTCTGGGCAATCTGAAGAGGCCGTCAGGGCGTAGTCGTCATCCGATGATGGATTGAGAGCCACGTTTTCATCGAGACGACAAAAATAAGTTTCTTCAAAATCAAAAAGCACTAAACGAGCCGCATCACTCATGAACGAGAGTTCTTCTGCAGCGACGTCGGTGCTATCTGAGATTTCTAGATCGAAGCGCCCATTCATAACTTGACGGCTTTCTCCGGGATAAGGGGTGAAACCCGCCTTAATGATGATCTCAGAGCAGGCTGCTGTGCCGGCCCGA
>JBMTHG010000071.1:0-8158 GCA_049436045.1 Bdellovibrionota bacterium
CCAAGGAAAGTGGAGTGACGTCTAGCAGAACCACCTCAGAGACTTCTCCTCTGAGAATAGCTCCCTGAACACTTGCTCCGATCGCCACTACTTCGTCGGGATTCAAAGAAGCATCTCCCTCTTTTCCGAAAATTTCTTTCACCTTGCGACGAATCGCGGGCATTCGAGTCATTCCTCCGACCAAAAGAATTTTCGAAATCTGTGCCGAGGCGAGTTGAGCATCTTCAAGAGCTTTTTGACAGGGCCCCGAAAGTCGATCGATCAGCTCCTGAGTCAGATTTTCTAAATCTGCTCTCTTTAAAGTCACTTTCAAATGCCTTGGCTCTGAGCCCTTTGAAGCAATGAATGGCAACTCGATGCGAGTTTCTTCTACTGATGAAAGCTCGCACTTCGCTTTTTCAGCCGCCTCTTTGATTCTTTGAAGAGCTAATGGATCTTGAGAGAGATCAATCCCTTCAGCGGACTTAAAATCTTCCACCAGCTTCGCTAAAAGTTTTAAATCAAAATCTTCTCCGCCTAAAAAAGTGTCGCCATTTGTCGACTTCACTTCATAGACACCAGCGTTGAGCTCAAGAATTGAAATATCGAAAGTTCCTCCGCCGAGATCGAAAACGGCGATCTTCTCACTTTGATCGTTTTCGATTCCGTAGGCTAGCGCTGCAGCCGTCGGCTCATTGATGATTCGAAGAACATTCAAGCCAGCGATTCGCCCCGCATCTTTTGTGGCCTGCCTCTGAGCATCGTCGAAATAGGCTGGAACCGTGATCACAGCGTCTGAAACGGCTTGCCCCAGATAATCTTCAGCAATTTCTTTCATCTTTTTTAAAACGATCGATGAGATTTCGGCTGGGCTATGCTGTGTCTCTCCGATTTTAACCCAGGCGTCTCCGTTTTCAGCGCCCAAAATTTTAAACGGAAGATGAGGTTGGGTTTCTTGCACCGATTGATCTTGATATTTTCGACCGATAAGTCGCTTCACTCCGAAAACCGTTCTCTCGCTATTGGTCACCGCTTGGCGCTTGGCGATCTGGCCCACAAGTCTTTCGCCGCTTGCTGAAAATCCCACCATCGAAGGCGTGGTTCGTGCGCCCTCAGAATTAGGAATCACAACGGGCTTGCCCGCCTCCATCACACAAACACATGAATTCGTCGTTCCTAGGTCAATTCCAATTACATTTGTCACGAAGCCCCCCAGTCTTCTTTAAGAAGATAGCTTTCCCATCGAAACAATCACACTGGCCGGTCGAATCAAGCGATCTTCCCAGCTATAGCCCCGGCGCAACTCTTCAATCACGCTTCCCTCAGGCACCTCATCGCTCTCTCGCTGCCCAACAGCCTCATGCAATTGAGGATTAAAAACTTTTCCCACACTTTCAATTCGATGAAGACCTTCACTTTTGAGCCAGGCCTCCGCTTGGCCTAAGACCATCTTCATTCCTTCGGCCAAGGCACTCGAATCGCCCGAAGCTTGATCGAGCCCACGAATCAGATTATCGAGCACATCTAGAAAGCCTCGAAAAACTTTTTCTTTTGAATTCTTTTCCCACTCTGTTCGCTCTCGTAGCGCTCGCTTTCGAAAATTATCGAAGTCAGCCGCAAGACGCATATAAACTTCTTTTTCGACATATTGTTGAAGGCTGACCTTCGCAAGAGTTTCTCGTCGTCGAATTTCCGTATCAGATAAATGCTCGAAAGCTTCTTCATCGCCACTCTCTGATAAGTTTTCACTATATCGTGAGATAGCCTCGGAGGCCAAATGAGCCTCTTTTGATGCGTCAAGATGCTGAAGAGATTCCGTAATCAAATCATCCGTGCTCGACTTCGAAGCCTTTTTAAAATCATCAAACATTAAGTTTTAGTTTAACTTTCAATCCGATTCTTCGCTACGGGAAAACTGAATTAAGACAAGAGCTTTGATGCAATGCCATCGAGAAGAATCCAAGATCGCTCAGAGACTCTGATATCCTGTGCATATTTTTCAACAAGCCCGGCCTCTATGAAATTTTTTACAGCTTTTGGATCAAGGCCCTCTTCTGAGAGCGGCATACGAGTTCTAAGTCGAAGATAAGCCTCTTCTAATTTTTGCTGCTCTGCGTTTAAGATTTCAATGCCCTGAATACCCGTCTCACTCTTCATCCACTCGCTGAGAGAGTGACAATTTTCATATCTAATTTTTTCTGCACCGCAGCAATAGCCATGAGCGCCTGGGCCAAGGGCCAGATAAGACTTCTCGGGATTCCAATAATTTTTATTGTGCCGGCTTTCAAAACCTTCTTTCGCAAAATTTGAAACCTCATAATGTCGATAGCCCTCGCGCTGCATCCTCTCACAAATCCACTCATACATAGCCACGCATTGATCTTCATTCGCTAAGAGTGAATTCATTTTTTGAGATCGCCGCCACTTGTGATCTTCAGCAATCGTTAAAAGATAAATCGAAACATGCGGCGGAGAAAAAGAAAAAATTCGATCCAACGAAAGCTCTAAACTCTCTCGACTTTGCTCGGGAATCCCAAACATCAAATCAAAACTAAAATTTTGAAAGTGCTTCGCTACCAGACTGAGATGATCTTCGAGATTTTCTAAAGTCGCAAGCCGCTCAAGGCGACGAAGCTCTTGGCCAGAAAAACTCTGAACTCCCAAACTCAAACGATTGATGCCGAGCTCTTTCAAAAACTTAAGTTTCTCCTCTGTGATATCCTCAGGATTCGCTTCTAAGCTCACCTCGATTTGATCGTCCCATTTGAAAAACAACTGCAGCTCTTCGATCAAGCTCGCTAAAACTCGCTCGGAGATTAAGCTCGGGGTCCCCCCTCCGAAATACAAGGTTTTAAGAGAGCCCCCCGAGCGCCAATTTGACAAATGTCGCTTGAGGCTATCGAGCCAATTTTGATCAAAATCTTCTTTGGATGCGATTTGCGAGACCGATCGCACATTAAAATCGCAATAAGAACAATGGTGTCGACACAGGGGATAGTGAATATAAAGAGATTGAGGTATAGCTAGGTCGTGCGAAAAGATCATGTTAAAGACTTTTATTTCTACAAGGCAAAGCGAGAGAAATACTCTGCTCGAAGTGTTTATAAGCTAAAAAACATTCAGGAAAAATATAAACTTTTTAGCCCGGGTAATTGTCTTTTAGATTTGGGCGCAGCCCCGGGCAGCTGGGTGGAGTATCTTATTGAAATTCTTGGAAAAAAGGGCAGCTTATATGCGGTCGATGAGCGTCCGCTTTCGATGACAGCCCTTCAAAAGATTGAGAAAATTGGACTTCAATTTCATTTCATTCAACAGTCCGTGTTTGAGAACTTGCCCGTTGACCTTCCCAAGCTTGATGCTTTGACGTCAGATCTTGCGCCTTGGACGGGAGGCACGAAATTCGTCGACTCTCTAAAATCCTGGGAACTTGTGCAGAGAGCTTATGAGCTGGCTCGCTGTCATTTAAAAGAGGGCGGTCATTTTGTGGTCAAAATTTTTCAATCGGAACCCGCCATCAAGGAAGTGAAAACCTGGGAAAAGTCATTTAAATTGGCCAAACTCTATAAACCTCCCTCGACCCACAAAGAATCTAAGGAAATTTATTTTGTAGGCAGGCATTTTAAACCTTAAGATGTGGGTCATGACTTTGAAGACTTCTGCACTATTGATTCTTGCGCTTGGCCTTTCGCTTCTGACTTCTTGCTCGGCCAAGGTAAATAATCTCACAACCGATGACGGCACTTTCAATGAAGGTCTTCGACTGATGGAAGATGGCTTCGATGAGGAGGCTCGAAAACAATTTGCTCGCATCAAAACAGAATTTCCAAACTCTTCCTTACAAGCTGCTGCCGACCTGAAAGTCGCTGAATCTTATTACAATGAAGAGTCTTATCAAACCGCTGCTGAAGCTTATCAAGACTTTGTTCGATTTTATCCCTCGCACGAAAAAGTTCCCTACGCACTCTATCAAGCCGGACTGAGTTACTCTGCTCAGATGCCGAGCAATCCACAAAGAGATAATCGAGCCACCAAAAAAGCCGTCGATGTGTTTACGCAACTAATTATTGATTTTCCGGAGAGTGAATATCGTCAAGAGGCTGAAAAAAAAGTGATCGCAGCTCAAGATCAAATTGTTCAGAAAAATTTTGAAATCGCGAGCTTTTATGAGAGGCAAAACAAACCGCTGGCCGCATACAAGCGATTTTATCAGGTCTATGAGCTTTACCCTCGACATGCGATCGCCGAAGAGGCTTTTGCTCGATCGATTTATAATCTCAGAAAAACAAATCAAGCTGAAAATCTCGATCGCCTCATTCAAAGCTTTGAGGTTCAGTTTCCTAATTCAAAGTTTAGAAAGATGATAGAGCCATGAAGAATGATTTCTCTAAAATTCAAGATGAAATTCAACTCGGCAAGGATTTTGCGAAATCCAAGAACTATAAACGAGCCGAAGAAACTTTCTTAAAGATTCTTAAAAAGCACCCGATGGCCGATGTCTATAATTATCTCGGAATGACCTATGCCGACTCGGGCGATTTTAAAGCCGCTGAATTTTGTTTTCAAAAAGCTCTTCAGATAAATCCAGACTATCTCGAAGCCTCTCTTCATCTGTCAGTTCTTTATAACAACCTTGGCTTTCAGAAAAAATCCAAACCGATTTATATGCGTCTAAAAAAATATGGCGCCAAATCGAAGGGTGCGGCTGATCCGCTTCTTCTTTCTCGCATTGCTAATCTCTATGCCGAAATCGGAGATCTGTTTCATGGTGTGGGTGAAAGTAAAGAGGCGATCGAGGCTTATGAAAAAGCCATCTCTTATCAGCCTACTTATATCGATATTCAAACAAAATTGGCGGTGGCTTATCGTGAAATCGGAAAAAAATCGAAAGCACTTCAAATTCTAAAAAAGATTAAAAATCGAGCAAGCCGATATGCGCCCTACTGGATGGCTCTCGGCGTCACTTATTATTCTCAGAAAAAAATGAAGCAAGCTCATGAGGCTTGGAAAAAGTCACTCAAACTTGATCCGAAAAACTCATCCGCCAAAGCGTATCTTCGACTTTTTGAGAAATAAAACTCGAAACCACCCCTCGCTAAAATCTCGTCTAAGCCGTTAACGTCAAAGATTGCAAATGACTTTGAAGAAGCTGCTTAAGATTTTGTGAAGTTAAGAAAGACACTTCTGATCCTCCCACTTGAGCAAAATCATCGCGCCCTCCACCTTTGCCCTTAAGAGCCTCTCCGAGATGCTCGACTAAGTTCTTTGTTTGAAATTGAGCGGCAAGAGAGCGGCTCACTGAAATCACAACACTCGCTCGCCCCTCGTGCACGGTTCCCAAAATGATGACGCCGTTTTGAATCTGATTTTTTAAGTCATCCGCCAAAGGTCTTAAATCTTTTGGATTAGAATTTTCTAAAACCTCAATGATGACGGGAACTCCATTTATCGTCTCGATTTTATCTTTGGCTTTCATTGTTCCAGATGAAGTCTTTTTCTTTGCAAGTTCCGAGCGCTCTTTTTGAATTTTTTGAACGCGAATAAGGAGCTCTTTCGGAGGAGCCTTGAGCTCTTTAGAAAGTTCATCGAGTATTTTTTCTTCTTCTCGAATCACTTCGATAGCCCTTTGAGCGGTGACAGCCACCACTCGACGAACGCCTGAGGCCACACTTGATTCTGAAACTATCTTAAATAGACCTGCTTCCGAGAGACTCTCCGCATGAGTTCCTCCGCAAAGCTCCATCGAGAAATCTCCAAGCTCTAGCACTCGAACTCGATCGCCATACTTTTCTTCAAAAAAAGCTTTCGCTCCCTTTTTCAAAGCCTCGTCGATGGAGTATTCAGCTAATCGAATCGAGGGATTTTCTCGAATTCGTGCATTACAAAAATCTTCAATCTTCTCAATTTCTTCACGACTCAAAGATTGAAAATGAGAGAAATCAAATCTCAAATAATCGGGATGAACCAAGCTTCCTGCTTGCTTGATATGATCTCCAAGAACCACTTGAAGAGCTGAATGCAAGACATGCGTCATCGTGTGATTGATTCGAGTTTTTCGTCTTGTGGGCTCACTTACTAAAGCTTCGACTTGCTCTTTCAGTTTTAATCGGCCTTTTTTCAATCGACCTATCAAAACATGAAATGATCCAATGGGATTTTGAGTGTCTTCTACCACAAAAATATTCGAGCCCGATCGAATCTCTCCCTGATCTCCAACTTGCCCGCCGGATTCGGCATAAAACGGACACACATCTAAAATTATTTGAGCGTCATCGCCCTCTTTAAGCTCTTCTACGATTTGATTGCCCTGAAGCATTCCAAGAATCTTCGCTTCGGCCGAAAGTTTCTCATAACCAACAAATCGAAAGCCTTTCGCCTGCTTCGCCAGCTCATGATAAATCTCGGCTGAAGTTTGATCGCCTGAGCCCTTCCACTGAGCGCGAGATCTTTCTTTTTGCTTTTCCATCTCGGCCTCAAACGCCTGATGATCGAGTTCTCGTTCATTCTCTTTTAAAATAATTTCTGTGAGATCTAACGGAAACCCGAAGGTATCATAGAGCTGAAAAGCCAATTTGCCTGAAAAAGCCTCGCCCTTTTTAAGTTTTTGAATCTCTGCCTGAAGAAGTTTTAGCCCCGACTCTAAAGTTTCTAAAAACTTTTCTTCTTCAAAACGAATAATTTTTTGAATCGCTGCTCGACTTTGCTCAAGCTCGGGATAGGCTTCCGCCATCTGTTCTAAAACAAAATCGACTCCCTTATAGAAAAAAGCCTCTTTAAATCCACATTTTGTTCCATATCGAATGGCTCTTCTTAAAATGCGGCGCAAAACATATCCGCGACCTTCGCTACTTGGCTGCACTCCATCTGAAATCAAAAAAGTACAGGCTCGAATATGGTCGGTGAGAACTCGCATTGCAAATTTTTGCTCGACACTTTCGTTTTTTATTCCGGCTAAATTTTTGAAGCCTTCATAAATCGCTCGCAAAGAATCAATTTCATAATTGCTCTCGGCATTTTGAACAATACTTGCGAGTCGCTCTAAACCCATGCCCGTATCGACCGAAGGCTTTGGCAAAGGCTTAAGTTCTCCTCCTGCCAGCCTTTCATATTGCATAAAGACGAGATTCCAAACTTCTAGATATCGTTCGCCGCCATCAAAAATCGTTTCATTTCCGAACTCAGGGCCTCGATCAAAATAAATCTCTGAACACGGCCCGCAAGGCCCAGTCTCTCCCATTGCCCAGAAATTATCTTTTTCTCCCATTCGAACAATTCGTTCTTTAGGAACTTTCAGATGATTCGCCCAAAGATCATAGGCCTCATCATCCTGTTCAAAAACCGAGACCCATAATTTTTCTTTTGGAAACTTTACAACTTCTGTCAAAAACTCCCATGCAAATTGCATCGCTTCTTTTTTAAAATAATCCCCGAAAGAAAAATTCCCAAGCATTTCAAAAAATGTATGGTGTCTTTTTGTAAAACCAACGCTTTCGAGATCGTTGTGCTTTCCACCCGCACGAACACACTTTTGCGCTGTGACGGCACGCAAATAACTAGGACTTTCTTTTCCGGTAAAATAATCTTTGAATTGATTCATCCCAGCATTCGTAAATAAAAGCGTGGGGTCATTGTGAGGAATCAATGAAGACGATCGAACTCGCTGATGCGAGCGACTCTCAAAAAAATCTAAAAAAAGCTCTCGAAGCTCATTAACACTTAAACTCATGCGTTCAGGTTAACAGAGCTTCTCTCGGCTTTCGAGCCCGATTTAGTGAAAAGCTCTGGGCTCCATGGAGCCCCCAGAGGGTCGATGTCGAGTTTTTTTCTTCTTCGATCCTGAGCCTAAATCTTTTGCCAACGAGACTTTCAAAACTTCATCAATATCATCGGCGAGAGTCACTTCGATTTTGCTTCGCAAATGCTTTGGTAGCTCTACTAAATCTTTTTCATTGGCCCGAGGCAAAATCAAATGGAATACATCTTGCCGAATTGCGGCCAAAACCTTCTCTTTGATCCCACCGACTGGCAAAACACGCCCTAAGAGAGTGATTTCACCCGTCATGGCCACGTCTTTTCGAACCGCTACACCCGTAAACAGCGAAATGAGTGCGGTAGCGATAGTCACCCCGGCTGAAGGCCCGTCTTTCGGAATTGCGCCCGCTGGAACGTGCAAATGAATATC
>JBMTHG010000072.1:0-8056 GCA_049436045.1 Bdellovibrionota bacterium
CAGATCAACCAATGCTCAAATTCTAGAAGTAATACTTTTTAAAAACCAAATATGTGCCACGGGAGTGGCAAATTTGACGTGCCCCATTCGCTCACGACGAACCTTGCTTTCAATCACCTCAGTGCCGCACTTCTCACACACGACTCCTCGATGTTTCATTCTTTTGTATTTACCGCAGATACACTCGTAATCTTTGACTGGCCCAAAGATCGCACCACAGAAAAGTCCACCTCGCTCTGGCTTAAAAGTTCGATAGTTGATCGTCTCTGGCTTTTTGACCTCTCCATAAGACCACTCCAGAATTTGCTCTGGGGAAGCTATGCTTAACTTGAAAGCCTTGATTGAACTTGGATCTTTAGGTTTTTGGAACAGATTAAAAAAGTTTTCCACTGTCTTCTTCCTTTATTTTAAATTGCAAATTAACTTTCAGCCGCTTCATCTGTTGCCGCGCTAGCATCTTGAACTAAGTCAACGTTCAAACCTAAAGCTCGAAGCTCTTTGGTTAAAACGTTAAATGATTCAGGGAGGCCCGGCTCTAATTTGCATTCTCCTTTGACAATTGATTCGTACATCCTTGTTCGTCCGATAATGTCATCAGATTTTACGGTAAGAAATTCCTGCAAAGCATGAGACGCTCCATAGGCCTCAAGCGCCCAAACTTCCATCTCTCCCAATCGCTGACCACCGAACTGCGCTTTTCCGCCAAGCGGCTGCTGAGTGACGATGGAGTATGGTCCAATACTTCGAGCATGAATTTTATCTTCAACAATGTGGTGAAGCTTGAGCATGTAAATCGTTCCAACTGTGACTCGACGCTCAAATGGCTCACCGGTTCGCCCGTCAAAAAGATAAGACTGTCCATCCTCAGGCAAATTAGCGAGCTTCAACATTCTTGAAATCTCTTCCTCTCGAATGCCATCAAACACCGGCAGTGCCAATGTAGAGCCCGCTCTCATCTTTCTTGCAAACTCAACAAGCTCTTCACGCTTAGCGGATTTGATGAATTCCAAAACAGAGTCAGATTCATAAACTTGAGATAGATATTGACGAAGAATTTCCACATCCACGTTTTTCTCAAGCATATTATCTACCATTCGCCCAATGCCGCGCGCCGCCCAGCCAAGGTGAGTTTCTAAAAGCTGCCCGACATTCATCCGCGAAGGCACACCAAGAGGATTCAAGATGATATCCACTGGCGTTCCATCAGAAAGATAGGGCAAATCTTCTTCGGGGAGCACTCTCGAGATAACCCCTTTGTTCCCGTGACGACCGGCCATCTTATCTCCGACCTCAATCTTACGCTTGATCGCTACATAGACCTTCACCATCTTAATGACGCCTGGGGGAAGCTCATCTCCACGAGAGAGTTTCTCAATCTTCGATTGAGCAACAAGCTTGATCGCCTCCATTTGATTCGAAACGTTCTCAAAAATTGATCGAATCTGATTCTCAACTTTCTCATCCGACAACGGAATTCGCGCAAACTCCAACGGATCCATTTGAGAAAGAAGTTCCTTCGTGATCTTCTCTCCCTTTGACATTAAATCCGCACCGTCTTTCGACTGGACCGGACCATTCACCGTTTGATTGATCAAAAGTTGCTCAACCGTTTTGAAGCCAGACTCTCGAATAATTCGAATCTCATCTTCTTGATCTCGAAGAATTCTCTTCACTTCAGAATCTTCGATAAATCGAGCTCGAGAATCTTTTTCAACTCCTTCTCGCTGAAACACGCGAGTGTTAATCACCGTGCCGACGACACCAGGAGGAACTCTCAAAGATGTATCTTTTACATCGCTCGCTTTTTCCCCAAAGATCGCTCGTAGCAGTTTTTCTTCTGGCGAAAGTTGCGTTTCTCCTTTTGGAGTCACTTTTCCAACCAAAATGTCTCCAGGATAAACTTTCGCTCCAATGCTAACGATTCCCGACTCGTCTAGGTTTTTCAGAATATCTTCACTCACATTTGGTATGTCGCGAGTGATTTCTTCCATTCCTAGCTTGGTATCGCGCGCCAAAACTTCGAATTCCTCTACATGGATCGAAGTAAACACATCATCTCGAACAGCTCGCTCGGAAATCAAAATCGAATCTTCGAAGTTGAAACCTCCCCAAGACATAAATGCTACGGTAACATTTCGCCCTAAAGCCAACTCACCCATTTCAGTGCTTGGACCATCGGCAAGAATGTCGCCGATATTGACGTATTGTCCTACCCGCACAATGGGCCGCTGATTGATGCAAGTGTTCTGATTCGAACGTTGATATTTTAAGAGATTATAAATCTCAACGCCCGTGTCTTTGTCTCGATGTTTGTATTCTTTAGATTTTGTATCGACTCTCAAAACAATCCGAGAGGAATCGACGCTTTCAATCCAACCAGGATTTTCAGCAACCACGGTCACACCAGAATCTCTGGCGACAATAGGCTCCATGCCAGTTCCTACTAAAGGAGCTTGGGTTCTTACTAATGGAACCGCCTGACGCTGCATGTTCGATCCCATCAAGGCTCGGTTGGCATCATCATGCTCTAAGAATGGAATCAAAGAGGCCGCAACGGATACAATTTGATTAGGCGATACATCAACTAGACTCACCTCTTCCGGCGTTACAAGAACGAACTCTCCCTGTCGACGAGCGGAAACAAACTCCTCTTTCATTTTACCGCTTGCATCTGTCGCAACTGACGCCTGAGCGATCGTGTTTTCTTGCTCTTCTAGAGCTGAAAGATAAACCACCTCTTGAGTGACTCTTCCATTTTCTACCTTTCGGTAAGGAGTCTCAATAAAACCATACTCATTGATTCGAGCATAACTTGAAAGCGATGCAATCAAACCGATGTTTGGACCTTCTGGTGTTTCAATGGGACAAATTCTTCCATAGTGAGTTGGATGAACGTCTCGAACTTCAAACCCAGCGTGATCTCTGGTTAAACCACCAGGCCCAAGAGCCGAAAGTCGTCTCTTGTGCGTGATCTCAGACAATGGATTGGTTTGATCCATAAACTGAGAAAGCTGAGAGGTTCCAAAAAATTCTTTTACGACGGCTGACACCGGCTTCGCATTAATCAGCTCGTGCGGCATCAAAGTTTCAAGCTCTTGCAAGCTCAATCTCTCTTTGATCGCGCGCTCCATTCGAACCAAACCTACTCGGTATTGATTCTCTAAAAGCTCACTAACACTTCGCACTCGACGATTTCCGAGATGATCGATGTCATCTACTTCTCCTCGACCCACTTTTAAGCCGACAAGATATCGCAAGGTTGCCAAAATATCGTCTTGATCTAAAACTCTCACATCAAGCGGAATATCCAGCTTGAATTTGTGGTTCATTTTCAATCGACCCACTTGAGCCAAATCATATTTTTCTGCTTCGAAGAAAAGGCCTTTAAAAAATTGCCGAGCCGATTCAGACGTGGGGGGATCTCCCGGACGAAGCTTTTTATAAATCTCCATCATCGCTTCTTCAGGGCTATCAATCTTGTCTCCCAAAAGAGTGTCTCGAATAGTAGAAGAGACTGTCTGATTATTGATATAGATTAGCTTTAATTCCTGAATTTTTGCTGAATTGATTGTCTCTAAAACTTCTGGAGTAATTTCTCTATTCACCTCGAGTAAGATTTCTCCAGTTTCAGGATCCACTACATTGTGTGCCGTGATGCGCCCAACAATTTCATCGGTCGCAGCCGCCACCGATTTAATTCCCGCTTGCTCCATCTTTCGAATACTAAAGCGAGTGTAGCGTCGACCCTCTTTGATAATCAGATTGCCGGCTTTGTCTTTAATATCTTCGCCAGCTACCTGTCCGATGAGAACATCTCCGATGAAATCTTTTGTGATTTTCTTTCCAGCAAGATGATAGGTTTCAGCCTCGTAAAAATAGTTAATAATCTGCTCTTCAGATAGACCCAGTGCTCGCAACAAAATCGTCGCTGGAAATTTTCGACGCCGATCAATTCGAACATTCAAAATATCTTTGGCATCGAATTCAAAATCTAGCCATGATCCTCGATAAGGAATCACTCGAGCGTTAAAGCTTGTTTTGCCAGTCGCTAAAGCTGCCTTTGAATCTCGATCAAAGAAAACCCCCGGAGAGCGATGAAGCTGACTTACCACCACACGCTCCGTTCCGTTGATGATGAAAGTTCCATTTTTTGTCATCAACGGCATTTCGCCAAAATAGACCTCTTGTTCTTTGACATCTCGAATATTTGTTCGATTACCGTCATCATCTAAATCCCACAAAACCAATCGAACGGTGACCTTAAGAGGTGCTGCAAAAGTCATCCCTCGTGCCCGACACTCGGTGACATCGTACTTTGGCTCTTCCAAAACGTATTGAACAAATTCTAAGGATGCCGTTTCATTAAAATCGCTAATCGGAAAAACGCTTTTGAAAACCCCTTGAAGCCCAATATCTTCGCGCTTTTCTGGACTCACATCCGCTTGAAGAAAGGCTTTGTAGCTTTCTTTCTGCATTTGAATAAGATTCGGGATGCTAATGATTCGAGGAATTTTGCCGTATTGTCGGCGATATCTAAAATTATGAGATGTTAACATTTCTGAATTTGTCTTGGTCGGGTTATCTTTTGCCATAAACTCCTCATACACAACATTCTCTGGATTCTAGGTTTACTCCAGGAGAATTCTCTATCAGCAAATAAAGGGCAGTGAGAAATTCACCACCCTTTCTTGTTTGAAAGCGTCGATTAAATCGAACGCGCAAAAAAATTAATCAAGCTTAACTTTTGCACCGGCAGCTTCTAAGTCTTTCTTGATTTTCTCAGCTTCTTCCTTAGAAACGCCTTCTTTCACTGCCTTGGGAGCGCCTTCTACCAAGTCTTTTGCTTCTTTCAAGCCAAGCCCAGTGATGGCACGCACAACTTTGATAACATCAATTTTCTTGTCGCCGACGACTTCCAAAGTGACGTTAAACTCTGTTTTCTCTTCCGCTGCTGCTGCGCCACCGCCTGCTCCAGGCATTGCCGCTACCGCTACAGGAGCCGCCGCTGATACACCGAACTTCTCTTCGAACTCTTTAATAAGTTGAGAGAGCTCTAAAACGCTCATGTTAGAGATGAATTCCACTACTTGTTCTTTAGTTACCGCCATGTTTATTCTCCAGATCCTTTAGATTTTTGATTTTTCTTTTTTTGTTTGTCCAAAACTGATTGTCAAATCCTTTTTAAAAAATACCTATATCTAGGCATTCTCCTTGTTCCGCTTGATCGCATCCAAAACATTCACCCAACCCGAGGGGATTGCATTTAGAACTCGAACCAAGCCAGTTGGGACTGCATTGAAAGTGCCCAAAAGCTTAGCCAGCAGCTCTTCTCTTGAGGGAAGCTCTGAAAGGGCTTTGATTTCAGCCACATTAATCAGTCGGCCCTCAACGAAGCCCGCTCGAAGCTTGAACTTATCATTAGCCTTCGCAAATGCAGATAGTGTCTTTGCGCCAGCAGCAATATCTCGATAACTAACAGCAACTCCCGTCATTTCATCGAACTTCGAATTTAACTGCTCTGCCGTCTCCGGCTTCAAAGCTCGTAAGGCCAAACGATTCTTAACCACTCGAAACTCTGCGCCAGTCTTTTTAAGCTCAAAACGCAAGCTGGTCAAAAGACTAACAGGCAAGCCCTTGAAGTCTGCTATAAAAAAACCCTCGGCCTTATCAAAAACCTCTTTAAGTTCTTCTGTTTTTTGAATTTTTTCTGCTCGATTCATTGCCTCATCCCACTATTTGCTGAAAGTTGATAAAATTGCCTGATGATCAAGCATCAGAGACGGCCCCATTGCCGAGCTTAAGTAGGCCGATAAAATGTATGATCCTTTAGACGTGCTGGGCTTCAAACGAACAACTGTTTCAAGAAGCATCTTTAAATTTTCAAGCAACTTCTCAGCGCCCAAACTTCTCTTTCCAATGGGAGCATGAACAATTCCTGCTTTTTCTGCCCGAAACTCCACTCGACCCTTTTTCAATTCACCAATCACCGATTTTAAATCCATGGTAACGGTGCCGAGCTTTGGATTGGGCATTAAGCCTTTTGGACCCAAAACCCGAGCCACCTTGCTCACGATGGGCATCATGTCAGGCGTGGCCACAACGGACGTAAAATCCGTCCAGCCTCCCAGAATTTTTTGAGCCAGCTCTTCGCCGCCCACCTCTAAAGCACCAGCCTCTTCGGCCTCTTTGATTTTTTCACCCTTAGCGAAAACAACAACTGTAGCCGACTTGCCAGTACCATGAGGAAGAACAACCGCTCCTCGAACCATTTGATCAGAATGTTTGGGATCTACCCCCAACCGAAGAGCAATATGCAAAGACTCATCAAACTTTGGAGCGGGTGTCTCTAAAATGGCTTTGATTGCCTCATCGATTGAAAAATAAGCCTTCTCAAAAGACCGAATCTTTTCCGCCGACTTGGAATATCTCTTTCCGTGCTTCTTTTTTAACTCTGCAATACTTAAAATTTGAGCTGCTTTTGCCACGACTAAGCCTCCACTTCAACGCCCATGCTGCGAGCGGTTCCACGAATAATTGATTCCGCCGCGACAACATCATAACAATTCAAATCGGGCATTTTCATTTTTGCGATCTCGGTGACCTGCGTTTTTGATAAACGTCCCACCTTGTTTCGATTGGGCTCCGCCGAACCTTTTTCAAGCTTAAGAGCCTTGCGAATCAAGACTGAAGCGGGGGGAGTTTTTGTTATAAAAGTAAAGCTTCGATCATTGTAGATACTAATGACTACGGGAATGATCGTATCGCCCTCTTTTTGAGTTTTCGCATTAAACTGCTTACAAAAATCCATGATATTCACACCGTGCTGACCTAAAGCAGGACCAACCGGCGGCGCTGGGTTTGCCTTTCCAGCGGGAATCTGTAGCTTAACTTGTGCTGTTACTTCTTTCTTTGCCATAAAATACCTCAGCCTTTCTCAACCTGACTGAATTCCAAATCAATGGGAGTCGATCGGCCAAAAATACTCACTAAAACTTTCAACCGGCCCTTCTCCGCATTCACTTCATCAACCACACCATTAAAATTCATAAAAGGGCCTTCTTTCACTCGAACACTCTCGCCTTTCTCAAACTCGATCTGAAGCTTCGGCTTCATGCGACCCTCTTTGATCTGTTGAGTAATTCGAAGAACTTCTTCCTCTGGAACAGCGGGCGGGCTCGTCGTGCCTCCAACAAAACCGGTAACCTTGGGAGTATGCTTCACCAAGTGCCAAGTCTCATTGTTGAAATCCATTTTTACAAAAATATAGCCGGGGAAAAACTTCTTCGATCTTGCTCGCTTCTCGCCCTTCTTTACTTCCATCACTGTTTCAGCGGGAATCAAAATTTCTTCAAATTTTTCATCCATTCGTGCCTGCTTGATTCGCTCTTGCAGAGACTCTTTTACCTTAGCCTCAAAGCCCGAATAGACGTGCACAATGTACCATTTTTTATCCATGCTCTCGGTATCCCAACTAGATCAAAAACTCGAAAAACGCCTTCCAGATTAAATCCATTATCAAAAACATAACGGCTGCAATAATCACCATCACTGAAACCACTAAAGTCGACGCCGCGGTTTCTTTTCCGGTCGGCCATGTCACCTTCTTTAATTCGCCAAAGACTTCATCTGTGAACTCTGTAGTTTTTTGATTTGTCGACAAAATCAAAAAACCGATCAAGCCCAACACCGAGGAGATCGTTCCACCCACCACGGGCCACGGCTGTCCAAACAAAACATTTGCTCCACCGAGCTTCAACCAATTCGCCACCTCAGTTAAAAATAGATAGAAAGCATAGGAACAAAGAGCTGATAAAATCAGAAAAGATAAGATGCTTAATTTTCTACTCTCCGTTTCCACGGGCTTACTCCTTCATATTCTGAAATATTGGACGACCTAGGATTTTAGACTCGATATCTTCTTCGAGATCAACAAAAAAGGATAGGCATTTTTTGTGACGATTCCCGTTTTCAAACTTTCAGGAAATCAGGCCAGGAGGGACTCGAACCCACGACCCTCGGTTTTGGAGACCGATGCTCTACCAACTGAGCTACACTC
>JBMTHG010000073.1:0-8023 GCA_049436045.1 Bdellovibrionota bacterium
AGAGCCTCGGCCCCCCCCGCCAAGAGAGCCGTGCGGGCTCTGAACTCGCCAAAACAGGAGCGAAAGTTTTCCAGCTGAGCTGAGCTTGATCAATAATCCATTCAGGATTTTGAACCGCTTGAGCATTTTTTAGTTGATGATTATCTGCCGCTTGCGGAAATGGAACTAAAACAGCTGGCTTATCCATCGCCATCAACTCGAAGAGACTTAAAGCCCCAGCTCTCGAAATCACAAGATCGGCTTCTTGAATATATTGATTGATTCGATCGCTGAAATCAAAAACCTCTGCATTGACGTGAAGACTCTGATAGGCCTCTTCAACTTCTTGAAAGCTATAAGCTCCTGATTGATGAGAAATATGTATCTCGGGAAAGTGTTGGATGAACTCGGGAAGAGTTTTCAACCACGCACGATTCAAAGCGAGGGCACCTTGAGAGCCTCCCATCACTAAAATCTTTTTGGGAGGCCACTCTTCATCTCTTGTCTTTTGAAGTTTGCTGAGAATCTGGCTTCGCATCGGCAACTCAATCGTCACAAAATTATCGGTCTCGAAAGCACTAAAAGCTTCAGCTCCAAGTTTTGAAAAAACTCGATTAGCCAGACCCGCCACGGAATTTTGTTCCACCACGACCACTCGAAGCCGAGCGAGAATCTTCCAAATCAAGCCAGCGAAAACTCCCGGAACACTTGAATAGCCTCCGACTCCCATGACTAAACTGGGACGAAACTTGCCGATCAAAAAAAAGGCTTGAAAACAACCTTTGGCCATTGAAAACAAGGCGAAAATTTTTTTTGCGAAAGAGACCCCTTTAAATCCAAGAGAATCCACAAAATGAATTTTCATTCGAGGATCTGTGAATTGATAACGCCCTTCGATACCCCGTTTGACTCCAATAAAGTGAACCTCAGAGTCTGGCTCTATTTCCAAATATTTCTCAGCAAAAGCGAGACCACAAAAAAAATGTCCTCCGGTTCCACCACCACAAACAAAAATGTTTTTGCTCACTAGTGATCACCTTGACGAGCTCTGAAATTCAAACTTTGCAACATTCCCAGAGCGATCAATGAGACCATTGCAGAATTTCGACCATAACTTAAGAGCGGCAAAGGCAAGCCTTTTGTGGGCAGCATTCCGAGCGTCACCATCATATTCAAAAGGGCTGGCATACAAAGCATCATGACTAAGCCTAGCCCAAGATAGTAAGAAACCTGAGAAGATTGCTGGCGAGAAATTTGTATTCCAAAATAAAGAATACTTATGAAAAGAGAAACAACGATCAAAACACCGAAGAGGCCCAACTCTTCTCCCACGACCGAGAAAATAAAATCGGTGTGAGCCTCTGGCAGATAAAACAATTTCTGCTGGCTGTTACCTAAGCCCACACCCAGCCAGCCACCCTCAAAAAAAGCCATAAAAGATTGAATCACTTGAAATCCTGCACCCTGCGGATCTTTCCAAGGATCTAAAAAAGTCATGAGCCTTTGAACTCGATATGAAGCCTGAAACAAAACGAGCATCATGGCCGGAGCCACTAAAACGGCTAAGCCCAGAAGATATCCCCAGGGCACACCGCCGACAAACCACAATCCATAGCTTAAAATCAAAACACTCATGGCACTTCCAAAGTCGGGCTGCAGAACTAAAAGAAACATCAAAATAGAACTCACCAAAAGAAGTGGCAGAAACCCGCGATTAAATGAATGAAGTTTATCTTTTTTCTCAACAAGTGTTCCGGCGAGATAAAAAATTAAAAAGAGTCGAACAAATTCGGCTGGCTGAAAAGTTGCAAAGCCAAGATTGATCCAACGTTGAGCTCCGCCGGCTGAAACTCCGAGCCCTGGCAAGAATACCATCAGCAAAATGACAACCGCTCCGAGCAAAAAGAAAATACGATAGCGGGTTAAGCGATAAATCGGCAATTGAGCGATCAGAAAATATAACACCCAGCCTGCAGCCAATGAGAGGGCCTGATTCTTTACAAAAAAAAGTCCGTCTGAAAATCTCTGCATCCCCAAAATTGCTGAGGAACTATAAATCATGAGCAAACCAAATAGACTGGCCCCAAGAGCTGTAAAAAACAGTGGAAGATTTGACAAACCGGCAAGCCTAAAAACCCTCTTGGATCTAAACTTTTCCCACTTTTCTGCCGACGCCTCTCCCCAAGCCATATTTCATTTTAACGACTCTTCATCGATATTCGCAAAGTTTTTTAGAGTTTTGAGATACTTATTTTGAAGAAGTCTCGAAAAACTTTTGAATCTTGGCTTTAAAAAAACTTCCTCGATCTTCAAAGTTCAAGAATTGATCAAAGCTCGCACAACCCGGAGAGAGCAAGACCAGATCTTTAGGCTCTAAGCTCATCAAAAGCTGATCTAGAAGTTCGTCTAGTTTTTCAAAAGAGAGAATCTCTTTTGAAAAAGCTCGAATCTGAGACTCAATCAATTGCCGATCTCTTCCGTAGATCCAAACACGATCGTTCTCTTTCGACTGAGATTTTAAGGCTGCGAAATCATCTCCTTTGGCAATTCCTCCTAAAATGAGATGCCGCCTCTTTGCGGCTTTTGTCTGAGAAAGCGCATACAAAACAGACTCAACGTTTGTGGCTTTCGAGTCATTGATAAAATCAAATGCTGTTGAAACCAAAACAGGCTCTAGTCGATGAGGAAGTCGCTCAAGGCCAATCAACAAGTTTTCAGAAATTAAAGTCTTTTCGCCAAAACATTTTGAATCATTAAGATGATGAATAATTTTCTTTAAGACATAATTCCAGTCATCGGCCCCTTGAAACAGAGTTTTTGTCGCTTCAAGATTTATCGAGGGCACTAGATTTTGCGGATAAAAAATATGCCGGCAACGAGAAAGCAGATTCCACTTAGCTTGATAATACTCCTCTACCGATGAATAACGATCTAAATGATCAGGCGATAGATTTAAGAGTAGACCAAAATCAAAATTCGCCGATTTCAATCGCTCTGCCTGATAGCTTGAAACTTCTAAGATCGCCCATTCGGCTTGGGGTCGAAGCCGAAAAACATCGAGTGCGGGCGTGCCCAAATTTCCTCCCACAAATACTTTTTCTTTTCCTAAAAGTTTTTCAAAAACTTGCCCAATTTGAAAAGTCGCCGTTGATTTTCCGTTTGTGCCCGTGATTACAAAAGTCTTTCCGGCAAAAATATCTTTAAAAAGATCCATTTCTCGAATCTCTTTTTCTTGCAGAGTAGATTTAAAAAAACTTCGACGAGTTGAAATTCCTGGGGATAAAAGAATCTTATCAAAGCGAATCGAATCAAAATCAAACTGATCAAAATTAGCCTTAAATTTTTCGAGCAACTCCCAATGAGCCGTTTGGCTCGACCAGCGCAAAAGCTCCAGACCCTCTTGGGTCTCTGTGAGGCAAAGGCTATTTTCTGGAAACAGACGGGCTACCGAGCTTGTGACCTTGCCGGCACCCAGAAGCAAAAACTCTGCATTTGAAATCATCAACGAAGTTTTAACGTCGTCAGGGCAATCACGGCAAATACAATCGAAAGAATCCAAAATCTTACAATCACTTTGGGCTCTGGCCAGCCCGCCAGCTCAAAATGATGATGTAAAGGCGCCATCTTAAAGACTCGTTTTTTAGAGGATTTATAAAAAGCCACCTGCAAAATGACCGACATGGCCTCCATCACAAAAAGAAATCCAGCAATCAACAAGACAATTTCTTGATGAATCAAAAGTGCCGAAACCCCTAAAATCGTTCCCAAAGACAGAGAGCCCACATCTCCCATAAAAATCTCTGCGGGATGAGAATTGAACCATAAAAATCCAAGCCCAGAACCTATCACGGCTGCCATCACGATCGATATTTCACCCGAACCTGCCAGTGGATTTAGCTGAAGATAGTTCGCAAACAGAGCATGCCCTGAAGCATAAGCGATCACCATCAAAACAACAGCCGTCGTCATCACAGGAACAATCGCCAAGCCATCTAATCCGTCGGTTAAATTTACCGCATTTGAACAACCGACAATCACCAAAAAACCCCAAAGATAAAACCAAGAGCCGATGTTCAGACTCACATCTTTAAAAAACGGAAAATAAATCTCGGGTCGAATTACTTCAAATTCAAGAGCGGCCCGCACTACACAAAGAGAGATCAAGCCTAAAACAATCATTTTTATCTTTGAACTGACGCCCTTTGAGTTTTTTTTCGACAATTTTAAAAAATCATCTGCAAATCCAAGAGCAGCGGCACTTACGAAACTGAGCAAAACAATCCAAATCTGAGAGTTGTCTAAGCGACACAGCAAAACCGAAACGATCGTCACTGCCCAAACAATTAAGACTCCCCCCATCGTGGGAGTTCCCTTTTTTGAAAAATGAGTTTTCGGCCCATCGTCTCTGACTTGCTGGCCTGCTCTCGCCCGCTGGAGAAGTCTAACAAAGGGCTTCATTCCCAAAAAAACGATCAAAAAAGCTGCGAGAGCCGCCAAAAGAGATCGAAAAGTAATATAACGAAAAAGGTTACTCAGAATCGAATCTGAAAAATACTCAGATAAAATATGAAAAATCAACGAACATACTCCCTCGCAATTTTGACATCATCAAAATCAATTTTTTTATTTTCAATCTCTTGGAATTTTTCATGGCCCTTGCCGGCAATCACCAGCACATCGCCCTCTTTCATTTGAGCAATCGCGAATTCAATCGCTTTTCTGCGGTCGACTTCAATCTGAAATTTCTTCACTCGCTGAAGACCTTTAAGCATTTGCTCGATAATCAGATGTGGATTTTCATTTCGAGGATTATCCGAAGTGATCACAAACTCATCGGCATAAAGCTCTACCACCTCGGCCATTTTAGGACGCTTCGAAACGTCTCGATTCCCGCCACAACCAAAAACTACCATCAATCTGCCATTACACATTGGCCTGAGGCTTGATAAAACATTCTCCAAAGCATCTGGTGTATGGGCATAGTCGACAAAAATATTTTGTGAACTTTTAACTCTCTCTAATCTTCCCGGCACACCTGCAAAAGACTCAATCGCCCTTTTCACATCATCCGTTGAGAATTTTTTGGCGAGTAAAAGAGCGGCCACACCGGTGATATTCTCAACATTAAACTTTCCGATTAAAGGACTATGAATCTGAAAGGATTCGCCCTTCCAATTCAATTGAATCTTTAGACCTTGAATGCTGGATTCAAAGCTCTCAATCTTTAAATCAAGCTCTTGTTGAATCTCAGAATATCCCCAGCGAATCAGTCGTAGAGTCGGAATCACTTTTAGCTCTTCTGCTAACCGACTTCCATAAGCTCGATCTTCCGGAAGAATAACCAACTTTTCAGCTTTTGAACTTTGAACCAAAACCTCAGAAAATAGAATCTTCTTCGCTTGAAAATAATTTTCCATGCTTTGGTGGTAATCAAGATGTTCGGGGCTTAAGTTTGTAAAAATAGCTGCATCCAGCTCAATTCCTAAAAGACGAGATTGTTTCAAAGCATGAGAACTTGCCTCTAAGGCAAAGGCTTTCGCGCCCTTCGAAATCGCTCGTGACAAAAGCGCTTGCCACTCCAAAAAATCAGGAGTCGTTAGATCTGAAGATTTTAAATCGTCTGCGAAGCCACTCTAGATGGTTCCTGAAATGGCTGTGGGTAGTTTTAAAAAATCTAAAGTATGCCGAAGCAAAAATGCACTTGTCGTTTTTCCGTTGGTGCCGGTGACTGCTGCACAAAACAGCTTCGAAGATGGGTCAGAATAAAATTCTTTCGCGGCCAAGGCCATCGCGAGGGCCGTGTCTTTTACACGATAGATGGGCTTTTTAAAATTCTCAGAGCTCACATCGGTTTCAACCACGAGAGCCTTCACATTCGGCGAGGCCTCAGCCAAGTTCAAAAAATTGTGCCCATCATAGAGAGTTCCCCGTCGGGCAAAAAACAAAGCTTGATTCGCAGAGTCTAGCTTTCGTGTATCGCTCAAAATTTGATCAAAGACTAAGTCTTCTTGACCCGAAGACCAAATGCCTGCGGCTTTCCAAATTTGAATGAGCTGAGAAACTTGCATCTTTCTCTACAGAATCGAAGATCAAAACCTTGCTGTCAAATGAGATTACTCAAAATAGATTCGAATTTTTTCATCGTCATTTTCTTCTCGCGTTGCTTTTCCGAAGCCAATCAATTCGACTCTTTCTCGTTTTTCTTGCTCCCACTTCCGAATCTCAGCAAGAACATCTTGAAAACTTTTGCCCACAAACTGAGAGGATTTCGATGAACTTGAGGCTTTGATCTTCGAGAGCTCAACTCTCGGCGCTCTTCCCATCAAACCGAGGGTTTGCGATGCAATTCGTCGAAATGAAGGAGCCGCCGTATAACCCCCTGAGCCTGCACTGGCCTTTGGCTCATCATAAATGACCAGCAAGACAAAAGCGGGGTCCTCAGCGGGAACATAACCAACAAAACTCACAATGGACTTCTCGGTGCTATAAACTTTTCTCTTTTTACCTGATGGAAGCTCCTGCTCGACTAGCTTCTGCGAGGTTCCTGTCTTTCCTGCTACTCGATAGCCCGGCATCGCCGCTTTTGACCCCGTTCCTCCCTCTTCTGTGACTCGATTGAGCATCTGAGTAAGAAGGCGTGTTTGCTGAGCCCCTAAAACCTCTTTTCGATCGATGGGCGCTTCCCAGACACTCATTTTATCAGGCCCTTCTCGAACAATTTTTGAAACCACATGTGGTTTGACCAAAAATCCACCGTTGGCAATCGCTGCCACGGCCCGAATCATTTGAATGGGAGTGACAGCAACGCCCTGTCCAAAACTGATATTGGCCAAATCAATAGGCTTCCAATCCTTAGCACTTCGAATAATTCCTTGAGCCTCTCCGGGAAGATCGATGCCGGTTTTTTCTCCAAAGCCTAGACGCAAAAGAACTTCCTCTAATGGCTGCGCTCCTAGCTTTAGCCCCACCTTTGAAGCGGCGATATTCGAAGAAAGAGTCAGCATTTCTTCCAAACTGAGCCATCCATACTTCTTATAATTAAACTCTCGAACATTGTTCACGCCGACTCGAAAACTTCCGTTTTCAGCAAAGAGCTGACTCGAAGGGCTTAGATGAAGCTTTTCAAGTCCAGCCAAGGCAGTGAAGATTTTGAAAGTGCTTCCAGGCTCATAGATATCACTGACACTACGATTTCTAAGTTTGGTATCATCTTTTCGATTTCCCTCCACGGAGGCCATGGCCAAGATTTCACCATTTTGAGGATTCATAAGAATCGCCTGGCCCCCAAGGGCTTGAGTTTCTTTGATGGTTCTTCTTAACTCTTCTTCTACTAACTTCTGAATTCGCCAATCGAGCGTCAGCTGCACATCAAAAGACTCAAACCATTGGCGATCATAATCTTTGAAAAGCAAAAGTCGCCCCATGGCATCTCGAAACCCAAGGTTTTCTGCTTCGTCTGATGTCAAAAGCCAGGAGTCGTAAATTTTTTCTACACCTTCAAGTCCAATTCCATCACGACCGGCAATTCCTAAAACGGCTCGTCCGATATCTCCATGCGGATAAACTCGCTTGCTCTCTTTGCTGTATTGCACTCCTGGAATTTCTAAATTTTCGATTTTTCTTGCTTTGCCCTCTGTGACTTCCCGCTCTAACCAAACAAAAAAACGATCTTGTTCGAGCAGCTTTTTGATTTCTCTCGAACTCAACTTCAAGTGAGGCGCTATCTTTTTAGAAACACTATCGGGATTTTCAATCAATCGCGGATTGGCAAAGAAACTCTTTGAAATCAAACTCATCGCTAGCTCATTTCCATAGCGATCAAGAATACTCCCCCGAGATCGAATCATTTTGCCCTCAGTTTTTTTCTGGCCCCAATTTTTCTTATTCTCTGCTAGCTTTTCAAGCTTCTCGCTCGGCCTCAACTGAAGCTGAATGGCACGAGCGAGCACCGAGAGAAAACCTAAGGCCAAGATCAAAAAGACAATGTAAGAACGACCTCGATTCACGGCGAAGGAATCCTCATCACTTGCGTAGGCTCTGGAAT
>JBMTHG010000074.1:0-7996 GCA_049436045.1 Bdellovibrionota bacterium
GAGGACGCGCAAACTTAAATCCCTCTCGAGCCTCCCGCACAATCAAAGGAGTTTGTGACATGCTCTCGGCGCCGCCCACTAAACACCAGCCCTCTTCGTTTGCCCATCGATCAGCGTGAAGAATCGCCTCAAAACCACTGCCGCACAAACGATTAACGTTGTAGGCGCCAACGCCAATGGGTAGCTCGGCTCGAAGAGCGATGTGTCTTGCTAAATACGGACCATCTGCCGAGCTAAACGAGCAAACATTTCCAAAAATACTTTGCAAAAAATCTTCTCCCGAAACTTGGGCAGATTCTATCGCAGCCTTTGAAGACAAAACTCCAAGTTGCACGGCACTTAGTTTTTTAAGAGAACCTCCAAAACTTCCCACGGGTGTTCTTTTGGCTGCCAATATATACAGGTCTGACTTCACGAAAATTCTCCTCCATTATTTTTCGAAGATTGATCTCCAAACTCCTTTTCAAAAAAATCCACATCACTCTCGCCGAAAAACAAAGAGGCATCTAAGGTCATTTTTGAAAAGCGGCCTTGATCCGTCTCATCCACTTTGACCTCTGTGATTAAAGTTTCAGCAAGCGCCTGAACGATATTGCTTTCTTTTAACTCAACGATTTCTTCTTCTGATGGCTCGGGCTCGATCGACTCGGGGCGCTTTAGTTGCTGCGTCAGCGAACTTACAGAACTCATAATGTCTTTGATCTCTTCTCGAGATTTTTCAGTCATGGCGGCGGGCTTTGGCTTTGCAAAACCTGGTGGCAAATTTGCTGGCCCCGTCATTTTGGGAGGCGCGATGCTCGAAGGCGCAGTCGTCGCGGCAGAGGTCGGTTTTGGAATCGATCCTGTGGGTGCGCCCGCACTTGGCGGAGAAGCTTTTGAAGTTTGAACACTAGCCCGAATTGCCGGAGCGGGCCGAGGAGTCGCCACCGCAGATTTCACTTTCACCGCTTCCGATCGAACGGGAGCTCGACGCGGCGGCGGTTTGACTTGTGGCAAAGAAGCGGCGCGCTGATGATAAAGACTGAAGCCTAAAAATATCAGACCGATCAACAAACCCAGCCCCACGAGCGTCCAGATCACATACCCAATCCACGGGCTCTCTTCGACCGGAGGCGCCCCATCGAGAGAATAAACCCCCTCTCGCTCAAAGCGCTGATCTAATTCTATGGGCAAAAGAATTCTCAAAGATTGAGTGTTCTCGCCTCGTCTTAGAAGTTCTCCAAAAATACTTTTGATTCGCCCCTCTGGAAAAGTTTTGCTGGGATCCGCGCGACTTGCCTCTAAATAAAATTGAATCGCCGCCGACCAATTTTGAGCGGCCTCTTCTTCGAGAGCTTTACGAAATGCGGTTTCATAATCTTGAGCTTGAAGCGCAAAAAAGCCCAAAAAAATCAGAAAAAAAGCCCCCATCTTTTTTAGCCTTTGAAGCATTTGCCTCTCTATTCTACGGGCTTCAAAACTCAATGGCGAGCCCGAAGAACAGTAGACTTTCAGTTTCGATGCGAATAAAAGCGAAATCATGAAGCTCTTTATTGACTCAGCAAATCTTGATGAAATTAAATCAGCAGTTCACTCCGGTCTTATCGATGGCGTCACGACAAACCCAAGCCTCGTGGCCAAAGAAACTGGAGATTTCAAAAAAATTCTCAAAGAAATTTGCGAAATGGTCGAGGGCCCTGTGAGCGCCGAAGTGACGGCACTCGAAACAGAAGAGATGCTAAGACAGGCTGAGATTCTCTCTGGAATTTCAAAACATATCGTCATCAAAGTTCCTCTAACGCAAGCCGGCCTCAAAGCCTGCCGAGTTTTGACCGACAAAAAAATTCCCGTGAACGTCACACTCTGTTTTTCAGCGAATCAAGCTCTTCTCGCGGCAAAAGCCGGAGCGACCTATATCTCTCCTTTTATTGGTCGACTCGATGACCAAGGCCAGGTCGGCATGAATCTGATCGAAGAAATTGTGGAAATTTATCAAAACTACGGGTTTTCAACTCAGATTTTGGCAGCGAGCATTCGACATCCCGAGCATGTTCTTCGTGCGGCCCTTGCTGGTGCCGATGTGGCGACGATTCCTGCAAAAGTTTTTCAGTCTTTGTTTCATCATCCGATGACAGACCTCGGACTCGAGAAGTTTTTGAAAGATTGGCAAAACACGAATTTTAAAATTTAGTCTAGAAGACTGAAACTCAAGAAGAACTGCCCATCATTTGTGAAAAGCCGTCTTTCAACAGCCCAAAAATGATAAGACCCAACTCTTTTGAAGACGGCCCCGATCGTCGATAAGACTCCAGAGGATATCGTTCACACCATTGGTAGAGTTTCTCTAAAAAAACACTCGGCTTTAACTTCACGCCCTCTAGGGGAATCTCTTCTCGCAAAGTCGACATCCAAACTCCTGAAGCCGCAATCCGCGCTCGCGTCAGCGTGGCATTTTGAATGATGCCCGAAACCGCCACCACCACTCCCGGATTTTCTGTGCTGATCTTGGGAGAGAGTGCTTTAAAAAAACTAAAGTGACCCGGCCGTTTGAAATCTTGATTTTCTAAAAAGACTTTCAAAATCAAATCTCCTGAATGAAGATCGGCCTTTCTGCAAAAATGCGTCTGAGCATTTGCATTTTTTCTCTCAATGCTATCGATATAAAACTTTTCGAGAGGAACATTTTCTTCAAAGGGGGCTGAAGCCTTTCGAGATCGAACCGAACGTCTCACTCGAACCTGCGCATCAAACGACAAGAGAGCTGTGATCAAGGGGCTATGATAAGAACCCCAAGCGAGTTCACCACCAAGACTTCTACGATTTCTAATCTGCGGCGTGCTTGTTTGACGCGCCGCATCCCAAACTCCTGATAAATAACGAGCCAAAGTAGAATCTGCCGAAAGATCACAGAGTCGAAGTGTTGAGCCCAGAGAAAATCGAGAGCCCTCTTCTTTCGCTTCAGCCAATGATTGAATATCACCCACATGCAAAAGCGCATTCGTTTGAGGGGGCAAGCCGTCGGGCAACTGCGGATAAAACCTCAACAGATGAGTCATTCCTGAAGCCAGCAAAACCTGAGAATCAGGATTATCAATAATTTCAAATGCCTCACCTAAACTTTTGGGACTAAAAAATCTCATGCTTAGCTTTTATTCCTCACACGAGCTTCACCTTCAGACACAGGCGTTAATCCTACTCCATGAATGGCATCAATAATTTTTTGATACCCCATGCAGGCGCAAAGATGTCCTTTGATTTCTTCTTTGATGTCGAGGCGTGAAGGATTCGGCTGGCGATCTAAGAGCGCCGTGCCCGTCATGATTAAACCTGGAACACAAAAGCCGCACTCTAAAGCCGCGCACTTTAAAAAACTTTCTTGAAGAGGCGTGAATTGATCTTTTTGATTGATGCCCTCGATCGTCACCACTTCTTTGCCATGAAGCTGGCCCATTAAAACCAGACAAGCGTTAGACGTTTGACCATCGATCCACACCGTGCATGCGCCGCACTTTCCTTCAGCACAGCCCATTTTCGTGCCGAGCAGCTTAAGATCTTCGCGAAGATGCTCTGACAAACGCTTAAAAGGAGAAACTTCAGAGCGAAAAGGCCTCGTGTTTAATGTCCACTCAATGATCACACATCACCTCTTAAACGGAAGCATATGAACCAAATTCGATCGAAGCTCAGGATACATAAAACTGGGCGACATCGGAATTTGGTCTAAACATTCCTCTTTAGCATCCTGAATGGCACCCACGAGACTGGCAAGAACTACTGACATAAGAGTTCCAGAAATTCCGCGCGCCCCAAAAAACCTGGGCGCCTTCTCATCGATAGACTCCATCGGATAATCAATCGTAAACAATGACACCGCTTCTGGCCCATCCATCGGAGTCGGAATCGGCTGATCGCGCTCAACTTGGCTAGAAAAAAGTGCCGCCATCGCCCAGGCCACCGCCGCCTCTGCTTCGAGCTCTAAGCCCACTCGATAAAAAACAGGCCCCGCATCGAGAACCACTTTCACTGATTCAACTCTCAACTCTCCCGTCAGCGGATGAAAACTCACTCGAGAAATGGCGCCAGCCGAACAACCATGCGGATGCTCAATTTCTTTGAGAATGAAACTCGATTGCAAATCTTTTTTAGACTGCGTGAAGCCGAGTTCTCGATAGCCCATTTTTCGTGAACTTTCTAAATCAACAATCGCACCATCTCTGAGACCAACTTCGCGACAGCCCAGAGTCTGTGCTCCAATTGTTTTCATTTTTAAACGAAGCTCATTGGCCGCGTGCCAAACAGCGTGCGCCATATAATAAAACTCGGGATAAGTGTCTCGCTTTCGTGCCTCATCAAAGGCCAAACGCATCTGACCCTCCACCGTAAAAGCCTTTGGATGAGTCTTCAAAACAAAAGCCGCCACCTCACAAAGTGCAGTCTTCATGTGCAAATCAAGAGTCATGTTGGAGGTGCGAATCACAAACGAGCCCGAAGGCTGAAGCTCGATCGAGACTTCAATATTGCTTAAAAACTCAGACTCCGAGGTTCGATAGCGTTGAAAAGCAAAGCCACGACCTTCAATTTCTTTGGCATCCCAAACAGGACGATTGCGATCAATTCTCAATAATCGAAATGGCTTTTCAAGCTTTTCAACTTCTTCAAAAATAGCCCGATCTTCTCGTCTGGCATGATTTTGACGAAGCTCCAAGGGCGACACATCCATGGCCTTTGCCGCCTCGTTCACTAATTGCTCGGTCACCCAAGTCAGTGCCGTGATGCCCTCACCTCTAAGCTGTCTTCGCGGATAAGTCGGCGTTTGCATGACCGCGGCTTTCAAATGCACATATTCAAATTCATACAAACACGAAGCATGCTCCATCGCCCGCTTTAAAATCGAAGCGGCACTGCCTTCATAAGATCCAGAGTCAATGAAGACTTCGCCTTCAATTCCGTGCATTCGCTTTGTTTCGGGATGATAAAACAGACTCAACTCGCCCGAAAATCCATAGGAGCCCACATCTTGATTTTCATATTCAAGAGCTAAACAACAAGAACGCTTCGACAAAAAACTCGCCAAGCCCAAAAACACGATGAGCTCACGCTGTTGACGCCCTCCGAACTGGCCTCCCAAATAAGTTTCTTGAGCCTTCAAAGCCGAAACCGGCAAATTCAAAACCTCAGAGAGCCAAAGTCTTTGGCTCTCTGAAAGTAGTGACCCAATATGAAAAGTCAGCTCATCATTTTCTAAACTCACCCATCCCGACTCTGTCTCTAAATAACGGGCATGAAGGCTCGGAAATCGAAAGCTGGTCTTCACCTCTTCGAGCGTTGAAGAATTTGCCTTGCCCACGCTCAATTCAAATCGCTCGACCTCTTTGGTTTCGTAGGTCGCAAGCGGCTTCCAATCAAGTTGAATCTTTTGAGCAGCGGCTTTGGCTTGTTCTAAGCTTTCAGCCACAACAAGACCAACGGGCTCTCCACAAAAGCGAACTTTCTTTTCCGCTAAAATGAGCTGGCTTGTTTTTTTACCCCCACCGAATGGCAAATTTCGGGGAACATCTTTTGCCGTGATGACTTTGATTACGCCTGGCATTTTTTCCGCTTCAGCTTGGTCAAGCACCGAGAACTCTGCTTCCGCATGCGGACTTCTCAAAACATAGACGTGTGCCACGGCCTCAGGCAAAAGTGCGGTCAAGTAGTCTGAGGGATAAAAAGCATGACCTCTTACCTTGTCTTTTTCTTCTTGTGAATAAACCGAAAAAAACCGACGAACATAAACTGAGTCATTTGGGCTGGTCATAAAAATTAAATGGTCTACGAATTTGCTTCGGTGGTCAACTTGTCTCCAAGTTTCAATAAAACTCCTTGCCATTCTTATGACGAAACACAGAAAATGAAAGAGATTATGGAAGAAGTTTCGACGGGAATGACAATTTGGCAACAGTATCAGGCGGGGGGCATTTTTATGCATCCAATCGCCATCATTGGAGTGATCGCACTCTTTATAACGATTGAGAGAATCAATGCGCTTTTCTTTCAAACAAAGTTTAATAAAAATGCCATTTCAAGTGAGGTTCGACAGTCGATTTATTCGGGCCGCTTGAGCATTATGGGCTCGAGCATCATTGAGAAAATTATTCAAGCAGGCTTTCAAGCCTTTGAAAGATCAAAAGGAGATGAATCTGAAATTCAAATCGCCATTGACGCAGCGGCTTCGAAATATTTTCCATCTTTAGAAAAGAGAACTTCCTATTTAACGATGCTTGCGAATGTGGCCACTTTGACGGGGCTGCTCGGCACGATTTCAGGTCTTATTATCTCTTTCTCTGGAGCAGCGGCGGCTGATCCTACTGAAAAGGCCACTCTCTTAGCTGCGGGAATTTCAGAGGCGATGAACTGCACGGCTTTCGGGCTGATCGTGGCGATTCCGAGTTTGTTGGCTTATGCCTTTCTTCAAGGCCGCACCCAAAAAATTATCGACGATGTGAATGAGGTGGTTTTAGAAGCCATGAATTTTATTGTCACCAATCGAGATAAATTGAACGCCAAAAAATAAAAGAGTGCCAAATGATCGAACTTTTAATTGATATCAAAGAAGCATGGGATGCCGGGGGAATATTCATATACCCCATTCACTTGGTGGGAATTTTAGCCATCTCGATCACCATCGAAAGATTTTATTGGCTCTACGTAAAATCATCCATGAATGTGCCCGCTTTTTTGAATCAACTATCGATGAGTCTTCAGCGAAAAGATTATCAAGGCGCTTTGCAATTTTGTGATTCGATCAAAGCTCCCGCAGCCCGAATCGCCAAAGCTCTCATTATTCGTTCGATGTCGAGTCAAGGCACGCGATCAGATATTGAGGCCACGATTGAAGCCTCTCTCGCCAAAGAGACCCATCCCATTGAAAAGAGAACGGCTTATCTATCGATGTTAGCAAACGTGGCGACACTCTTAGGACTTTTGGGAACCATCTCTGGGCTGATTCAAAGTTTTGCGGCTGCCGCAAAGATTGACCCCACTCAAAAAGCTGAACTTTTGGCCATGGGAATTTCTGAGGCCATGAATTGCACGGCTTATGGTCTTATCGTAGCGATCTTTGCCCTTCTTTGCTTTGCCGTTTTGCAAGGCAAAACCCAAACTCTCATTGATGAAATGAAAGAAACTGCTTTTGAAACTCGAAATCTTTTGCCGGTGTTTGAAAAAGCAGCAAGTTAACTATGGGAGTTCAGCTAGGTTCAAGTGGTTCATCTGGGGGTCGACGAAATGTTGATTCGGAACTCAATCTTATTCCTTTCATCGATTTGCTATCGGTTTGCATTTTGTTTCTTCTGATGACTGCCGTTTGGGTTGAGATTGCGAAGATGTCAGCCTTCAGCCAAGGCAGCAGCGAAGTTCTTGTTCGACACAGTGATGTCTCAAGCCTCTCTGATAAAAAATCGACGCGAGATCTAGAGCTCTTTGTTCGAAACTCCGGCATCGAAGTGAGAAAAAATTCAAGATCGATCGGTGTTTTTCAACTCGATCAGTTGACTGACATCCTTATTAACCAAGCAAAGACTTTCTCTGATCCGGTGAATGCTCAAGTCACGCTCTTAGCAGCTGATGATGTGCTTTATGATCAAGTCATGATGGCACTTGATGCTCTTTATTCTGCAAATTTTCTGAAGGTGAACATTGGGGGGCTGAGTTAAATGGCCATCTATGCTCCCGCCAAGCGCATTAACCCCACAATTCGTCGTCGCGGCAATGATCGAAAAGGGGTTTACGCCACTTTGTTCTTAACGAGCATGGTCGATATGTTTGCGATTCTCGTGATCTTTCTTTTGCAAAGTTTTAGCGCCGAGGGAGAGCTCATCATTTTGCCGCAAGGTCTACAACTTCCACGAGTTCAAAATGTGGGTGGGCTTTCTCAAGCACCAAGTCTCGTGCTGAGCCTTGAAGATCTTGTTCTTGATGGAAAGGTCATTGCGAAGACCAAAGATATTTTAGAGAGTTCAGAGTGGAATGTTCCGGA
>JBMTHG010000075.1:0-7982 GCA_049436045.1 Bdellovibrionota bacterium
CATGGGAGCAGATGGAGCGAGTTCAATTCTCTACCGACGAGAATTACAAAAAGATCCGTCTGCAAAAGATCAGCTAGTGGCAGAATATAAAGATCAATTTGCGAACCCCTATCAAGCCGCTCGCTATGGATTTGTGGATGATGTGATTAAGCCCTCTGAGGCTCGTGCTCGAATTGCCATGAGCTTAGAGAGTTTGAAAAATAAACGTGATACCAACCCCAAAAAGAAACACGGAAACATTCCCCTCTGATGAATCATTCGGCCCAAAGCTCACAGGAACTGTCGGCCTCTCTCAGACTAGAGATCGAGGCCGAGTTGAAATCAATTTTTAAAACGAATGCCGAGTTTCAGTGGGAGAATCTGCCTGGAGATGCGAGCAATCGTCGCTATGTTCGAGTTCGTCATCAGGATGAAACTCGCATCCTCATGATTATGAATGCTCCTGAGGCGTTTAAGTCAGAAGAAAAAACTCAGAATCTTCAGAGCGAAAATTCAGAGGAGCTAGATTATGTGCGTGTGACCAAGGCCTGGCAGTCGCATGGAATTCGAGTGCCGCGAATTGATGCGATTGGAAGTGCGAATGATTTTTTGATTCTGGAGGATTTTGGGCAAGAGCTTCTGTTTGACCGACGTCAAAATCAAGCCGCGATTGAATTCTATAAAAAATCAATTGAAGAGCTGATCAAGATTCAAAGATTACCTCTGGAGTTTCCGTTTAAAAAATCTGCCTTCACGGAGGAGCTTTTTCGATGGGAGCTTCATCACTTTTTTGAGTATGCGATTGAAAAACGAGATGTGAAGCTTTCGTCCTCTGAGGCAGCTTTGCTTCATCAGAGTTTTGATCGCTGGGCCAAATATCTTGGAGGGCTGCCACAAGTTGTTTCGCATCGAGATTATCACTCAAAAAATTTGATGATTCTAAAAGATCGAGACGGCACAGAAGAAATCGGTGTGATTGATTTTCAGGACGCACTTTCGGGCCCCATCGTCTATGACTTGGCTTCTCTTCTGAGAGATTCCTATGTCAGACTTTCAGATCAAGAAGAGGCCGAGCTTTTTGCTTTCTTCTCAGAGCGTGCCGAACGAATGTTTTCTTATGAAGATTTTTGCTTACAGAGCATTCAAAGAAATTTGAAGGCCGTGGGTCGATTTTTTTATATTTCGATTGTTAAAAAAAGAGATACTCATTTGCCCTATGTAAAGCCAAGCATGGCAAGAATCGTCAAAAGTTTAGAACAAATTGATGAGATTCCATTGATGCAGCTGCTTCAGGCCAAACTAGGAGATTTATTTTGAAAGCTTTTGTTTTGGCGGCGGGGCGAGGCGAGCGCTTGAAGCCATTGACTGATCAAACGCCAAAGCCTCTTCTTAAAATTCATGGTCAAAGTTTATTGGATTTCAATCTCGCAGCCTTGGGGCGCATGGGTGTGACGCGAGTGGTGATGAATGCGCATCACCTGAGAGATCAGATTCGAGACTTTGTCGAGGAGGCGAGAGCTCGTTATTCTTTTGAGATTTTGCTTTCTGAAGAAGAACAACTTTTAGGAACAGCAGGCGGCTTAAAGAGAGCTCTTCCCCTTTTGGGGGAGCCTCCATTTTTGGTTCTTAATGCGGATAATCTGTGGGCTGGAGATTTGATGGCCTTTGTTCAAAAATCAGAATCGCTTAAGCCTTCAGCCTCCTGGCTTTTGAGCTCTTTGCATCCTGATCAAACTCAAATTGGTGTTCATCAGCAAAAAGTCGTTCAGATTGGAAATCTTTTTCAATCGGCTGAGCCTGAAGAGTTTTTTTGTTTCTCAGGCATTCAATATATGAAGGCAGTGGATGCGCAGATTTTGCCCGAGAAAGGCTGCCTCGTTCGTGATTATTTCATCCCGCAGTTAAAAAGAACAGAAGCCCTTGGGGGCTTGTCGGGATTTTTGAAATTTTGGGAGGATATTGGAACTCCCGAGCGACTTCAGAGGGTGAACCAAATGGATAAGCAGAAGCTTTCATTATTGCTTTCTTAAGCAGGCCTTCGTTAAAGTAAGACTATCTATGTCAAAACTTTCAAAAGACGAACTTCGTAGTCCTGATCAAATTTGGGTAGCTTCAGCGCAGAGCTTTAAATGGATTCAATCTCACGGTGCAAAGCTCTTGCTTCTTTTGGGGCTGCTTTTGATAAGCTCCATCGGATTTTTTTATTTTCAACAGCAGAAAGCTGAAAAAGAGGCCGGTGCCCAAGCTGTTTTTGGAGAAGCTTTAAATCTATTTGAGCAGTGGGAGTTGGCGGCGGAGTCTGCCAAGACAGAGGCCGAAGCTGAGCTTCAAAAAAGACTTGATCAGTTAAACGAGTCTCATTCGGATTCTGATGCAAATCATTTGGCGTCTCTTTTTCGAGCAAAGGTCGAAATCTATAAAAACAATTTAGAGGCGAGTTTAACGCATCTCGATCATTATCTAAAAGTTCTTCCTAAAAACCAGAGGGTTTTGGGTTTGTATCCGAAAAGTATTGTTTTAGAAGGCTTGACGAAGTGGGATGAGGCTTTGAATCACTATGAAGAGATTTTGAATCAAGAGAGCCGGGTCGAAATGAAAAAATGGGCTCTTCTAGGTAAGGCACGAAGTCTTGAGAACTTAGACCGAAAAGAAGAGGCCAAAAAAACTTATGATCAATTTCTTTCAGAATATCCCGCTTCACCAGAGGTTTCTTATGTCAGAGGTCTTCGAGCGCGCGTTCAAACGCCATAGGTGATTTTGTGAAGTGTTCTCAAGCTCATATTCCGACCCTAAGAGATATTCCCCAAGAGGCAGAAAGCATTAGTCATCAGTTGATGCTTCGCGCGGGATTGATTCGGCGTCTGGCGAGTGGAATTTATAGTTATTTGCCCTTGGGAAAGCGATCTTTAAGAAAGCTCGAAAACATCATTCGAGAAGAAATGGACGCGGCGGGTGCTCAAGAAGTTTTGCTGCCTTTTGTTCAGCCACGCGAATTGTGGGAGGAGTCTGGCCGCTGGCAGGTCTACGGAAAAGAGCTCGGAAGATTTGTCGATCGACATGACAATGAGTTTTGTCTTCAGCCGACTTCAGAAGAGGTGATTACTGATCTGGCTCGGCGCGATTTAAAAAGCTACCGCCAACTGCCTCTAAATCTCTATCAGATTCAGACCAAGTTTAGAGATGAGATTCGACCTCGATTTGGAGTCATGCGCTCGCGCGAGTTTCTGATGAAAGATGCTTACTCATTTGATGAAAATGCGGAGGCGGCATTCGAAAGTTATGAAAAAATGAGGGAGGCCTATCGAAAAATTTTTGAACGTACTGGCCTTTCTTTTCGAGCCGTGGAAGCAGACTCAGGAGCGATTGGTGGCAGCCGCTCTGAAGAATTTATGGTCTTGGCAGAGACGGGCGAGAGCGAAATTATTTCGTGTTCGAAATGTGATTATGCGGCCAATCAAGAGAAGGCAATTTCCAAAGTCGATAAACCTCAAGTTTCTAAGCCTGGCGCCATTGAAGACTTTGCGACACCGGGTCTAAAAACGATTGATGATTTGGCAAAAAGCTTAAAGTGTGTCGCCTCTGATCTAATGAAAACGATGATTCTGGTAGGGCCATCATCTGAGATCGTGGTGGTTTTGCTGCGAGGAGACCACGAGCTCAACTTGATAAAGTTAGAGGGCCTTCTTAAAAAAGAGCGCGGTCTATCAGATTTGAGACTGGCTCGCGATGATGAGATGAAGCTTTGGAATCTTCCAAAAGGAAGTCTTGGGCCTTATGAGTTTCCGATGAAGCATATTCTCGTAGCCGACGAAGCCCTTTCGTTAGAGGTGGCCTATTGCACAGGGGCGAATCGAGATGATTTTCATCTTAAGAATTTTGTAATGAGTCGTGATCTGAAGCAGCCGGTGCTTCAAGGATTGATTCGTGATGTGAAACAAGAAGAGCTTTGTGTTCACTGCGGCTCGAAGCTTCGCTCTTCGCGCGGCATCGAAGTCGGGCACGTTTTTTATTTGGGAACAAAATATTCCGAGGCGATGAATTTGAAAATCACTCACGAAAATGGGTCGGAGAGGCTTGTTGAAATGGGCTGCTATGGAATTGGGGTCGGTCGAAGTCTGGCGGCCTGCATTGAGCAGAATCATGATAATTGGGGAATTTCATGGCCGGTGGCTCTGGCTCCCTATCAATTGGCGATTGTGTCATTGGGTGAGGGCGCTGCTGAGGAGTTGGCCCAAAAAACATATCAGTTTTGTCAGAGTATCGGCATTGAAGTTTTATGGGACGATCGACGTCTTTCGCCCGGCGTGAAGCTCAAAGATATGGATTTAATTGGAATCCCATTTCAGTTGGTAATCGGAGATCGTGGTTTAAAAAATTCGCAAGTCGAGTGGAAAGAAAGAAAAACACAAAATAAAAGCTTTGTGGCGCTCAATGAGATTGAATCTTGGATACAAAGCGAACAAAAAAAATGGAGGCTTTAGAGTTTTGAATTTTAGGCAGATTGTTTTTTTTGTTTTTGTGGGGATGAATTTTTTCGGCGCAGAGTTAAAAGCTGAAACCATCGCTTTTGGTTTGAATGTCGGAGTTGATTTTCCGCTCGCTCATCGAGACCGCCTGGATGCGGGGGTGATGGTCGAGGCGAACTATCGTCTCGATCCTTATGAAGTGCGATTTCACTATGCCTATGTAAATTCTCATTATTATTCTCTGGGTTTGGGCCATAAATTCTTTTTCTCTCAGGCAGTGATGAGGCCATATTTGGAGCCCTTCTTGGGCTTGGCCATCGTGAACACCAAGGGCGAAGGATTAAGCTATGGTGTGAACCCGACGCTGAGCTTGGGGGTAGATTTAGCGGTGAATACCCGAATTTCAACTCAAATTGCAGCTCGCTATAGTGGATATGTTTATTTCGGTGAGACAAAAGGTGGATCTTGGCAGGCTCATCATATGTTATCTGTTCTCGGTGGAGTGAGTTTGTGGTTTTGAAGCAAAAAATTTCTCTTCTCTTGTTGCTGGTTAGCTTTCAGTTGGCTTGTGAGCGAATTCCTGACTGGGAATTAAGGCCTCGTGACACCGAAACACTAAAAGACTGGGAAGCCTTAGAAGCTTTGCGACCTTGGCTTTGGACTTGTCGCGGGCGACAAACTCAATATCGAGTGGGTGAGCAGCATCATTTGACGCAGCTTTTGGTAGATCGATTTCGTGATCCGTTTAAGGCCTCGGGTTTAAGCTTAGTCGAAGTGAACTCCGAAAAAACTTTGATGGGTTCGGCTTTTTTATGGAATGAGTCAGGTTATCTCGTCACCTTGTGGCAATGGGCTGATCAAGTCTCAGATGTTGAATGTAGAAACTTTAAGACCGACTGGCTCCCTTTTCAATATTTGACCAAAGATCAGGCTCTAAATCTCGCTCTGTATCAGGCCCAAAATCCGGCTGATTTAGGGCTCACCAAAGAAGATCTATGGGTGAAAGCTTCAGAAGAGCCGCGACTGAATGACCAAGTTTTTGTGGTAGCCGCCTCTTTGGATGCAAGCTTAGAACGGATGCCCGTTTATCCTCAGATTTTTTCTCAAAACTTACAAACTGGAGTGGATACGAGTTTGATTCTTTTTCAGCCGAGCCCGCCCGCTGTTTTTAAGTCGGGTCTTTTGATAAATTCTCGATCTCAAATCTTAGGCTTTTTATTTCAAGCGGCACAAGAAGCCTGGGGGGCAAGTCTTCGCATCAGTGAGATGAGTGAGATTGTGAACTCGTTGATTCATTCAGGGCGCTTCTTGCGAGCCTATTTGGGAATGAGAGTTCAATTTCAAAAAGATTCGGGTTTCACAGTGAAAGAAATTGAAGTGGGCGGCCCAGCCTATCGAACTGGCCTTCGTGTTCAAGATAAAATTTTAAAATGGGGCGAGACAGAACTCAAGGCCTTAGAAGATTGGCCGCATTTAGAGACGGCCAGTGTCGGAAAAAAGATTCCCATTCAATATCAGCGTGGCAGCTCTTTGAAAGAAGCTGAGCTAGAGATTAGTCAGTTTTGATTTTGACTCTTAGTTTCTGATGGGTCTCTCGAATGATTTTCCAATGGATTGAATTTCGATGAGTCTCTCTAAAATTTCTCGGTCATTTTTTGGAGCTTGAGTCAAAAAACGATTGAGCCGTGCCTTTGAAAATTCCCCAGCGAGAAAAGCCTCAAAAAGCAAATCAGCAAAAATGCGCCCGAGTTGAACTCCGCCAGCGATCCATTCTTTTCGTTGTGATAAGAGAAAATCCTTTTTCGTTGCAAAAACAGAAATGGAATCTCTTCCCTTCAAAACGCTTCGAGCAAGATTTTTGTCAAGGCTTCGAAGCTCATGCCAAGACTTGGTTTTTCGACTATGATTCAAGATCTTCGTGAGAAAAAAACAAATGCTCTCGGTGAGGGCGCTCTGAAGAAAGTTTCTGTAGATCAGACCTTGACCACTCCAAGACTGATAAAGATAAGCGGCTGCCGCTTGGGCACAAGAGTTGATACTTGTTTCTGAGATGAAAATTTTTCTTTCGTTCGAAAAGCTGGCGGTTCGAGTGAACTCGATTGACCTTAAAAACTCTTTTCTTTTTGAGCTCGGAAGAGATTTCACTGATAAATCAAAATCTTCATCGTGAATGGCAATCACATTAACGTCTAACAAGTCATCTAAGCTTCTTGACCTCAGATAGCGAGGATCTTTAAGAAAGCTCCAAAGCGTCTCTAAAGACCAATGAATCTGCTCTTGTGCCGATATGGGGCTTTCATCTCCTTCAATTCGGTTTTGCTGATCCAGATAACTTTGCCATTTCACCCAAGCCGGAGTGTGCAGTGCACAAAAGAGATCTATCGACGAGGAAGATTTTGACTGAAAATAAAGTCGGCGGTGGCTACTGATTTCTTGAAGATGTTGCTCAAGTAGGCGATCTTCATTCTGTTGCAAAACGACGATCTTCTTTTTTGAGTTGAGAGTTCTTAAACACATCGGAAGATGTGGCCGCGCACAATGAAACTCTCCAAAAAATATCCATGATGGCCCTGAAAACTGAGAGATTCGCATGGCGGCTTCTTCATCTCTTTGTTCTAGAGATTTCTTTTCGCTTTTAAGGCCTTTTATTTTTATTGAATTTCTATGACATTCCAAAAAAATCTCACGATAGTTTTGCCAGGATGAGCCCCAATCATCGATGGGAAGAAGTTTTTTTATCATGTCTTCTGTGAGGCTTTTTGGATTCAGCAAGAGTCGATGAAGAATTTTTTCATCTTTTGAATCGAGTGCCTCTAGACCAAGAAATTCAGGTTTTCGAAGATTTTTGTCTCGAAGCAAGCGAAGCAAAAACTTTTGGCTTTGACCGAGACTGTGAAAGTCGCCAATAAAAAGCACATCAGTTTTTAGCAAAGCCCGATAGAAAGAGGGAGGCTCAACTCGCTGCATCTTTTTGAAGTCGCGATGAAAAATTTTGGCGTATTGGTTGAGGCTATCTTCAAAGACCTGACTTTGTTTAAGTTCTCTTTGGAGCTTTCTTTGAAGCTTCAATTGTAATTCGATCCATTCTTTCAAATTTTTTGCCTCTTGAACCATAGTCTAAGGAAATGGAGGATTTTTCTAGAGAAAAAACTAGACTCCTGCCTCCGCTGAAGAAGAGAATAAGTCATGATGAAATCCAAGCCTTTTGAAAAAGTATTCGTGCTTCTTAGTTTTTTTTGTATTGGCTTGATCGGATGCGCAGGAAATGAATCGAAGCTTGAAAAAGCTCGATATCTTTTAGGTTCAGGAGAGCCCAGTGATGCGATCAAAGCGGCGAGTGAAGTGGAGTCTCTTGTGGAGAATGCCACAGGAGAGTTTCGCGTTGAAGTCGTCGAGGTGTATTCGGGAGCCCTTCTTTCATCCGCAGGTTTTAATGGCATCAGTATGCTCGTCAATATTCTTCATCGAGAAGAAGGAGCCAGTGTTGCTTCGGTTCTAAGAGCTGTTTTCTCAGATCAAGAAAATGCGCTGCAAAAC
>JBMTHG010000076.1:0-7841 GCA_049436045.1 Bdellovibrionota bacterium
GCCATCAAAAAAACAATATTTTTGGGCGCCTGCGCTTCTTTTTGAGAGCTAAAAATTTTATCCAAAGATTTTAGGCTGTAAGAGCCTCGAGTGTTTTCTGTTTTTGAGCGATCAGAAAAATCAATTTCTCTCGTTGCATCATCAAAGCCCACATTTTCTAAGATCGAGCCAAATTGATTTACGGCTCGAAAAATTTCTGGCTCTGATTCCAAAGTTAAATCAATCAGCTTTGCGTAACAGCCGCCCTCCAGATTCGATAAACCAGAGTTTGACCAGACGATTTCATCGTCACCAATCAAAAATCGATCGGGGCTGGCTGAAAGAGTTGTTTTTCCAGTTCCAGAAAGACCAAACAGAACGCATGACTCTGAGCCGTCTTCTAAGCAGTTGGCCGAAGAATGCATCGAAAGCAAATCAAAATCGGGCAGAAGATAATTGCATAGCGTGAAGGCCGATTTTTTAATCTCTCCAGCATAGGCCGTTCCTACAATGCCTACTTTAAGAGCCTCTGGGTCTAAGACCAACAAAGTTTGATCTTCTTGATCGATTCCAAGGTCTTTCACCTGATGATATGGAAGGTGAAAAATTTTAATTTTTTTATCTGTCTTTAATTCGAAGCTCGGCGTCTTTCGAAACATATTGTCGCAAAAAACCATATGCCATGAAGAGCTGGATTGAACTTCAATCGGAAAGGGGCCTACAAAGCCTGAGTAGGTGTAAGTTTTGATTTCAGAAGAGCTCAGCTTCTTTTCGAGAGATTCTAAAAACTGATTGGCACGTGCGGCCTCAATTTTTTGGTTGGTCTTGCTCCAGGCGATTTTAGAAAAACTCTCAGGCCGATCTGAAATAAATCGAGAGTTTACGGCTCGGCCGGTGTGCTTGCCCGTCTCGACAATCAAGGCACCTTTTTGACTCAATTTCGCTTTTCCTAAATGCAGACCTTCTTCAATCCAATGAGCTTTTGTATTCATGAACTAGGTATAGCGATTTTTAAAAGCCTTCGACAAATCATTTTAGTTTCAAATCGCTCTCTGTCGCTTTGAGAAATTTGAGACTGTCTTTAAGGTGCTGGGGCGTCACATGCAAATATCGCTCGGTCGTTGTCATTCGCTTATGACCCAAAAATTCTTTCAGGGCCACAAGAGAGGCGCCATTGGCGGCCATTCGAGTGGCAAAACTGTGACGAAGAGCGTGCGGATGAATCTTGGCTTTTAAGCCAGCCAGCTTGCATAATTTCTGCAAAAGCTTCTGGGCGTTTCGAACGCTCATGGGGCCCCCGCTTCGACCTTCAAACAGATAATCAGCAGATTGCGCTGTTCTGTCTTTCTTCCAAAAATGAACGAGACTCTGAAGGCTGGTGGTCAGCGGCAATCGCTGCTCCTGCGCTCCCTTTCTTAAAACTCGAATCCACTCTCCCTGAAAATCCTGAAATCGAAGTTGTAGAATCTCAGTCACTCGCAAACCGAGCTGCAAACCAAGAGCCAGAAAAAGCCGGTCTCGTGAAGAGCTTTTACTGCGATAACAGGCCGCCTCTAATCTAAAAATTTCTTCCTCGTCTAAAAATCTTGGCAGTTTTGAGCGAATTTTTGGATTCTCAATGGCTTCAGCAAGTTCGCGCCAGGGGGCTGGGCAGGTTTTTAAAAAAGCCCTCCAGATCACAAGCTTTCGAGCCGCTGTCGTGGAGGCATATTTTTTCAATTCGTTGGCGAGCGTCTTTGTGTCGGGCTCTTGAATCAGCTCGATCAGACGATCGAGCTCTAAATCGTAAATTCTTAAAGTGCTGGGAAGTAGGCGGCGCCCCTCGCGCAGATTTTGAAGAAACTCGAATTTAAGTTTTGAAAGTTGAAGCTCGGATTTTTGCGGTTTCGCGGGGATTTTGGGCCGCCTTTTTGGGCTGATTTTGGATTCCAACTCCATAGTTCGTAAAATAATCTATTTTACGAACTAAATAAAGTATTTTTTTACATTTAAACTTTTACATTTTTAGGTAAATATTGAGTTCATGACGCAGAAAATGGATCAAAAAATAAAAGTATCAAAAACTAATCATAAGATATCAAAAATAAGAAGTTTTGAGAACAAAAAAAGCGAGTTGAAATCTCTCGCGATCGAAGCGTGGAAGCGCGGCACAAGCATTGCTGAAATCGCAAAATCTTTGCATCGATCGAGGGCTACAATTTACAATTGGATAAAAGATGCCGATCAAAAGCTCTCGCAAAGCCGCAAGCGATCAAGGCTTCAGATCGATACACTCACAAAGAGTAGAGTTTTAGAACTTTATGTTTTGTTTCAAAGGCCTAGCTGCAAAGACCTCTCTCTTGCTCTTCGCCTCTTTTTTTCTATTCAGCTTTCACCAAGCCAGCTTCGTCGCTATCTCAAGCGTTGGGGCTATGATGTATTTCGACCGAGCCCTTTTTACAAGAGCCTTAGGCGCTTAAGGAATCTTCGAGAGCTTTTAAATAGTTCTCGCGATGCATCGATAGATAAGGGAAGCGCTCTAAAATGGCTTGCGAGTTTCGAACGCCAAGTTTCTTTAGATCTTCAAATCGAAGAAGCGGATTCTTCCGAAGAAGATCTCTGATTTTTAGCTCATAATCGAGGGCCTGAGCTTTTGACTTTTTGTAGGGCATGTCGAATTCAAAAAGAGCCTTTCGGCCAAGTTTTTTTCTCCTTCGATGCCAGCTCTTGGCCGCATCTGATTCTAAAAAAAAGAGAAGTGGTTTATTTTGAAAGCCGCTCCAAATCTCGGCTTGAGACAAAATCATACGATAAAACTTCGGATCCTTGGGGGCATTATATTTTTTCAGGGTCTCAAGAACTGTTCTCGAAATTTCTGAGTCTTCGCAGGGGCCATAAAGGGCGAGTTCTCTTAAAACATCTTTTGAAAAATCAAATGGTTCGAGTGCTGGATAGTCGGAACATTTTTTGTTTAGCCAACTTTGATGGCGGTAGAAGAAGCTCTTGAGTTTTGGGTTCTTCGTATAAATATAATCAGCTAGCTTCCGGAGATGATTCATAAAAACATAATATAATAAGAAATAAAGAATAATCAATCGGCTTCTTAATCCAGAAAAGCCATGAGTTTTGTGCCTCAAAAAACGTCAAAAAATATCTGTGAAAAATATAAGAAAAAGCCAAAAAGGCGAATGAAATCAAACTTGTTTTAAGGCCTCAAAACACGGCACTATGGCAAATATGGATAGAAATCTGGCGCTAGAAAGTGTTCGCGTTACGGAGGCCGCTGCAATTGCTGCTGCAAAAACTGTGGGTCTGGGTGATGAAAAACTAAGTGATCGTGTGGCGGTTGAAGCCATGCGAGCGGCCTTTAATCGAATTGATATGAAGGGCAGAGTCGTGATCGGTGAAGGGGAGCGCGATGAAGCCCCCATGCTTTTTATTGGCGAAGAGGTCGGTTCTGGAGATGGCCCTGAATTAGAGCTGGCCCTTGATCCGCTTGAGGGAACGACAATTTGCGCCAATGGAATGTCAAATTCGATCTCAGTGGTCGCGATGGCTGAACCGGGTGGATTGCTTCACGCCCCTGACGTCTATATGAAAAAAATTGCCGTTGGATCAGAGGCTAGAGGCGTTGTCGATCTTCGAGAATCCATCAGTTGGAATTTGGAGAAAATTGCCCGAGCGAAAAAACTTAAATTTAATGAGTTAACGGTGATGATGCTTGATCGGCCGCGTCACGCGGAGATCGTTCGTGAAGTTCGCGAAATGGGATGTCGAATTCGGTTGATTCAAGATGGTGATGTGTCAGCGGCGATTGCCGTGTGCGATCCGGCATCTGGGATTGATGTTTTGCTGGGAACAGGCGGAGCACCTGAAGGTGTGATTGCGGCGGCAGCACTTCGATGCATTGGTGGTGAGATTCAGGGACAACTCTTGTTTAGAAATGAAGAAGAGAAATCTCGTGCCTCCAAAATGGGGATCAAAGATTTGAATCGTGTTTACGGTCTTGACGAATTAGCGAAGGGCGAGGTGATGTTTGCGGCCACCGGAGTCACCACCGGCACATTCTTGCCAGGCGTGAATTTTTTTCCGGGGGGCTGTCAAACTCATTCCGTTGTGATGCGTTCAGCGTCTGGGACGATTCGGCGGCTTTCGGTTCAGCATCATTTTGGAAAAAAAGCGGAACTTTGGTCGAAATCTAGCACTTCGATGTTGGAGGCTGTTTTATGATCAAGACAGAGCTTCAAGTTCCAGTTTCAAGAGAGAAGTTTTTTGATGTCGTTTCAGATGTCGCTTCGTATCCTGAATTTTTAAAAAATATGAAAAGCGTTAAGATTTTAAAGGAATCTGAAGACGAGTTTGAGGCGGAGTTTGTGATCAATCTCATTAAAGAGATCCGCTATGTGCTTCGGTTTAAAAAAGAAAGACCCACTCGTCTAAGTTGGGAGCTGGTTCGAGGCGATTTGATGAAGAAAAATACTGGCGCATGGATTCTCGAAGAGGGGCCATCAGAAACTCGAGCGCGCTACGAAATCGATGTAAACTTTGGGCTTTTGGTTCCTCGCAAAATCATTGAAGGCCTAACGTCGACCCAGCTGCCAGAGTTAATGCAAACCTTCAAAGAAAGGGCGATGTCTTTATGAAAGATAAAGATGAGTCTGGCGGCAAAAAATCCGGTTGGGAAGATTTGATTTTTTCGACGATCGAAAAAATTGCCGCCGCACCTGGCAAGATCAAAGATTCTTCCGTTGCTTTTGATTGGGCAAAAAATATTGGTTCAGAGATTCAAGATCGAATCAGAGATGAGATCGGACAAAGAGTCGGGAAGCTGGATTGGGAAAAACTTTCCAAAAAAGTGGGCGATCATTTGGCTCAAAATTATAGAGTGAAAATTTCTGCAAATATCGAATGGGAACCAAAAAAGAATACGCCATCGACGGCTGAAGAAGACGCAGAGAGCTCTTCATCATGAAGGATGAGCTGAGACGTGAAATTTCTCGAACGATCTCGCAGTTAGAAAATCGAGATGAGGGAGCTTTTGAAAGGCTTTCAGAGCTTTTTCATCGTCATTCGTTAAAAAAAACGCTTTGTTTTACGGGCCCCGCGGGAGTTGGAAAAAGTTCACTTCTTTCTCATCTGGCAAAGATCGCCGCTGAAAAAAAACTAGTTTGTTGGCTGGCCTGTGACCCCTCTTCTCCAAAAACAGGAGGAAGCCTCCTTGGAGATCGCATTCGGATATCAGGCCAGGAAGTTTCAAAAAATATATTCATTCGCTCACTTTCGACTCGCAGCCAGTCGGCATTTTCTAAGGCCATTCGCGATATTCAAATTTATTTGGAGGCTTATTTCGATCAAATCTGGGTTGAGACTGCTGGAACCGGCCAGACTCAAAGCGATGTGAGTCAGATTTCAGGCCTTACGGTTTTGATTCTTCAACCTGAAACGGGAGACGAGATTCAGTGGATGAAAAGTGGTATTCGAGAATGTGCCGATATCTTTGTGATCAACAAAGCTGACTTAGCCGGCGCACAAAGTATGGCTCAGAGCTTGATTGAACTTGGCGCCGCTGAAGATCGAGTTTTTTTAGTCTCTACAAAAACTCGTCAGGGCTTAAGAGAATTGCTTCAAGGCTTAGCTCGCGTTCAAGAAAACTTTCAATGGCCAGAGCGATTAAAGTCGATGCACGAAGCTTTGAGCCGATCTCTGTTTCTTGAAATGGCCGCCAAAAGATTAGAGTCGGAATTTCAGAGAGGGGAGAGCCTATGGCTCAAGAATCCTTATCAAGCAGCCTTAAAATCAAAGCTCTGATTCCAAAACTTAAAAATTATTGAAAAACCAGACGAGGGCTTAGGGGGTTCGGTCGTTTTTAGGCTGAGCATATGGTGGAAATTTTTGCTGACAGGTTTACATAATACAGAAAGTTTTTTGGCCATAAAAAAGGCGGAGAGACTTGTTCATCCCTCCGCCAAAATCTTAGGCCATCTCACTTAGCTTTTGAATGCGCATCTCTAGGGGTGGATGCGTTGAAAGAAGCGCTAAGAATTTGTTTCGGGCACCTGATATTTTTAGAGTGCTGATTGAGTCTTCATCATGAGATTGAGCGACCTGATAATTAAGCTTTAGGGCTTGAAGAGCGGAGACCATCTTGTGTCTTCCGGCCAAGCGAGCGCCCCCCTCATCTGCACGGAACTCTCTTTGCCGAGAGAAATATGAGACAACAATGGCGCCTAAAAAACTTAAAAGAATATCCAAAACAATCACCGTGATGAAGTGAACGATCGAGCGCATTTCAGCTCTTACAAATTGCGAAAGCGAAAACGCAATAATCCGCGCAAAAAACATCACAAAGGCATTCACCACACCTTGAATCAGCGTCATGGTCACCATGTCCCCATTGGCAATATGAGCCACTTCGTGCGCTAACACACCTTCAGCTTGTTCGTGGTTCATGTTTCTCAGTAAGCCCGTTGAAACTGCGACCAATGATCGATTCTTTGTGGGCCCTGTGGCAAAGGCATTCAGCTCGGGGCTCTCATAAATTCCCACCTCTGGCATTTTGCTAAGGCCGGCTTCGCGCGAAAACTGATAAACGCGATCCACAAGCCAGCGAAGCTCGGGTTGCGCCGATTCTGGGTTGATGACCTTTACCCGCATCATCATTTTGGCCATAACGCGCGAAAGGGCTAGAGAGATAAAAGCTCCTCCAAAGCCCCAAAGAAGACAAAAAATCATAAGAGACTGATAATCAATGCCTCTTTCGCTGAGATAAGGCTGAATACCTAAAAGGGAAGTGACGATACTGATCGTGGCGATGATAAGTAGGTTAGTCGCCAAAAATAAAAAAATTCTTTTACCCATGCTGAAAATCTCCTTACCGCACAATTTAAGCAGGTTTTTTGATTTGTCAGCCGAAATCGGAAAAAAGAATCCTGAATTTCGTTAAAGAATCAATGATAAGGGCTTCTGGCAGGCAGGCGATCCCAAGCGACGAACGAGTTGGTATCTTCTAGAAAGAAGGCCCCAGGTTGCGCTTTTGATTTCAAAAGATTTCGACTTCGAAAACTCTGCATGGCTTCAAGCGAGCTTTCATAAACCTCGATCGTATTGATGAGATTTGTGTCTCGAAACAGCTTTCGAACCTTCGGGGTTAGCCCAACAATCTTCAAAGCTCCGCCCATCTGAGCACATTTGTTAAAAATGGAAGAGATCGCCACTAGGCCCAGAAGAGAAACCTCTCTCACGCCACTCAGATCAAGGCTAATATTCGTGCGCCCTGATTCAATCAGTTCATGTAGCTTCTTCGTGAAGATTTTAACGCGACTCGCCGGAAGATCTTCGTTTAAGTGAAACACTGTAATTTTTCCCAAATTTTGCATGTTATTTTTCAACATAGACTCTTGGGATATACAAAAAGCATGCCAAGGCTTTCGCCCGAGAAAATCTTTTATAAGACAGAAAAAAGTCTTTAACGCGAAACCCCAAGCTTGCCGATCGGCAAGCTTTTCCTTGAAGAGTGTACCAAACGAAAGGATACTCTAGTTACATAGTGACTTTAGATTTTCAGACAAAAAATTTTTCCGTTAAAAATCGCCGCCGAGATTTTAAACTTATCGAACCACAAATCGTTGGCATTGGTGGAGTTGATGGCATCGGAAAGAGTCTTTTTTTAAAAAGTCTCGCGGGTATCGTTCCGAGAAGTTTTTATGCGGGCCAAATTGAGTTATGCGAGGAACAAATAGAGATTCTTTCTGCATCTCAACGAAAGAGGCGTGGAGTTTATTACATCAGCGACAAAATCAGTTGGCTCACAAATTTTTCTATCCACCAAAATCTTCAATGTCATTTTGGGAAAATCGGCAAAAAAGATTTTGCAGAGTTTTTAA
>JBMTHG010000077.1:0-7748 GCA_049436045.1 Bdellovibrionota bacterium
GATATAGTTCAAAAATGCCGGAATGGCGACAGCGGCCAAAACCCCAATAATGGCCACCACGATCATAAGCTCAATCAGGGTGAAGCCTTTTTTATTTTTTAGTTTCATAAAGAAATCTCCTTCACATATTTATTTATCTATCGTTTCATCTTGGCTCTGGAATCAGCGATGAATTCGCTCGCTCATTCCAAACCCAAGCATTTGCACTACCCAAGAGAGCTCACGAAGCGAGAATCGTGCCAAAATAGCAAAAATCCTAAAATCTCCCTAAGCCCCTTAAGATGCTTCTATTTTATGAAGTTTCTTAAGGCTCACAAAGTCTTTTCGTGACAATTTTTGTCCGAGACTGACAAATCTCGTCAGCTTTGAACATTTTTTGTCACAACGAGCCAAACTTTAATACTTTTGTTCAGCGCTGCGTCAAATTTTGATGGTCTTTGGCCCTAGCTCTTCGCTTTAATGTAGACATGAGCTTAAGCCTCATCATCCCGTGTTTAAACGAAGAAGAATCTTTGCCAAACACATTGACGCGAGCCAAGAGGGCTTTTGAGAAAGCTCTTGAAAATGAAGAGCTTGAAATTGTGGTCGTCGATAATGCTTCAACCGATCGCTCGGCAGAGGTCGCCAGAGAATACGGAGCTCGCGTGCTTCGCGAAGAAAAGCGAGGTTATGGGGCCGCGATTTTAAGAGGTCTTAAAGAAGCCAAGGGTGACTATCTTGTGATTGGAGATGCCGATGGCACCTATGATTTTGAAGACGCGCTTCCCCTTGTTGAGGATCTAAAAGCGGGAGCTGAGTTTGCAATTGGAAATCGCCTGACCGGTTTGGCCGAACCGGGTGCTATGCCCTGGCTTCATCAAAATTTGGGAACGCCGGTTTTGACTGCGATTCTCAATTCTTTTTATGGAGGCAAAATCAAAGATATTAACTGCGGTCTTCGGGCAATTTCTCGAGACGCTCTTTCCAAACTCAAGCTTCGCTCGCCCGGCATGGAGTTTGCGAGTGAAATGGTGATTCACGCCAACAAAGCTCAGCTCAAAATCAGTGAGCGCCCCATTCGCTATTATCGCCGCGCTGGGGGAGAGGCCAAGCTTCGAACTTTTCGAGATGGATGGCGACACCTTCGATTCATTTTGTTGTTTGCTCCTTTTCAGCTTTTCGTTCTTCCCGCGTTTTTAGGTTTTCTCATCGGCCTTTTTCTCAATTTTAGTGATCGTTTCGGAATTCAAGTGCTTTCAAGTTTAGTGATTCTAAGCGCCACTCAGCTTCTTATTTTTGGAGTTCTGGCCAAAGCCTATCTCTGGACGACAGATAGCTTCGTGGTCGATCGAAAGTTTGGAGTCTGGGTCGAGAAGTTTCGCTTGGAATACGGGATTATTTTTTCTTTTGCCCTAGGCATTTTGGGGCTTTTGTTTCTTAGCTTTTGGGATCTAAAAAATTTGATTCGGGGCAGCACTTTTTTAGCGGCAGCTCTTCAGATTTTTTTCTCCTCTTTTTTGTTAAGCATTCTACTTTTTAAAAAAAAGAATGAATGATACGTAGTGCAGCATCAGTCTTGATGCATATTTGAGAGTCGATCATTGTCACTCAATCCGCTAAAATAGACTTTGCGAATTGCGGTAAGGAATATTGAAATGAAATGTATAGGCGTGGATATTTTTGTGGTTTCTAAAGATCGGCCAAGCAAGTTGCCGAGGGAATTTGACTCCTTTGTCTTAGAGAGCGTTTCAAATCGAGGAATGGCTTATGACGTCGATCAGGAGCCAGATTTTATGTTGGTCGATTGGCATTTGTGTCGCTATGTCAGCGCTGAAGAAGTTTCAGAAGAAAAAATTTTAAAACTCGTTGGAGAAGTGGGTCGATTTTATTCTTGGGAAAAGATTCAAAAACTCTTTGTCTCTGAAAGCTTAGAACCTCTTTATTCAAAGGTGCATCAATCATGAGACGAAAAGTTGGTTTATTAAAAGGTGATGGTATTGGTCCTGAGATCGTTGAATCTGTTGTGGATATTTTTGCACATATGAAGCTCGATATTGATTGGCAAGAAATTGCCTGCGGTGAAGAGAGCTTAAAGTCAAATAACTCTCCCATGCCCGAAGCCTCGATTCAGATGGTAAAAGAATTAGGAGTGGCGCTGAAAGGTCCAACGGCGACTCCGATCGCAAAAGGTCATAAATCAGCGAATGTCACTCTTCGAAAAAAACTCGATTTGTTTGCAAACGTTCGACCTTGCTTTCGTTTGGCGGGAATTGAAACTCCTTTTCCAGACGTTGATTTGATTATTCTTCGCGAAAACACCGAAGATCTTTATACGGCGATCGAATATCAGGCCTCAGCCGATGTGATGGAGTGCCTCAAAGTGATCACTCGCCCAGGATGCGAGCGAATTTCAAGAATAGCTTTTGAGCTGGCGAGAAAGCTCGGTCGAAAGAAAGTCACCTGCGTTCATAAAGCCAACATTATGAAGCTCACCGATGGTTTGTTTTTGAATGTTTTTCGAGAAGTGGCCAAAGACTTTCAAGATATCGAATCAAACGATGTCATCATTGATAATGCTTGTATGCAGCTTGTCAGAAAGCCCTCGCAGTTTGATGTGCTAGTCACAGAAAATCTATACGGCGATATTTTATCAGATCTCTGCGCAGGCTTGATTGGGGGCTTGGGTCTTGCAGGGGGCGCGAACCTTGGCGAGAAGGCCGCTGTTTTTGAGGCCGTTCATGGAACGGCTCCCGACATTGCCGGCCAAAACAAAGCGAATCCAACCGCTATGATTCTTTCAGCGATCATGATGCTTCAGCATCTTGGCATGAGAGAGGCGGCAAGTTCGATTAGCCAAGCCTTAGATCGAGTTTTTGTAGAGAAGAAACATCTCACACGAGATTTGGGCGGAAATTCTTCGACTTCTGAATTTACAAAAGCCATTATCGCTGAGCTTTAAGAAACTCTAAAATTTCTTTTTCAGTGGCTTCTTTCGTCATGAGTTCCGGAAAAAGAATGTAGCGATCGCCCTGAATCAACATGGCAAAAGGAATTCCAACTCGACCATAACCATCAAGAAATCGCGCGACTTCAGGCTCTCGTTTCGTCCAGTCAATTCGACGAACTTGAATCTTCTGATCTTCTAAAAACTTCTCGAAGCTCTCTGTGCGAATCAGACTAATTTCATTGAACTTGCAGGTGAAGCACCAATCCGCTGTGATATAGATGAAAAATACCTCATTATCTTTGGAGGCATCTTTTGACGCACTAATTTCTTTTTCAACCTCCGTGATGAAAGAAGAGTCTTCATTTTTAATTTCTAAAACATGAATCTGTTGAAGAAAAAGATAGCCGAGCCAAGCGATGATCACGAAGATGCTTGCCGCTAAAAATCTTTTCAAAGTCAGCATCCAGTTTCCAGGCCGCGGAAGAAATCTTAAAACACCGGGAAAGGCCAGAAATATAATATAGGGAAAGGCAAGACCCACACCCAAAACAAAAAATATAAAAAGACTCATGCTGATATTTTGAGTGAGAGCAAAGCTTAAAGCGGTGCCTAAAAATGGAGCCGAACACGGAGTGGCTAGAAGCGTTGAAAACACGCCCTCAAGAAAGGCGCCAGACGGAGCAGCAAGTTTTGTTGACCAGCGCGCAGGCAGTCGAATCTCAAAAACTCCCAATAAATTTAGTGCAAACAAAAACAACAAGATGATCAAAAACAAAAGAAAGCCGGGGCTTTGAAATTGAAAGCCCCAACCAATTTGCTCGCCGCTCATTCTTAAAAAAGCGGTGAAGGCTCCAATGGCAATAAAGCTTGAAACAATTCCAAGAATACTAAAAAAGAGAGAGGGCCGAAAAGAGCGTCCTTCTTCTTTCGCTCGAAACATAAAGTGAGTCTTCATGAGCACGACCGGCAAGATGCAGGGCATGAGGTTTAAAAGAAGGCCGCCGATAAAGGCGATCAAAAGAATACTGAGGATTGAGAGAAGCGGAGAATCATTTTTGGGGGCTTCAATTTCTGTTGTAAAAAAATCTCTTTTTTCGCCTGAAATTTTTTGGCCTGCGAGTAATTCCATGGGCTTTTTGATTTCTTTTTTAAATTCGAACTCAAACTCATTTTCGTTGATTTTGGTTTCGTTCCAGAATTTTCCAGAGTGTTCAGGTGAATAAAAGCTAATGAGATGCGGAGAGAACTCAACAAATGAAAGCTTTAGTTTCGTGGGGCTTAACCACTCCACACCGACTTGATCTTTCTGGGGCGGAAGCGATTGAAGAACATTCATTAAAAATGAATAGGCCTTACTTTTCTTTTCTTCGGTGACGGGGAGGCTAATGTTGAGACTCGCTGTTTCGGGAATGCACTGCTCCGCACAAACGAGATAGTCGAGCTTTAAGGCAATATTCAAATCTTTTTGAGGGCTTTCATCAGTAGACGCGCGGGTTAAAAAGCTAAGATAAGTGACCGCATTTTCGTAGCCCCAAGAAACGAGTTTTAGTTTTTCACTTCCCAGAAACTCTTTTGGGCTCGGATAAAGTAAATCAGAGGCTTTCCAAAAATTCGGAAGAGTCCATTTCGCCTTGGGAGCATATCCCACGTCTCCAGCATTCTTCCAATAGACATGCCAGCCAGGCTCTAGTTGAAACTCGATACCTAGCAAAAACTCTTCGGTCGTTGGTGAAATCGAATCCAGTGAGCTTAAAAGACGCACTTTTGAAGCTTTTGTTTTTCCCTGAGCCCAATCGCTCGTGGCGGCATCAAGAGGTGCCCTTAAGGCGCACACCAAAAAAAGAGCGGTAAAAAACAAACTAAAAAAGAGGCCAAAACTAAATTTTTGTTTTAAGAAACGCATCATGGGCAAAGCTTTTTTGAATCGTCGAACCTTTTGCATAGTCTCGCATCCCGACGCCGGAAAGACAACTATGACTGAGAAGCTTTTGCTTTTTGGGGGTGCGATTCATGAGGCTGGAAGTGTGAAGGCCAGAAAAGCCTCTCGATATGCCACAAGCGATTGGATGGAGATTGAAAAGCAGCGGGGAATTTCTGTGACTTCTTCGGTGATGCAGTTTGATTATCAAAATCATCGCATCAATTTGCTCGACACCCCAGGTCACCATGATTTTAGCGAAGACACTTACCGCGTTTTAACGGCTGTTGATTCAGCACTGATGGTGATTGATGGCGCTAAGGGAATTGAAGAGCAGACGAAAAAGTTGATGAAAATTTGTAGTGATCGGAAAATTCCTGTCATTACCTTCATCAATAAACTCGATCGTGAATGTCGAAGTCCGCTTGATCTGCTCGATGAGATTGAAAGCGTTTTAGGCATTCATCCTGTGCCAAGAACTTGGCCAGCGGGCAGCGGAAAAAGCTTTTCGGGAATTTATCATATCGAGCGTGGTGATTTCGCAGCCTTCTCACACGAAAGCGAGACGATGCATTGGGAGAAGGCTCCAAGTCGCGGAGATCTTCAGGCGTGGGAGTCGAAATTGTCAGTGGGCCTGACCGAGACTTTTTTAGAACAAGTCGAGCTGGCGGAGGGGGTCTACGAAAAAATGGACGCTCAGAAATTTCTAATGGGAAATTTGACTCCAGTTTTTTTTGGGAGTGCTTTGAGTAACTTTGGTGTCGAAGCTTTGCTTCAAGAATTTTGTAAACTCTCACCAGCACCGCAGCCAAGACATGCTCTCGAGCGAGATGTCTATCCTGAAGAAGATAAATTTTCAGCCTTCATCTTTAAAATTCAAGCCAATATGGATGCCAAACATCGCGATCGAATCGCTTTTGCCCGAGTCTGCTCAGGCAAGTTTGAAAAGGCGATGGAGCTCTATCATGTTCGCAAAGATAAAAAAATGAGAGCGGCAAATACTTTTCAGTTCATGGCGGCCAAGCGAAGTCAAGTCGACGAGGCTTTTGCTGGCGACATTATTGGCCTCTACGACACCGGTGATTTTAAAATTGGAGATACCCTGACTCAGGGAGAAGAGCTTTCGTTTTTAGGAATTCCTCATTTTGCGCCAGAGTTTTTTAGAAAAGTGATTTTGAAGTCGCCCCTAAAATCAAAGCAACTTCGAAAAGGTTTGGAGCAGCTTTGCGAAGAGGGTGCTTCACAGGTTTTTTATCCGCTTCATTCAAACGATATTGTGATTGGCGTCGTGGGGCAGCTGCAATTTGAAGTGATTCAGCATCGTCTTGAAAATGAGTATGGAGTGGATGCCGTTTTTGAAAGCTCTTCTTTTCGAATGGCACGCTGGGTGAAGCCCAAAAAAGGGGCCGAGAGTCGATATGAGAAAGCCTTAGACGATCTTTCGGGATCTTACGATACGACCGTCTCTAAAGACAATGAGGAGCGATTAGCGATTTTAGTCTCCTCTGAGTATGCTCTCAACAAGGCGCGCGAAAGATTTTCTGATCTTGATTTCTCTGACACCTCTGAGATCGTAAGCCGCCAAAGTCATTGACTTCTTTTTTTGAATCTCTGTTAATGAGGCGAGGGGATTTCAAAAGATTTATCGGTTTTTTGAAGTTTTCCAAAAAATAATTTTTTTGAAAGACGCTTGTTTTTCAAAGAGGAGGAAAAAATGAATTCTCGGTTTCAAGCCGCTCAAGAAGCGATTTCTCGATCTATTAGACATATTGAAAGACCAAAAGACTCTTTGGGGCGATGTCTTCCAATTAGCGAATTTTTTGGCAATCTAACCTTTGGTTTAGATGAGATGAAAGAGAAGCTCACTCGATCAGCTTTTGAGCATTTAACGAATATGGTCGAAAAAGGTCAGCGACTTCCGAAAGAAACGGCCGATGAAATTGCTAGTATCGTAAAAGACTGGGCTTTGGCTCAAGGGGTGACACACTTTTGCCACTGGTTTCAGCCAATGACAGGGCTTACCGCTGAAAAACACGATGCGATCATGGAGTCAAAGACTTCAGAATTAGGAAAAACTCGAGTCATTGAACGATTAAGCGGTGCTGCTTTGATTCAGTCAGAGCCCGATGCGAGTTCGTTTCCGAGTGGTGGGATGCGAACGACTTTCGAGGCGAGGGGCTATACGGCCTGGGATCCGACGAGCCCTCTTTTTGTCATGGAGCAAACTAACGGAAAGACCTTATGTATTCCCTCGGCTTTTGTGAGTTACAGCGGCCATGCTCTCGATATCAAAACTCCTCTGCTTCGATCGATTCAGGCGCTTTCAAACGAGGCGATTCGATTCTTAAAGCTTTTGGGTGATCTCGATGTTCATCAAGTTAATGTTTCTTTGGGAGTGGAGCAGGAATATTTTTTGATTGATCGAGCTTTTTTTTCGCTTCGTCCCGATCTGGTCATGACAGGCCGCAGTCTTATCGGTCGAGCGAGCACTCGTGGTCAGCAGTTTGAAGATCATTATTTTGGATCGATTCCCTCAAGAGTTCTCGCCTTCATGCATGAGCTTGAGCAAGAGATGTATCGCTTGGGCGTTCCGCTTAAAACTCGACACAATGAAGTGGCGCCTTCTCAGTTTGAAGTGGCGCCGATTTTTGAGCACGCCAACCTCAGTGCCGATCACAATGCTTTGCTCATGGATATGCTTCGACGAGTGGCTTACCGACATGATCTTGTTTGTCTTTTGCACGAAAAGCCATTTGCCGGAATTAACGGAAGTGGCAAGCACAACAACTGGAGTATTTCTACCAATCGGGGTGTGAACTTGCTGGATCCCGGGCGAACGCCTCATCAGAATTTGCGATTCCTTGCGGTGTTGAGCGCGGTGTTGAAGGCGGTGCATGAACACTC
>JBMTHG010000078.1:0-7593 GCA_049436045.1 Bdellovibrionota bacterium
ATCAAAAGCAGCCCCTGCAGTTTCCTCAAACCGAGAGCATCAATCCACCACCTTACATACTAGACGACCGATTGATTCAGTTGAGCTGGGATTCACGGCCCTCCGAAAATATCACTTACTCATGGCGATTGGTTCAACCGGGGCAGCAAGAGTCAGAGGCGAATTGGAGTTCCTTTTCATCAGACAAATCTCTTCAGCTAATTTTAGATCAAGAGGGCTTATACACATTTGAAGTTCGAGGAATGAATTCTGGCTTTGAGATTGAGTTTCCATCGCAAGCTCGAATTCAGTTTTACTATCTTGGCGCCCATCAAGAATTATCTCAACCAAAGCCAAGCGATCAAAAATCCGAAAGTTCTAAAAAGCCGGCTTCTGAACGTGACACTCCGTCAGAGATAGTGAAGAGCGCCAAAGCAAAACCTTCCAGCTCAAATACGAGAGGGATTTTCGGATGCAGTTTAAATGCTCATCGAGGGGAAGCTTCATTTGGATTTTGGATCTTTCTATCTCTTTTTGTCTTTTTCATTTGCCGATTTCGAACTCAATCGAAACTCTGATCGAAAAAGAGGCTCTTCGTTCAAAAGACTGCGACATCGACTTCTCAAAAGTGGGAAAGAAAATCATCATTTTCTACTGGGTTTTTTCAATGAATTCAAAAGCTTAACTCGGGCATGAAACTTGAAGAGCAATCCATGTAGAGATGAGGAAGGCGATTTTCATTTTTGTTTGGGTTTTATGTGGGGCTTGGAGCTTTGACGCTCTTGCTTATGAGCTTATTGTTCCCAAATCTAAAAAAGCTTTTCAAGCGATTCAACGAGATGCTCAAAACCGGCAAATCGAATCCATCAGCAAAGATTATCAGTTGCTTCGATTTGAAACGAAGGCAGAAAGAGACGCCTATTTTGAGGAGTTAAAAAGTCAGGGCGTAGACGCCGAGCTCAACGTAAAATTCTCAGCGGATGTCATTTCGACGGGAGATTCTCAATCTCTTAGCATCGAGGCTGATCTCTCTCAGTTAGACCCAGGAATTCAGTATCAATGGTCGCTCTATAATCCGAGCATTTTTGAATCGAGTCGCTTTTACGGAGGTGACATTGATTGGTTAAGAGCGAACAAACTATCCAAAGGGCGAGGGCGTTTGATCGTCGTCGATTCGGGCGTTGCTGTGGGGCATCCTGATTTGATGGGAAAGGTGATCGCCGGATATGATGCCGTTTACAATAATAATCAGCCCATTGATGAAAACGGACACGGCACTCATGTCGCATCGGTGGCCGCCGGCGCAGAAAATTTGATTGGTATTGTGGGTGTAGCTCCTGGAGATGGGGTTGAAATTGTTGATGTGAGAATGTTGGGAGCTGATAATTCAGCCACCACAGTTCAGGCGATTCGAGCTTTTAACTTTATCGAAGATCATATTGAGGCTTATTTTGAGCAAAACTCCGAGGGTTTTATTGTCATCAACAACTCTTGGGGCGGGCCAGATTTTTCTGCGAGCCTAGAGGCGGCGATGAGCCGATTGGGACAATTTGATCGGGTCTTGGTCATTACTTCTGCAGGCAATGACAATAGAAATAATGATCAAGCAGGATATTGGCCCTGCTTATCGAGTATTCCTAACAACATTTGTGTGGGGGCGAGCGACGCGAATGACTATAAAACTTCATTTTCAAGCTTCGGAAGAAGCTCTGTCGATCTCTTAGCTCCTGGGCACCAAATCATCGGAGCGGCAGCTTCTTCGTCTAGCTATGTCGACAAAAGCGGTACCTCGCAGGCGGTTCCTCATGTGGCTGGAGCGGCTCTTTTGATCTGGGACGCGAACCCAACGCTTAAGGCGGCTGACATTAAGCAAATTCTTCTTCAGAGCGTCGATCGATTGCCTGGAGCAGAAAATGAAGTCTTGAGTGCGGGCCGCCTGAACGCCCATCGAGCCATTTTGATGGCCACAGGTGCCGATCCATCGATTGCCGATAGAGCTTTTGATCAGGTTTTTGAAAGACGAGAGGGAGGGGGCTGTCATTTAGCCCTTCAGAGCTCATCAGGCTGGAATTTTGTCGGAATTCTACTTCTTAGCCTAGTGCTTCTTTATGCGATTCGAAATCGACGCCTTTTACGAAGTTGAATGAAAAAGGAAACTGAGCCGCCCCAGACTCGAACTGGGGACCCACTGGTTAAAAGCCAGTTGCTCTACCGACTGAGCTAGCGGCCCATTTCAGGTCAACGCCATCTTTCTATGGCAAACTTTGCATCGAGTCGACATTTTTTTTCAAGCTGACGCATTTAAACTGCATTTAAAATCTTTTTTGATCTCGGGGATTTATCTCGTTTGCCCTCAGAGCCTCTGAGCATCATTCCCGCAGTGGTCGAAAGATCAAGAGTGATTTTTTGGCTAGATCCATCAACTCAAGAAAACTTGCTGAGCGATCCAGAAGGATTGATACAGCGCTTAAAGGCTCAGCCGAATAGCCTCGGCGCCAGAGAGCTTTTTCAGTGGGCTTGCGCCTGTGAGTTTTTGGGAAACATCAATGATGCCAAGCGACTTTGGAAGTTAAGCCTTCAATCCGAATTTGGATATTTTCCATCTCTTTATGCTCTGAGCTTATACTCCTTTCAAGAATCCAAACATCAGGAGGCCAAGCGATTTTTAAAGCGAGCTTTACGACTCGATGAAGCGGCCTCTGAGAGCATGATTTTTTATCAAAAAAAGTTGCGTCAACTTCTTCCTTCTCCCGAGTCGATTTTGTGGGGGTCTTGGTCTTTAGAGGAGGTGAGTCGCCTTTCAAAAGATTCAGATTCCACAAGGTTTGAATTGGCAAAAATTTTATTCGAACAATCTCGATATCCAGAGGCTCAAAGACACTTTGAAGTTTTGGTCGATCATCCGGAGTTCTCTTTTGAATCGAGTCAATATTTGTCGTATCTGTATGAGAGGCTCTATCAGGGGGATGAGCTCATTCAGCGCTATCTTCAGTTGATTCGTAAAGTTTCTGAGCGTGCCGATTTGTTATTTAACTTGGGCATGATTTTTCAAAATTATCGCAGCTATGCTCTTCACTCGCTTCAATTTTTCTTTTTGGCCCATCGCGATCAACCCGAAGATCCCGGTCTTCGATTTTCGCTTGAGCAGGCGTGTATGGATCAGATTGGTCGGGTTCAAGAGGCTAAGAATCGAAACGAGTTTGTTGAGCTACTCTTCGCTCATCTCTATTACGGAGCTACTCCGGTGGCCGAGCGCTATGCTCGAGTTTTGAAAGATCGCTGGAATTGGAAATTTCCGCAAAGTCTGAGTGAAATGGGAGTTTCGGAGCTCTGGGAGGATTGGCTTTGTCATAAAGATCATCCCACGTTTCAGAAGCTCTCTGAGTGGTTTTCTGACACTCAAGCTGAATCAACGAAAATTCAGCGACAAGATTCTTAAGCTATACTAACAAACAAAAGTCATGCTGATCGAGCGAGTCGAAAAAGCTTTGGAGCTTTCGGAGAAATCTCAAGATAGAAAGTTGATTTTGGGGTGGAGCGCAGGGCCCGATTCAACAGCCTTAATGGATCTTTTGTTTCACTTGCAAAAAAAATATCAGTTTCGTTTGTCTCTTCTACACATCAACTTTGGTTTGCGTGGTCAGGAATCTCAGGATGATGAAGATTTTTGTCGAGCCGAAGCCAGAAAACGCGATCTGAATTTGATCGTTCATCGAGTTCCCGAGAAGCATTGGAAAGGAGCAGCGGTTCAAGAAACGGCCCGGCAGATCAAGTTAGAGCTTTCATCGAGAGTTTTGCCCGATTGGGATTGGGTAGAGGCGCACCATGCAGACGATCAACTGGAGACATTTCTTTTTCGGCTTTTTCGAGGAAGTGGCCTTCATGGGCTAGGCTGCATGAGAGAAAAATCAATTCGATCGGGGCGATCTTTGTTTCGCCCATTTTTACAAGTTAAAAAAGCAGAGATTCAGAATTATTTAAAAGAGAACTTTTTAAACTTTCGACAAGATCGTTCCAACGAGAGCGATGTTTATGATCGAAACTTTCTGAGGCTTCAAATTCTGCCAAAACTAAAAGAGCGATTTCCAAATCTGCATGAATCGATTTTTCGCCTTCAAGACCAGATTCGAGAAGAAGATGTTTTTTTTGATGAAATGATTCGAGAACAAAAAGAGATTTTACAAAAAGAAAACTCAGAGCTTTTTTTGCAGCGCTCCAAAATCCGTGAGCTTTCAAAGCCTTTGCGTTTTCGATTTTATCATCAATTTTTTTCAAAAAGCTTAGGGCTCAACTTGTCTCGAGCGCAGATTCAAACTTTTGATGCGGCGATCATGGGAGAAGGGCCTGTGAGCTTTAATGCTCCAAAGGGAATCATCATACGATCTGAAAAGTCGAAAAACAGGGCTTTAGAGCGTCTAAAAATAGATTTTTGAGCCTCTTGAGATGACTTTTTTAAAGAAGGTATTATAGTAGAGAGACTTTTAAACAAGCGCAGAGAGTGTGCGAATGAAAGAGGGCTTTTTAAGGCCCAAAGGATGTAAAATTAAGTTATGAATTCTGGATTAAAAACTCTTTTCTTGTGGGTGGCGATCGGTTTGGTCATATTTTTGTTCTGGCAAGCCAGCCAACAACTCAAAATGGTGGTGACGGATATTCCTTTTTCTGAGTTTGAAAAATCTCTCGCCGATAAGAAAATTCAAAAGATAACAATCCGCGGAAACGAAGTGGAGGGCGAGCGACTCTTAGAGGGCGGAGAACTGCAAAATTTTAAAACCATTGGTCCTCAAATGGATACGAGCTTTGCCGATCGTTTGCGCGGAGCGGGAGTCAGTGAATACAAATTCATCCCTCCGAAAGATGACGGTTTTTGGCAGATTCTATTGGCTTGGAGTCCGCTGATTTTAATTGTTATTTTGTTTTTTATTTTGATGAGAAATCTTCAAGTCGGTGGTGGCAAGGCCTTGAGTTTTGGCAAGAGCCGAGCTCGTTTATTGCGCGATGATGAGAGAGGAAAGATCACATTCAAAGATGTGGCCGGTCTCCCGGAGGCCAAAGAAGAGTTGGTGGAGATTGTTGAGTTTTTGAGAGATCCAAAAAAGTTTCAAAAGTTAGGCGGCCGAATTCCTAAAGGCGTTTTGTTAATGGGAGCTCCAGGAACGGGCAAGACCTTGATTGCCAAAGCCATTGCGGGCGAGGCCAATGTGCCTTTCTTTAGTATCAGTGGAAGTGATTTCGTTGAGATGTTTGTGGGTGTTGGAGCTTCGCGTGTTCGAGATTTGTTTCAGCAAGCTCGTAAGGCTTCACCTTGCTTGATCTTTATTGATGAGATCGATGCTGTTGGTCGACAACGTGGAGCCGGCCTAGGTGGTGGCCATGATGAGCGCGAACAAACTCTCAACCAGCTTTTGGTCGAGATGGATGGTTTTGAGGGCAAAGAAGGAATCATCATGATTGCTGCAACGAACCGACCGGATGTTTTAGATCCAGCCTTGTTGCGACCGGGACGATTCGATCGTCGAATTGTGGTTCCAAAACCTGAGTTAAAAGGCCGAGAAGAAATTTTAACAGTGCACGCTAGAAAGCTTCGATTATCCGATGATGTGAACTTGGCCATTATTGCCAGAGGAACTCCTGGATTTGTGGGAGCTGACCTTGAAAATATTTGTAATGAAGCGGCCTTGATTGCGGCCAGAAGAAACAAAGACAAGATTGAAATGGCTGACTTTGAATACGCCAAAGACAAAGTGATGATGGGAACCGAAAGGCGAAGCATGGCTTTGAGTGAGCTTGAGAAGCGAACGACGGCGGTTCACGAAGCGGGTCATACCTTAGTGGCTCGTTTGATTCCGGGAACCGATCCGGTGCATAAAGTGACGATCATCCCGAGAGGAATGGCTTTGGGTGTGACGATGCAGCTGCCTGAAGAAGATCGTCATAGCTTGACCTACAAAGCTGCGAACGATCAGATTGCGATTTTGATGGGAGGTCGAGTGGCCGAAGAAATTATTTTTTCAGATGTGACCACGGGAGCCGGAAACGACATCGAGCGAGCGACAGAACTGGCTCGAAAAATGGTGACCGAGTGGGGAATGTCTGAAAAAGTTGGGCCGATTCATCTCTCAAGTCGCGATGAGCACGTGTTTTTGGGGCGTGAAATGGCGAATGGTCGAGAGTTCAGCGATCAAACGGCTCGTGTCATTGATGAAGAGACAAAAAGAATTGTCACTGAAAACTATCGAAGAGCACGGCAAATTTTGAAAGACAATATCGACAAACTGAAGGCTCTTTCGGATGCTTTGTTTGAAAAAGAGACTTTAGACGGTTCAGACATCGACCAACTGATTGGATCGGGAGCCGAAGGCGCGGCCTCTTAAAGTGAGTTAGATATCGCTTCTTGAGAAATTCATCTGGCCAGCGAAGCCTTCAATCGCTTTAAATAATGAAGTGAGTTTTTTCAGTTGGGAGAATCTTTGGTCGAATTATATTTCTCTCGTTCGTCTTTGGGATCTCATTGATATCATCTTGGTGGCATTTCTGGTCTATCAGGTCTTTCTCATCTTGAGGGGCACGAGAGCTTTTCAGATTTTTTTGGGTCTGATTCTCTTGGCGGCTTTTTATTGGCTAGCCGATCGATTTGAGATTCGAACCGTAAGAGCAATTTTAAGCAGCATTTTTGATAACTGGATTTTGATTCTCATTTTACTTTTTCATCCGGAGATTAGAAGGGCCTTATCTCAATTCGGAAAAACATCTTGGTTTGCGAGCAAGGATTCAGGGGCGGTGAACCAAACGATGGAAGAATTAATAAAAAGCTGCGTTTCTCTTGCCAATAAAAAAATTGGCGCGCTGATTGTGATTGAGCGAGATGCCGACATTAGTGATTTTATTGAAGCGGGGCATCCGGTGGATTCTGATCTTTCAAAAGAGTTATTGATCTCGATTTTTCTGCCGGTTTCACCCCTGCACGATGGAGCGGTTTTGATTCGAAAGGGCAGAATTGACCGAGCGGGATGTTTGCTGCCTTTGAGTTTGAATCCCTTAATTTCAAAAACTTTAGGAACTCGGCACCGAGCCGCATTGGGTGTGACCGAAGAAACCGATGCCATCTGTTTGGTGGTGTCAGAAGAAAATGGAAGTGTTTCGGTGGCGAATGCTGGCAAGATTACTCACGATCTTGATGCCGCCCAGCTTCGAAATTATTTAGCGGGGGCAATGAGGTAAATGCTTCATTCATTTCAAAAGTGGTTTTTTTCAAAAGCTCGACTTCAAATTTTTTCGATCATCGTGGCTTTCGTGGCATGGTTTGCTGTTCATTCTGGTCAGCAAATTCAAGAAAGAGTGATTTTTGAAATTCGTTATGAAAATTTAGATCCCCAATTGATTTTTAAACGAGAGCCTCCGAAAGAATTTCGATTGATTTTGCAGGGCTCACTAAATCGTTTGAAAGGCATTATGGACGAACCGAAAGTTTATGTTGTGGATCTCTCTCGTGCAGAAGAAGGCCGAGATGTTTTTGATATTGATTTGAGTCAATTAGACCTGCCTCTTGATGTGAGAGCTGAAAATCCGATTCCACAAAGCATTGAGATTCAGTTGGAAAAGCTAGAGAAGAGA
>JBMTHG010000079.1:0-7411 GCA_049436045.1 Bdellovibrionota bacterium
GGCACTAAAGCCGATGATGGCGGGATTCATGCTAAACATATTAAAAAATGAATAGGGCGCGAGATTAAATTTTCCCTCCTTAGATATCGTTGAGATCCAACCAATGGGTCTTGGCCCAATGCAGCCGATCAAAATTCGATAAATATCTCTCGGATCACGCTCTGAACAAACTATGCTTTCCATGACTTCCAATAATCTTTCTCTTCGATTGATCTTGCCCACTGATTCACTTTGAGTGGCCTTTTAGTGTCGACCATCACTGCCATTTCTTCTGTGCGCTTCATCTTGCTCTGATTTTTTAGCGCCTTTGGATGAGGGCCGTGATTGATTCCACGCGGATGAAAGCTTGTGTAGCCGGCTTCCATATGATCGCGGCTAAAGAAATCTCCGTCGTGATAAAAGATCACTTCATCATAATCAATATTTGAATGATAAAACGGAACCTTTAAAGCACCCTCGGGCTCTTCGAGAGGTCGAGGCAAAAATGTGCAGATCACAAAATCAGAGTTCAAAAAAGTGGAGTTAATGCTCGGAGGCAAATGCGCCACGGGGCTCATCGCTGGGGCAATATCATTCATCGATAAAGCAAAGGGATAAAAATCTCCACACCAGCCAACAACATCAAGCACAGAAAAAGGATAAACAATCTCGTTGAGTTTCATCTGGCTTTGCACCCAAACACGAGAGCTCTCGTTTGAAATATTTTTCATCAACTCTGGAATTCTGATGCTCTCTTCATGATAGAGAGCTTGTCGGCCTAAAATTCCCATCTCGGGTTTTTTTAAATCTTCTCCAAAAGATTGAATTCGAAGCAAATAAACTTCTTCTGAAAATCGAAAGCGATAAGTTGTGCCTTTTGGAATAAAAATATAGTCGGCTTTTTTAAACGAAAGTTCCCCAAACACAGATTCTAAGCGGCCTGAACCTGAATGACAAAAATAGACTTCTGAAGCGTCAGCGTTTCGAAAAAAAACAGGGCTTTCTTTCGTGCTTCGTATACCGCCGATTTCGATGTCGTCGTTAAAAAAGAAACAACGATAGGCCTCAAAAAAACCTGAGGGCTTTTCTTCTTTCAAACTTCGAAAACATTGGGGTCGAAGCGATGGAGCCTCGACTTCAATTTTTTGAGGCCACTGAAAATCAGCCATCTTTAAATCAGACCAGCCCGTGGGCGGATTTCGATGATAAATATGAGCAACGGGCCCAAAAAAACCCTGAAGCCCCAACTCTTCTTCAAAGCTTCCCTCTGGCAAATCTAAATGCGGTCGTTTTGCGACTTCACCTCTTTTTATGTAGTGCATAAAAGCTTCCTCTCTTTGGCCCTTCGCCTAAGCCACTTGATGATTCAGGGGAAAACTATCCCAAGACCAACCTAAACTCACTTCATCTTTTGTTTGAAGCCATCGAGGCTCTGAATCTAAATTTTTCTCCATTAAACAACCGCGGCCTAAAGTTCCACTGCCAAGCAACTCTCCAGGAAACAAATCGCAATCGGCTGAGGCCCTCACGAGCATTTCTTCAAATGAATAATGAATCTTTGAAGCATTCGATCGACAAACTTCTTCGCCATTTAGCTTCATCGTCAAATCGAGATCAAAAAGCTTCTCTTTTCGGCAAGATTGAAATTCATCTTTTGTATAGATGATGGGCCCAAAACTTGATGCGAAGTCTTTTCCTTTGGCAGGGCCCATATTAAGAGCCATTTCTTTTTTTTGAACATCTCGAGCTGAAAAATCATTGAGAAGACAAAATCCAAAAATGGCTTTTGAAGCATCTTCTAGACTCAAATTTCTCGATTTTTTTCCGACGATACAGCCGATCTCCATTTCAAAATCGAGAGCTTTGGCCCCTTTTGGAAAGTGAATCTCATCTCCCGGAGCCTTCATATTGAGATGATTCGAATAATAAAAAACCGGAAACTGATACCAATCATCAATCATCTCAAGCCCCCGAGATCGGCGACCATTTTTTACATGTTCTTCAAAGGCATAAAAATCTCGAAACGAAAGTGGGCGAAATGGAATATCAAGCTGACTCAAAGAAAACTCCACAGGCTTTAACGAGCTGAGTCTCTCGGCTTGAGATTTTAACCACGCCTCTAAATGCTCATGATGCTCAATCCAATCGAGCAAACTCTCAACTCCCGAGACTACTTTGTCGTTCTTAAAAAGATTTTGAAAATCTGCCCATCGATAAAAAGGAGCTTCTTTTGTAAGACCAAAAATAAATGAAGATTCATTTTTTAGTTTGGCAAATTTCAAAGAACACCTCGTCGTTTTTGATCAAGCTCGATGGATTCAAAGAGCGCCTGAAAGTTGCCCTCACCGAAACCCTGATTGCCTTTTCGCTGAATGAGCTCAAAGAAAAAACCTCCAAAAACATTTTGGGTGAAAATTTGAAGCAGATAGCCAGAATCATCCCCATCGACCAATAAGCGATGTTGCTCTAAATCTTTAAAATCTTCATCAATCTTCATTCGCTTTTTGGCCAACTCATAATAGGTGTCAGGAATGTCTAAAAATTTGATCTCTGATTTTTTTGAGTCTTTGACGGCAGCCATCGTTTGAATCAGATCTTCGCTTAAAAGAGCCAAGTGCTGCACACCAGGGCCCCGATGAATTCGCACATATTCTTGAACTTGAGAGCTCTCCTCGGTGCCCTCATTGAATGGAATCTGCACTCCAAAATTAGGCGAGCGAGTCACCCAACTCTTTAGGCCTGTGAGCTTCGTGTGAATGTGAAAAAATTGACCTCTTTCTAAATGAAAACTTTTTAAATATTCATTTACGGCGGGTTCTAAATCGCCCTGATCTAGATTGATCGTATTGTGATCAATTCGAAGAATCCCTCGCTTTACAGGAAAGAGCGGAAAACTTCTGGTTTTTGTTAAAGTATGCCTCATTCCACCGGCTCCAAAAATTTCACCAAAACCTTCATGAGAAGCATCGGGTGAAACAAAAGATAAATCAAAAATCGTATCTCCATGCTGATCGTGATGAGGCTTCGCTAAAGAATGTTGAGATTCATAGATGACGATGACGGCTTCACCACTTCCCCAAACCGAAAAAGGCTTTTGAAAGTTTGCCGGCGCCTCTGTTTCTAAACGAGAAAAACCCAAATCTTCGAGATAAAATTCAAAATCTTTGGGTTTTAGAACGGCGACTTTAACATGGTCATAAGCCGTAATGCTGATGGGTTTTTGGGGAATGGGATGAATAAATGCCTGAGTCATGACAAAACTTTAGTCAGCCAGGCTTTATTCGGTCAAGACAGGCTTTAGGAGACCAAGCTTTGAACACGCTGAGGATCGGGCATTCTAAAGGCCCCTAGCGCTTGACTTGGATTTTTTAACATTTGCTCGGCAAGATGCTCGGCATTTTTTTCAATTTCAGAGGCTGGAAGATTCGTATCAAATGATTCCAAAACATCAACGATATTTAAAAAACTTCTCACTCGAACTTCATCATAAGAGGAGTGAGCTTTTGAGAGCGCTGCCTCAGGACCTTTCAAGGTTTTTTCAAGTCGTTCGAAAACTTCTTTTTCTTTAAGGGCTTTGTCTTTTTGATTTTTTGGCAGTTCAAAACCTGAATTTTCAATCTTCATAATCACCTCTTGAGAACTTGATTTGCAATTTTTAGACCGCCAAAAACGAAAGGAATTTCAATGAAAGCAGCGCATCAAAAGTGTCAAAATAGCGTCTAGTGTCAAAGCTTAGAGACTTAAAGAAAAAGGGAGGCCAAAAGAGCCTCCCCTTTCTTTCAGATGTGTTTGCTTTCAAGGCTCACCAGTTTTCGAGCATTCGACGAACCCGAAAAATGTTCAAAGAGCTATGAAACTCGCTTGGATTTAAATAGCCTTCTAAAATCTTTTGAGAGTTTAGTTCGGCCATTTTTAAAATTCTTTTTTCTAATAGATTGATGATCTTTGTCATAACTTTATCGTGTTTCCTCGTTTTATGCTGTTAGCGTTTTTTATCTCGCTGGCAAGTTATCAAGTAGTAGACGGCTTGCTGCCGAATACGAAACGTTGGCCTGAGTAAGAGCCGCTAAGGCCGCATCTTGAAGCATCTGCTGCACCGAGACGTTTGTGGTCTCTAAAGCAATGTCAGCCCCAGAAATTCTTTCTTGCATACTCTCAAAATTGGCTTGCTGATCGAGAACAAAAGCTTCATTGATCTCAAGCCGACTATGAACCGCCCCCACCTGCGCCCGAATCTGATTAATTGATTCCAGCGTTGACTCTAAAACTGAAAGAGCCTTCAAGGCATTCTCTTGAGTATTCAATCGAACTGAACTGGTGGAAGTCGTGCGATCTATAAAATAAGTACCCTCTTTTATCCCGATGCTATTCGTCGTATTGGTTCCCGTGATCACAAAGGCTTTCGAAGAGACAAGCTCAATCGCGCCTGTATTGACTTTGTTTGTGAGAGTTCCAACGACAAAAATATTGTCTGTCAAAAGAGCATTTGTGCCGATAAATTCGCTAAAAATATCCACCTCAATGTTTCGCCCATCTTCGGCGGTGAGAAGAATATCTCCATTCACATCAATACTTGCCACCACACCCGTATTGGCCGAGATGTCATTGATTTGATCTCGAAGGGTCACCACATTATCGATCACGGTTCCCCCGCTCACTCCCGTAGTGTCGATTGAAACTCCGTTGATCAAAATCTCATCTCCATCGACTTGAGTCGTCGCATCCCAAGTGGAATTCACTTCGAGCGTGAGAGTCGTGGCTAAGGCTCTTGCCTTTACGCCGGTTTCATTTGATTTCAGATTGATCGTTCTCGCGGCGGCGAGAGCAGAACGTTTATCATCTGCAGAGCTGACCCCATCTGACTGAGCTGGCGCAATCTCTATTCCGTTAATGGCTAGATCATAGCCACTTGAACCTATGGCATTGTCTAAAATATTTGAACCTAAGCTTTGCGTTCTAGCGATTCGGCCCAGAGTGCTTGCCCTGGCATCTGCAATGGAAAACGCAAAGCCCTGATTGGCAGAAGTGCCCGTTTGAACAAAATAATTATTGAGGCTGCCATCGAGCAAACTAAATTCACCGAACTGGGTAAACTTTGAGACCTCTGAAAATTCTCTGAGAAGCTCTGTGGCCTCATCCGAAAGACTGGTTCTCTCGGCAAGAGTTGTATCTCCGTTGGCAGCGTCGGCGGCTTTTTCTAAAAGCTGCTCTGTGAGCAGTGAAAGTTTTTCAAGCGCCAAGTCAGCGGTTTCGGTGATGCCGCGAGCTTTGTTGATGTTAATCGCCGACTGGGAAAGACCTCGAATCTGAGAATCAATTCTTTTCTCTGTGATCGAACCGAGCACATCATCCCCGAAGCGAACGATGCGTCTTCCCGTAGAAAGTCTTTGAAGTGAATCTGATGCTGAGCGCGAGATGTCTAAAAGACGTCGACTGAGCATTCTCGACATTGAGCCATGAATTGTTGCAAACATATCTGCTAAATCTATCGACGCCCTGCATCAAAACTTGAGCGCTTTTTTGATGCGGCGCATAAACCGAGTGATTTCAACGACTTACATGATTTATTTCGAAGTTTTTTGGAGATTTTTTAGAGGGAGATGTGAAAAATCTATAGCTGAAGCAGCTCGTTGATTTTCACGTTGGCGTCGAGAGCCATCTCATTTAAATCTCGCTGAATTCGACTCACATCAAAGACGGGGGCTTCAAAATTATCGACTTCCGCCCACAGATTAGAATGAAAGTTTGTTCCAAAAATGTGATGCCCCACAGGCTCAGAGATCCTGAGCTTGATGTCGGAGTTAGAGTCGCCAATATTTAGAAAGCGAAGACCTGATCCTGAGCCTGGGCCTGGGCCTGGGCCATAAGACTCAAGACTCCACGAAGTTCCGTTTAAGTGATTATCTATTTCTGGTATAAGATCCATACCTCTTTCAAAAGCTCCCTCAATTGAAATCGCTGTCTCCTCGCCCGCAGCATTCGTCACCACGACACTAAAAGTAGAATCACTTGAATTTAGAATGATAGGTTCGGTTTTAAACTCTGGTCTAATGCCTAAGTCCCTGAAACCACCATCTGCAGCAACATCAATATGTTCATATTCACGAATTGAAATAGAGCCAGAGCCCTCTGGCCAAGCATCAATCGGCAAGGATCCCATTGCCTCCATAAGTGATTCGGCGGCTCGCTTAAGCGCTTGAAGAGCTTCAATCAGTTGATCCGAAGGGCCCTCGTTAGCCATCTGCCCCACAAGGTTTCGGAGATCAAAAACTTTTGAAAGTCGATTTGAAAATTTATTTTCATTCACCTGACCATTAGCATTTACAAAATCAATCTCTGCAGCTTCCCGCTCTAAAGCTTCAATTCGCTCAAGAGCTAGATCCATCTCACGATCTTGATCAGCAAAATTTTGCTGCTCCGATTCTGTTTTTTCAGCCTGCTTATTTGACTTCATCTTGTCTTTTAACTTCTTCAAGCGATCGATTTCAGAAGAAGCTTCTGTTTTCGTTTGACTAATCGTATCCATCGTCGGCTTCACAGTTTCGATTGTTTTTGTCTCGCCCGCTGCGCTCGCCCCCGCGTATTTCAAAAAGTTTTTAGAGAGTTTCGCTGAGTTTGAAGCTCCCGGAAGCTCTTCGGCCTGCTTGATTCCGGCCACGAGAAGCTCACTCATGGCTCGACTCATCGTTGGCGTTGCCGGCTTTTGATCATCGACAACAGATTCTTCAATTCGTTTTGCTAGCTGAGCCGGTGCCACTTGCCTTTGATTAGCGGCACTCGCGATCGAACCTCCTCGTCTTTCATTTTCATCTGTTCGAGAGCGAGAGTTACGCTGCAAACTCGCCGGGCTATTTGGCATCAGATCACCAACTGAAGGCCTTGAATTAAATCCGGGCAAATTCGATGCCTCACCAAAAGGTTTAAGAACGGGGCTTATCGAATTCGCTCTTTCTTCATTCTCTTTCATCGCCTCTCGGTTATTGAGAACATCACTCATGCTCCTTCGATTTGAACGCTGGCTTTCTTGATCCATTTGAGCAGCCTCAACCTCCGCTTTATTTTTGAGCGCTGCAGTTTCAGGAAGTGCATCACTCACCATCGGACGCTTCATCTCTGGCATTGGAATCGTAGGCGCAGGATCTGCGGCCACGCGATTAGAAAGTTGAGCCAACTTCTCTTCTGTATCATCTCGAATCACGAGAATTTCATCTCGCACTCCCGTAATTCCCTCAGAAGTCTCGCCCTGCTCTTTTTCGGAATTCGCCGCAGATCTTTCTCGCGATCGCTCAACCATTCTATTTGAGTTATTGGCGCCGTCGATGAGCTCATTATCTAAGTCAGTCGCTGCATAATCCACATCATTTTCAAGCTCTCGAATACGATTTGCTAAATCTCTATCGAGTGATTCAAGCTCTTCTTTCTGATCCTCGAG
>JBMTHG010000080.1:0-7312 GCA_049436045.1 Bdellovibrionota bacterium
TTGCTCTCACGCAAGATTGTAAGTTACAATCGTCGCAAGCTTTAGGAGCTTCATGTCGTGCTTCCCTTCTTCTTCTGCGTGATTCTGCCCGGTGGGGCAGACAAATCGAGCGACGAAAAAATCGTCTCGGGCCGCCTCATGCAACGAACCATCTCAGAAGCAATCAGGGCGGTGGAGAAGCTTTATCCGAGTGCGCTAGAAATCAGGGTCTACAAACAAAAAGCCCTGCAACCGCTTTGAAATTCCCCGCCAGCGACGAAGAAAAAATGCTCGTGCATCAAGCCATGCGCGAGCTGAAACAATCTCTTGCAAAATCAGCGCAGCTTGCTGAAAGTTTACTTTACATGTTAGACGAAAACTTTTTAGCTGTTACCGCTGAATACAGAAAAGAACTTCTGCCAGACATTGATCGAATTGGTGCAGCGATGTGGCAATTAAACATTCGCTTTCTCAGAACACTGACACAAAAAGAAAGAATCATTAAAAGCGAAAACGAAGCTGAATGAATCATGAATGACTCTGATCCGCTGACTTGCATTGACAGATGCTCTAGTCCATCTTACACTTAAGAGGTTGTATGCAAAAACCCTGTCATGGCTAGACGTGAGAGGCTGCGGTTCAAGCCGGGAGACTTTGTGTTCGCCCGCTTCCACGGGGAGGAGGAGTTTGAAATTATTGAAGAGGTGATGTGTGATTCAATTCTCCCGCACTTCAAATGCAAAACATGGGGCGGGCGTAGAAACGATTATTGGGTGTTTCCGCAGATTCATCTTTCTTCTAAATCAATTCAATCATTGATTCAAGAAGCAAATCACAAACAGCTCAAACTTATCTAATTCAGAAACATGGCAACATTTCTTTCTCGTCGAGAAGCTCAGGAACGCGCACGCAAAGAAAAAGAACAAAAGCGTCAAAACAAACTACGTCATAAAGACTTGATGTGGGCAGCTAAGCGACGCTATCTCGATGACAACGAATGGTATGAACTATTTGTCCTTGATCGCACATTTGGGCAATGGGGTCCAGAACAGGCGGAGTACGAATTTGGGGTACTTTCGGAATTGCGTGAATTTTTTGCGCGTCACGCAGTTGGGAGCAAGTGCCCACACATGAACGCACTAGAAAAACACTTGGCGCTGCACGCAGAAAAAGAAAGTACAGAGACGAAACAAAAAGGCAAGAAGCTCGTCAAGGCACACCCAAGCGAAAATCTCGCAAAAGCAAAATGACAAAACGCAATCAAGAAAAAAGCAATTTCCCAACAGGAGTCAGAACTGTCATTCTTGAAGATCTAGATGAAGAGACTTGGTTTCATTTGCTTGCAACTATTGATGCACGCATTTTTCATTTTGAAACTCGACTGCGTGAGGCAGAAATATTCAAAGACCCAGACAATGTGATCTGGCACTACAAGTGGGTAATTGAAATGCACAAGAAAATCAAGGAAACCATGCGCAAGCAAATCTGGGAGGCATGACACTTTGTACTACTGGCACAAGTACACCTTAAGTACAAAATGCACATGACCGAAGCGCTTGCAAAGTCTCTAGCGCGTGCAGTGCATCTCAGGTACAGCATCATCACGCGACGAGATGAACACAAAAAGCGAGTTGAAGAACTAACACAAAAAAGATCAGCGCTTTACATCAAAGCAACTGACTACCTGGAAGATTCACCAGCGATGAGTGAATTTCACAGACAACTTGATTTACTCGACAAACAGGAGTTTGAGCTTCATGACGAATTCAAAAAGTTTCTCAGAAAAACAGACGATGATCTCACAATCACAATCGGAGAAATTGTACGAGAAAAGTTTGGACCCGATTGGGATTTCAATTCAGCTATCTGAACTTACGCCATTGATGAATTTGCGACAGGCGCAAAAAACAATGGAGATTCAATCTTTAATTTCACAGTTAGCAATTAGCAAGCTACGCGCAGCAGATAAAGGCGACAGAAACAAATATGACATACTAGAAAAACAGCAAATTCAAGCTGCGCTAGCTGCACTGCAAATCATTCAAGAGGTTGAAAATGCTATCTGACAACGACAACGTTTTTGAAAGTAGGGCGCGAATCACAGAAAGACAACCATTCACAGCGCTGCCAAACTGGATCATCAGAAAGCGTGCGGAAGATGCAAAATGGCTTAGCTGTGCTGAGTTTTCAGTTTTAGTTACGCTGCAGTTTTTTGCAAATGGCGCAGGAATTGATTCGTCTGTTTTTCCAAGTTACAACACAATTGCAATGTATTCAGGCGTGTCAAGAAGGTCTGCAATTGACTGCATTGATTCTCTTATGAGCAAAAAGCTCGTCAAGAAAGAGTCAAGAAAAAATAAAGATGGTCAGCAATCGAACATTTACAAACTGATGATCTGGAGCGACAGCGAGCCCGTTCACGAGCTTGGGGGTGGTGCAGAATCTGCACTGGGGGTAGTGCAGGATTTGCACTGGGGTGGTGCAGGATTTGCACCCGAACAAGAACCAATGAACAAGAAAAGACAAGAAAACCCCCCTGTATCCCCCCAGCGACCTCCTGCGCCGCCCACACCCGCCACACACGCGCCTTCACCCGCTTCTGGTACCAAGAGGGTCAAAGCGACTGAGAGCAGCGTTCCAGACGATCTCAGGCCCCTCTCAGAGCTGATCTGCAGCTTCTTCAACGACCACAAGGCAGGAGCTAGGACGCAGCGAGCCTTCAGTGGGCTAATTTTGCAGCTAATGAAAATTTTGCAAGATAAAAGCGGTGGCATGGAACATGTAAAAAAACAGCTACTGATCGCAATTGAAAAATCAGAGATGGGCGAGAAAAAATGGAGTTCAATTACTTACGAAAATTGGGAGCGCTTTGGAAAACAAAAAACTCCTGCATGGCAAATCAACAACAGACCCAGCACGCAAACTGTCACAACAATTTTTGAAGAAGACGCAGCAAGCGACTTGCAATTCTGAAATACGTGCTATCATCTGCAAACTCTCGCACTCACAGCAACATGACAACGCTCAGCATTGAAGACTTTGAAACTCAGCAGGATTCAATCGAGATAGAAAAACATTTTCTTGCCGCCGCCTATAACCATCTTTGTTTCGGGTTCGGCGAACAAGATTGGATTGATAAATTCATGGATCTTCCTAAAGGGCGCGAGATATTTTCTGACGCACTCAACAAAAGCATGTTCGACTGCTTGCAAGAAGAGCTACTAACTTTTCAGGATGCACCGACAAATGAAATTACTGTTTCGACTCGCCTTAAGAAATTGGTCGAATGCGATGCAGCGACAATTGAAAATTACATTGATGAGATTGTTTCACGCCCAGTAGAAAAAGATCTTGATGTTTGGAAAAACAAAATCATTCCTATTTGGCATTTTCATCATTCACGCTCGCTTGTCAAGGACTACCTAAAGAACTCGCTAGACATTGTAGAAAGAAGCTGCAACATACAAGAATCTCAAGTTGCGCTTTCTTACGTGCTAAATGCTGCGCAGCTTATTGAGGGCGTAGAAACACAAAAAGATGAAGTGCATCCCTTCATCGCCGCCAAAGAAATGCTGCTTGGCCCGAAGCAGGAGAATCGAGTCCTACGCACCCGTTTCGGCTTCCTCAACAGTGCTCTGGGCGGTGGGTTGAACCATCCCGCACTTGGGACGGATGGACGCCTGATCGTGGTTGCAGGACGCCCCGGCAGTGGCAAATCAACGTGGGCGATGAATCTGGCTCTCGATGTCGCCACCAAGGGCTCCAAGGTGCTTTTTTACACGCTTGAAATGTCTGATAAAGAAGTTTGTCAGCGCATGTTGTCGTGCCTTGATTATTTGATGTGCTTAGAAAAAGGTGGCACACCTTTGAGCTATGGGCACATCATTAGACAAATCAAAGACGAAGAACAAGAAGAAAGGATTCGCTCAATTCCTATTGAACGCATCGCTGATAACTTTATTTTCACAAATACTTACAACGTATCGCCGAGTCAAGTTGTCACAAAGATCAAAACAGAAAAGCGCAAGAACAAAGATCTATCGCTTGTGATTATTGACTATTTGACTTTGATGGATCTTGATTCTGATTCCACTAAAGCCGAAACACGAGCACTTGCTATCGGGGCGGCAACGCGAAAACTGAAAACTGTTGCACTTCAAACTGGCGTTGATATTCTTGCCGTCTGCCAATTAAACAGGGGCGTTGAATCAAGAAACGACAAGAAGCCCATGCTCTCAGATCTTCGTGAATCGGGGCGCATTGAAGAAGACGCTGATCTTGTGATCATGAATTATTGGCCCTGGTATTACGACAAAAATGAAGATGCAATGCGTTACGAATACGCTGTCGTCAAAAACAGAAAGGGCGCAACGGGAACATGTGAGATTTCTTTTGCAAAAGAGTTTTATGCAATGACGGAGCGTGCAGAATGAATCACTCGTCTCGCAATACTCCCTGCCCGATATGCCAGCGCAACACCGACGACAAATGCAGGTGGAGTGATGAATTTATACTTTGCTACGACGGAGATTCTTTTGCGCCCCCTCGGCACTTGCGAGTCGGCGACAGAATAAAAGTCAACGCAGAAACGTTTGCATTGTGTTCAACGCTATCCGGCTTTGCTGGAAGCTCTCACTGTTTTGCGCTTGTTGATGATTTCAATTATCGCTTTTTAAAATATGAAGACAAGCGTGCGTACAGAATTCAGTGCGTGCGTGTCATGAAAGAATTTCTGCAAAGAAAAAAGTCGATTGATTCATCCGTTGAATTCATCGAGTTGAACGATAATTTACAGGCATTTAAAATTAACGAACTGTCGAACTGCAAGTTAATTGCTGAAAAGTGCAAGCTGCAGGCGGAAGCGTTATTGGCTTATGCGTCAGCAAATAAAAGATATATCGTTAAATATATTTCATACGTGAATGCAATTTTTGAGGTAGAAAAAATAGCCATTGATGCGCTTGCTGAGATTTCTAGCTTTGAAGAGGTCTGTCTAGGATGCGCCCAAGTATTGACAAAGTAGCAATAGCGTGCAAGACTTTGCGGAATGCGCACTCACTCTCTCAACGCAGAACAGACAATGCTTGATCAAATTCCTGCTCAGAAAAAGAAAAACTACATTTCCTGCAAGAAGATCGCATCTTTTCGCAAGGGCATGAAAGCGACAGAAAAAGGAAAAATGTCGTCTTCAAGCTATACATTTTTTGCGTTTGAACACGAGAACTCAATAACTTTTTCATCACGCTATAGATCAAAGGACTACGAAGGTGGATCGAAGTTCAACGATCACTTCAAGTATCAACTTAAAATCAGAACACTGAAATCTGGCGAAAAAAGATTTATTTTTTACAACTTGATTGGGCGCCCGACCGGAGTTCGCACTTCGCCTCCAAATCACATGCGTAGCAAGTTGGCAATGCTTTGCAGGGTGCAGGAGGGCAATCGCAAAAAACCCATGCACAAAGACCCTGATCGCGGGCTTTATTTAGCTCAAGAGCGTCGCCTGCTCGCCTTCCTGCGCAATTTCCTGAAGCGTCACGGGGTTTCGACTCGCTATCTGAGCAGCGACCCATTTTCGCTGATGACTCAGCTCTGCTATCCGGGCACTCGTGAATTTACAGACGAAACGCTGCGTACAATTTCTGTAGGAGAGTTTCTGCTTGATGATCCTGTAAAAACGATTCTGCGCACAAACGGAAAAAAGAGCAAGCGTGTTCTGTTTAGTGCGATCAAGAACAACCCACAAGTGGCGCAAGGGTTGCTGCGATTTGCAAAGTACATCAGAATCAATCGCTCGCTAGATCATGCACAGGAATTTCTTGAAAAAATGTCACAGGCGCATTTAGATCGTTTTGGACAAGAGCGCAGATTTTACGATGCTCTTTATCGAGAGTATGGAGCAAAGAACTTAAAAGCAAAACAAATGAAAGTTTTCGATCGCCTGTCTATTGATGCAATTATCTCAGCTCTTTACAGCAATATGATTCTCGATGATACATTTAGAATGATTCACCAGCTTAACGCAAACGAAGGATTTAATTTTTCGCAAATTGAATACAATAGCATCAGAGAATTGCACGATGCACTTTTCGAGCTAACACCAAAACGAAGAAAAAACTCATTTACTCATTTTTGCTTCAAAGAAAGCAATCCCTCAGTCCAGTTCTGCAAGAAGCTGCAAGATGGATTTGTCGATAATCGCTACTCAGTTTGTTACGCGACTGGAACAAAGGAACTTCATCAATTGGCGGGTATCATGCACAACTGTGCTTTTTACTATTACAACAGAATTGAAAAAGGAGACTACGCAATCTTCTGCATCAAAGATGACGACAAGACGAAGTATATGTTTGGGATGAATCTTTACTACAGAAAAGACGTGAATTGTTTATTCGCAAAGCTTGATCAAGCCGTAGCAATGTGTAACGAAAAAATTGAGGCAGACATTGAAAACGAATTGAATGATAAGATTCAAAAAGCTCTAGCCCCTTCAATTCTTTATAGCTATGAACTCCGGCTACCCAAAAATCAGCCCCGCGCCGAACTGGGTGTCAATCTTTACGCTGCGTGATGATCTCTCGCCCCCAGGATACATTGAGACTTTTCTTGAAATTCAAGAGCATCCATACGTAAAGCCGGGGGCAGACAAAGAGGAAAAAGCAAAGGAGAAAAAGAAAAAGAAAAAACTCGGGCGCAATGAGAAAGCTTAAAAGTCATCCCAGTTCGATTCTTTTCTTTTTTCAAATTCATCAAGCGTTACTTTTTCAAAGTCAATAGGCGCAACAGGAATCTTTCTTGTGAGATGTTTGTAAGATGAATTCTCTTCCGTGCTAATTCCATTAATCTCGCAATACTTCTCATGCCACTCCTGAATCATTCTTCTGTCAACAAAGCCCTGCATTAAATTCGCAATTGCTTGTACGCTTTCGCCCTTCTCAAAAAGCAAATTCACGGTCACTCGCAGGATGCGATTGAGAGACGTGGAGGCGCGTGTGGGCATTTTGCAGCTAAGGGGTTGACAGCTCGTACAATCTGATGCTACCTTGCATCTGTTCAGCACACAAGGCGGCATGTCCGTTCATCAGAAACTCATGCAGGCGCGTATCGCGCTTCAGGGCAAAAAGCTCTCAAAAAGCGGTAAAAACAAATTTGCCGGATACAATTACTTTGAACTTGGGGACTTTCTTCCCACTGTTCAAGAAATCTTTCTGTCGCTTGGAATCTCTGGTGTTGTCAGCTACGGCAAAGAAGAAGCCACGCTGACCATCACCGATTGCAGTAACCCCGACGACTGCATCGAGATCTCAAGCCCCATGTCCAGCGCTGCTCTCAA
>JBMTHG010000081.1:0-7001 GCA_049436045.1 Bdellovibrionota bacterium
CAAAAAACCATCAATCTCGACCTTATTCATCATGAAGACTTAGAGCTCGGCACTTTAAGAGTTGTAGGGGGGCGCGTGGGGGGCAAGGCGGCAAACATCCGAATGATTTCTGAGGGCAGTTTGATCTCTGGATTTGAAAACGTGGAGTATATCTTTCAGCCAAATCAAAGCCCGGCTCTCAAAGAAAGAGTTTTTGTGGGGAATCTGACGGTGAGTGTCTTAAGCTTTCACATTCACAGCTCTGATCCAAAAGAAGCCTTAGCGGAGGTCGGCCTCGAGTGGTTGAATCCGAGCCTAGATCAAATCGTCGATTCTGGGGTCGTCATAACGAATTGGGGCATAGATATTCCACTTAATGAGCTTCCGGGAGAAGCAACTGATTAACTAACTCGCTTTTTTCTGACTCGCAGATTTTTGAGAGAGAACTTTTTGAGGCTCATGAAAGAGGCTGAAATTTCGGCCTTCGAGTTGCGGTCGATTCATCAAATAATCGATCCCAACGACGAAGTTTCTCTCTGAAAGCTCAGCATATTCATAATCGCGACCCATGCGAACTGCATCCACAGGGCAGGCCTCTTCGCAAAACCCACAAAACACACAGCGCATGAGATCAATCTCATAGACGGCAGGATATTTTTCAATTTGCGGGTTAGGAGATTCAGCCGCGACAATATGAATGCACTCGGCCGGACAATTGGTGGCACAAAGCATACAAGCCGTGCAGGCAATTTCGCCGCCGGATTTCTTTGTGAGCACGTGCACTCCCATAAAGCGCTTTGAATAATTTCTTCGCTCTTCGGGGTATTGAATCGTTTGACGATCACCCATGCCCACGAGGTTTTTCACAAAATGTTTTCCTGTGGTGGCTAAGCCCGACAGCAGCCCGACTAGATAAGATTTTCTTTGAATCTTTGCCCAAAAACTCATTGTCTCATCTCCATTTTTGAATCTTGTTTTGACTCTAGTGGTTTTCGATAGACCCGATGAAGACCGTCCATCCAAAACTCTAGAGAGTGTGCTTCTTTAAACATTTTAAGCCCTGCGCTTAAAGTTTGCTTCACACCAGCGTGGTTAAAAATCGTTCCTGTCTTTTCGTAATGAGTGAGGCTTGGCAGCCATAGACCTTGCGGAAACAACTGGCAGGCCGAAAGCGACGGGCTTAAGACGACCACAAAAAGATCAGGCCTTAGTCTTAAACTTAAATTCTGAAGCTCATCGGCATTTTTTTCACCTTCAGGGGCAATCACAATCAAATGAGTGATGTTTCCTTTGTGAGTTTGATCTTCGAGATCTTTGATTCCTCGAAGTGTCACGCCAAACTCCTGAAGCTTTGTCAAAAAGCCGTGGGTGTTTGGATAGCGATCGGTTCTTAAAAGAAAGCCGTCAGCGGGAGCATCTTCTTTTTTGATTTGAGCCGCATCGGGGCCAAAAAATTTCTGAATTTGAAATTCTTTTTTGAAGAGCTTTAAAATCGCATCTAAACTTTCATTCGTCTCGTGAGCTGTCAGCCACACTCCGATCTCATCAGATTGCTCCATCGCGAGCAAAGTCTTTAGATCAGAAGCCCAAACCTGAAGAGCTTCTTCAGCGGGCATTTCGATATTGCGAAGTTGAGAGGCCGTAACTCTTCTGTCGTAGTTTGAATCTTTGTAGGTCAATCGACCCTCATCGCACATCCACCATTCGTTGATGTCTTTGTTGTAACGAGGTTTTAACCGATAAATGTGTTTTTCATTTTTGTGATGAACATAAACATTACAGCCCTTGCTGCAACCCGAGCACACACTTTCATTTGAATCTAAAAACCAAACTCGCTGTTCGAATCGAAAATCTTTTGAAGTCAGAGCCCCTACCGGACAAATATCTACCGTATTCACCTGATAGTTGCCTGTCATCGGTCGATCATCAATCGTTCCGATCACCGAGCGATCACCCCGATTGAAAATCGCAAGATCACCAGTTTTTGAAACTTCGTTTGTAAATCGAACGCAGCGGCTGCAAAGAATACAACGCTCTTTATCGAGAACGATTTTATCACCGAGATCCACAGCCTTTTCTTTCAAAACTTTGTGCTCGCGCATCTGGCTGTCGTATTTGCCATGCTTCATATAATAATCTTGAAGCCCGCACTCGCCCGCTTGATCACAAATCGGGCAATCAATCGGATGGTTGATCAAGTGAAACTCTAAGTTCGCTTGAACCACTTGCTCGACTTTTGGAGAGTTGGTGACAACACTTAAGCCCTCGGAGCAGCGCATATTACAGGCCACTTGAAGTTTTGGATTGCCCTCTTGCTCCACCACACACATTCGGCACTGACCGGCGATCGAAAGGCCAGGATGGTAACAATAATGTGGAATCTCAAAGCCATTTTCTTTGGCAACGTCTACAAGGTTTCGGCCTTCTTCAGCTTCAATCTCTTTTCCATTGATTTTAATTTTAGCCATGATGTGTTTGTCCCTCATGAGAAGATTTTAAATAGGCTTCAAACTCTTCTGGAAATTTTTCGATATAACTAATCGCCGGCATCGCAATCGAGTCGGCCAAAACACAGATCGTTCGCCCAATCATATTTTGAGAAGTTTTTTTCAAAAGATCGAGATCTTCTCGGCGAGCTTGTCGTTCTGTGAAGCTGTGAAGAATTTTTTCAATCCAGCCTGTGCCTTCGCGACAAGGAGTGCACTGACCACAAGACTCATCGTGATAAAATTCAGATAAGTTTTTGAGCACTTGAACAAGATCTCTCGTTTCATCGAGAACAATCATTCCACCGGAACCGAGCATGCTGCCTTTTGAGGCAATCGATTCATAATCAAGCGTCATTTCCATGCTCTCTTTGGCGGTGAGAATCGGCGCTGAAGAACCTCCTGGAATAACAGCTTTTAGCTTTCGACCATCTCGCATGCCACCGCAGCAATCTAAGAGCGTTTGAAATGGAGCCCCAAGCTCAATCTCATAAACACCAGGGCGAGCCACGTCGCCACTCACTGACCAGAGTTTTGTTCCGGTGCTCTTATCGGTTCCAATTTTTGACCAAGCTTGGCTCGAATTATTGATGATCCAAGGAACGCTTGCCAAAGACTCCACATTATTCACAACCGTAGGGCATCGAAGATAGCCCTCAACCGCCGGAAACGGAGGTTTTAATTTTGGCCAACCCTTTTTGCCTTCGAGAGATGAGATAAGCCCGGTTTCTTCTCCGCAAATATAGGCGCCCGCTCCTCGGTGCACATACATATCGTGACTGAATCCAGAGCCTAAAATATTTTTGCCGAGATAGCCCTTTCGATAAGCTTCTTCAATCGCGCGTTCGACGACATCAGTGCAGTAGGTGTATTCGCCTCGAATATACACATATGATTTTGCGGCTTTGATCGCATAAGAACCAATGATCATGCCTTCAATCATCATGTGAGGTAGATGCTCTAAAATCACTCGATCTTTAAAGGTGCCGGGCTCTGATTCGTCGGCATTGCACAAAAGATAATGAGCTTTGTTAGTATCTTTCGGAACAAAGTTCCACTTAAGCCCCGTGGGAAAGCCCGCTCCGCCGCGACCTCGAAGATTAGAAGTTTTCACTTCATCAATGACTCGTTCTGTTGACCAGGCCTCACTAAAAATTTTCTTAAGAGCTGAGTATCCACCTTTGCTTTCATAGACAGAAAGTTCTCGAATACCAGGCACATGCAAATGCTCTAAGAGAACGCGTTTTTCACCAGGCTGTGCGCTGAGGTCTAGATCCATCGCCTGCATATTTTTTCCGTGATGAGTTTGCTTAATCATGGCTTTTTTGGATCTCCTTCTTTGCAGGAATTTATCAATCGAGTGAGTTTTTCAGGCGTGAGGTTCTCATAGAATGTTTCATTTACTTGAACCACAGGTGCCGAGCCGCAACTTCCTAAGCACTCTACTCTTTGAACGCTAAACTTTCCGTCGGGAGTGACTTCACCCGCTTTGATGCCGAGGCGTGAGCAAGTGTTTTTGAAAAGCTGATGCGAACCCGCCATCCAGCAACTCAAAGTCATACAAAACTGAAGATGATTTTCGCCAACAGGATGCTTGTGATACATATGATAAAAACTCACCACTTCTTGCACTTGAGCAGGAGTGAGCTCCATGAGTTTTGCGACATACTCAATCACTTTCGTCGATAAAAACCCGAATTCATCTTGCGCCAAGTGAAGCACCGGCAAAAGAGCCGATCGCTTTGAATCATAGCGAGTCAGAATGTCTTCAAATTGTTTTTTGGCGACCGCTGAAAATTCTATGGGAACTTCTTTTTGATTTTCATTTTCTCGTATGGCTGTGTCTTGCATCATTTTCTCCTATCGATCGAGTTCACCAGCAATCACATTAAATTGACCGAGAGTGGCAACGGCATCTGCAATCAAGCCTCCGGTGATGACTTCTTCAAAAGATGAATAAATATAAAAACAAGGAGGGCGAAGTTTGAGGCGATAGGGATGCCCCGTTCCATCAGAAACGAGATAGAAACCAAGCTCGCCGTTCGCCGCTTCTGTGTACGAATAAACATCGCCCTTTGGAGGCTTGATGCCCTCGATCACTAGCATGAAGTGATTCATGAGTGCTTCGATATTTGAGTAAACTTCTTTTTTAGGAGGAAGCACAATCGAAGGATCTTTGATGATGATGGGGCCCTTTGGAATTTTTGAGAGCGCTTGCTCTAAAATTCGACAGCTCTCTCGCATCTCGCAAATTCGAATATAATATCGTGAAAAGTTATCGCCCTCAGTCATTGTGGGAATATCAAATTCGAATTGATCGTAGTGATAGTAAGGCTCGTGTTTTCTCAAATCGAGATCAACGCCACTGGCTCTAAGACAAGGCCCCGTGAATCCATAATCAAGAGCCATCTCTTTGGTCACGATACCCGTGCCGCTCATTCGATTGAGCCAAATTTTATTGTTCGACAAAAGCCCATCAATCTCATCAATGGCTTTTCGAAGTCGCTCGACTTCATGTTTGGCATCTCGAATCCAGTCATCATCGAGATCGGTGATCATTCCACCCACTCGAGTGATGGAGGTGAGCATTCGGTTTCCGCAGAGACGCTCAAACAAAGTGTAAACATTTTCGCGCTCTTTGAAACAAAACCAAAAAGTTGAAAGAGCGCCCATATCGACAGAGGTGGTTCCGATGCAAACCATATGGTCAATGATTCGAGAGAATTCATTGAGAATCACGCGAATAAATTTCGCTCGATCTGGAATATCAACGCCCAAAAGTGTCTCGATGGTTTTGCAATAGCCATCATTGTTCATGGGCGAAGAAAGATAGTTAAGACGATCGGTGTAGGGGATGACCTGAGTATATTTATGCGTCTCGGCCATTTTTTCAAAACAGCGATGAAGATAGCCAATTTCAGTTTTGGCACGCATGATAGTTTCGCCCTCAAGCTCCACAAACCAGCGAAATGTTCCGTGAGTGGCGGGGTGGCTTGGGCCCAGATTCAAAATGTTTCTTTGAGTCGTAAGAACATCATCATCTTCATTTTCAGGAAGCGGATCAAAATGAAACTCTTGAGGCTTGCTGAGAATCTGATTTTGTCGGGGGTTATAATCTTTTCGAAGCGGATGTCCGACAAATTCGTTGTGGCAAAGAATTCGAGCGAGATTTGGGTGGCCTTCAAACTCAAGCCCCATCATGTCATAGGCTTCTCGCTCGGCCCAGTCAGCTGCTTTGTAAATTGGCGTGAGACTTGGAATTTTTTCTCCCTCTTTGACGGGAACTTTCACTCGAACGCGCTTGTTTTGCTCTCGGTTGAAAAAATGATAAACGGCTTCAAAGTTTTTTTCACGATCAGGATAATGAACCGCCGCAATATCCATCAGCCAGCGAAAGTTTTTTTGATTTTTTAAGAAATCTGCAATTCCAGAAATCGAAGACGCGGGCGCTGTAATCACAATTTCATTGGGGTTAGTTTTGCTGTCTTCGATGCTCTCATAGGCAATCGCCTGAGGTCTTTCTTTGAGTTGCTGCTCTAGTTGAAAACGATATTCCACGAATCTTTCCTTCCTCTTAAACTTCTTAGTGGCGTCCTAAGGGGCTTGAAGTGAAATCAGCCTCATCGGGATCTTCAGCCGTTTGAGCCGTCGCCTCAGCGATTTTTCTTTTCTCAAGAAGCCTCTGTTGAGGAGTGTCGCCTTTTGAAATCTTTTCTTGCAGCTTGATGATGGCACCGATCACCGCTTCAGGTGTTGGGGGGCATCCGGGAACATAAACATCGACGGGCACGATAGACTCAATTCCTTGCACCGTATGATAGGCTCTGTAAAAACCGCCAGATGAGGCGCAAACTCCCATGCTGATGACCCACTTGGGATCGGGCATCTGCTCGTAGATGTTTCTCAAAATCGGAGCCATTTTTTCGACGATTGTTCCGGCCACAATCAGCAAATCACTTTGCCGAGGAGAAAATCGCACGACTTCGGCGCCAAATCGAGAGACGTCGTAGTGGGTTCCAACCACGGCCATGTATTCAATTCCGCAGCAGGCGGTTCCAAATGGAAGCGGCCAAAGCGAATGCTTTCGACTCCAATTCACGAAATCTCGAATGCGAGTGGTAAACACAGGAACTTGATCTAAAGGAGTTAAAGTTTTCATGAACTCTCCAAACTTTGACTTTTTGCCACCTAAACCTAATGCAACAATGCATTGAAGGGGCCGAAAACTTTGGTTTAAGGTCGTTTAAACCACAACTCCCGAGCCCTATCTGCCTTAAATCCTAGTGATTTGTGAGTTTTCTTTCAATGAGAATAGGGAGGGAATTCGGGTTGAAATTCGAGTCGGGATGGGAGGCTTTCTTCGAGAGGAAAATTCTTGGATTTTCAGTTAAGCCGCTGATAGAAGAAGAGCTGCTCTTTTTTAGGTGGTGCCTGTAGCTCAGGTGGTAGAGCACCGGATTGTGATTCCGGCTGTCGTGGGTTCAAGTCCCATCAGGCACCCCATCTTGCGTCTCCTTTTTCCGCCCAGCGGTGTTG
>JBMTHG010000082.1:0-6816 GCA_049436045.1 Bdellovibrionota bacterium
AATGAAGCCTGATAAACTTTTGTTTTAAAGCGACGATCAGCAAGACCAAAGCAAACTGTGCCTACGGGCTTTTGCTTTGTGCCACCTGTGGGCCCGGCGATTCCAGAAATACTCACCGATCGAGAGGCTCTTGAATTTTTTAAAGCGCCCTCTGCCATTTCTCTAACAACTTGAGGGCTGACCGCGCCAAATTTTTTGAGACTTGCAGCCTTTACTCCTAATAAATCTATCTTGGCTTCGTTGCTGTAAGTGACAAAGGCTCGATCTAGAACTTTTGAAGAGCCCGAAACCTTTGTGATCATCGAAGAAACTAAGCCTCCCGTGCAACTTTCGGCCACACTCAGCATCATCTTTTTCTTCAAAAATTTTTGAACACAACTTTCTTCAAAGCTTTCTTCCCAGGACTCCGAAAAAACATCTTTTTCTAGACGCTTCACAAGTCTCTTAAATTTCGAATCAAAGTCTTTACGATCAAGCGAGCTTAATCTCGACGGAACTTTAATCTTGATATGATTTTCTGGAAAATGAGTTCGATAAGCAAACTCCGCAAAAGCTGGAAACTTCAACTTCGAGATGAGCTGATCGAGCTCACTCTCTGGCCACCCGAAAACTTTTAAAATGAAATTTTTGCTGGTTGTTTGAGCTTTAAAATTTTGTTCAATCCGCGGCAAAACTTGGTTTTCAAAGACATATCGAAACTCTTTCGGCACTCCCGGAAGAAAATAAAAACAGCAAGCACCCACCGAAAGCTCGATGCCAGGCGCACTACCCTCTAAATTTTTTAAAACTACTGCGCCTTTGGGCGCCAACATTTGCTTTTTATGACCAGCATTGAGTTCTTTTCTCCCTAAAAACTTCATGCGATCTAAAACATTCTTCTTGGCGGCTGGATTTTCAATCATCGGCCGATCAAAAGTTTTTGCCGCTACTTCTAAGCTCAGATCATCACTCGTCGGCCCAAGCCCTCCAGTGACAAAAACCACCTCACTTCTTAGGGCGGCCTCTAAAAGTGCTTGAGACAAAGCCTGAAAAGAATCTGGAAGAGTTTGAGCTCTTTGAAGTCGCCAGCCACGCTCTCGAAGAGCGGCTCCAATACTATGGGTGTGGCGATCTAAAATACTCGCATCGAGAATCTCATTGCCTGTCGCAATCACTTCAAAGCGGGGAGAACCAAACATGATAAGCTCCTAAAATAAGAAAAACATAAAAACCAGCCACCAAATCATCCAAAAGAACCCCCCAGCCTCTCAAAAAATTCTGATCAAAAAATCGTACACCTGGTGGTTTCGAAATATCGAAAATTCGAAATAGCACGAAAGCAAGAATCATCATCCACCAAGAGCCTTGGGTCGGCAGCAAGGCGATCGCCATTCCCAGCCATTCATCGACGACAATGCTTGAATCATCCTCTTCAACATTCAAAATTTTCATCGCGAGAACAGATAAAACTAAAAAAACGACAAACAGGCCGAGATAAACGGGCAGCGAAGAGAAATGAAGCAGCCATCCCCAAAACACCAGTGCCCCCAACGACCCCCAAGTGCCTGGAGCTTTGGGCAAAAGACCTAGGCCAAAACAAGTGAGAATACTTTTCCAAAAAAATTTTGACACAAAGAACTTCTCACATGATTCTGTATGGGAAGCAACAAAGACATCATGATTTCATCTTCCCGACATTTTAAAGGCCTTGAGTTTAAGACAATGATTGCGATCTATTTCGGCCTCGCTCTCATTTCGGGACTTTGGACTTGGCTTAGCCAAGATGACTTTTTCTATAGCTGGAATGAGTTTTCCTGGCCGAGCTTTTGGGCTGTTTTTGCTGGAGCCGTGATTGTTGCGATCTATACCATTAGTTCTCAAGCCTGCGCCAAGCTCTTTGAATGGGCTCGAGAGCTCGAAAAGCTTTTGCAACAACTCCTCACGCCTCTTTCATATTTTCAAATTATTCTGATCTCTTTGATGAGCGGCTTTATTGAAGAGTGGTTTTTTCGTGGAGTTTTATTCACTCACTTTGGACTGGTGTTGAGCTCTTTTGTTTTTGCTCTCTGTCATTTGATTCCCGCGCCTAAAATTTGGCTTTGGAGTCTTTGGACTTTTTTTGTGGGCATAGGATTTTGTCTAATTTTGAGAATCTCAGACTCTCTCATTCTTTGCGGACTCATTCACTCGGCTATCAATGCTGTGGGCATCATTCTGCTCAATCAAAAAACCTTTAGAGATTCGTCAAATCAAGCCCTCTCTTAAGACTTCAAGAAAAATCACAACGAAAAATCCCGACGCAAAAAATCAAAAAAATTTAAGCAAATTTAAGCATGACTCCGCTCTTTGATTTGACTCGCAAGTTCATGAAAAAGAAGGATTTCAGACTCGATGCATTTATAAAAATCTGAAAGCAAGAGACTCTCATTTTCGCTGTGAGCCAAGGTATAGGGATCTTCTACTCCAAGAGTTAAAACGGGTGCTCCAAAAGCTCTTTCAAAAGGGCCAATAAAAGGAATCGTCGCTCCGCAACCCGCATAAATCAGCTTGTGTTCAAAAACTTTTTCAAGCGCATTTTCAGCCGCCTTAAATGCCCAGCGATTTTTCGAAGCATAAGGATCAATCGACCAGGCGTCGGCGGGCTCTTGATGTCGCATTTCTAAATCAATTCCCTTGGGCAGCTCTCGACAAATTTTCTCTTTGAGCTCTTGAAGCACTTGAGTGGCCGATTCATTCTTTGAAATTCGAATTCCTATTCGAGCATAAGCGCGATCGCAAATCACATTGTTAGCAAGCTGCTCACTGCTCGCTTGAATAGCATTGATCGCAAAACTTGCTCGATTCCAAGTGCGATCAAAAAAATCATCTTTCACTAAATCAGAGCTCAAAAGACCCGCCTGCTTTGCAAATTCTTCTTTCGAAACGGGCAGCGAAGAATAATCCACTTCTTTTGGCTTTCCGATACTTTGAAGTTGAATGTTCCCGTCAAAATCAACGAGCGAGGCCAAAATGTTGACCAAAATCGAAACGGGGTCAGGAATCGCTCCCCCCCACATTCCTGAATGAAGCGGAGCTTTCATGGATTTGAGAATGAGCTCCACAACCACTAAGCCCCGAAGACTTGTTGTTAACGTAGGCACACCACATTGAATATTTGCCGTATCGGTCACGATGATCACATCACTTCGCAAACGATCTCGATGCTTTTCTAAAAACGACAAAAGATTCGAACTCCCAATCTCTTCTTCGCCTTCAATCAAAACCTTCAAGTTAACCGGAAGCTCTTTTCCAGATTTTCGAAAGTGCTCCATGGCTGCGGCATGCACCAAAATTCCGGCTTTATCGTCTGCCGTGCCTCGCCCATAGAGCCGGCCATCTCGCTCTTGCGGCTCAAAAGGTGGAGAGTTCCACAATTCAGACCTCCCAATCGGCTGCACATCATGATGCGCATAGAGCAAACAAGTTGGCTTTTTCGGATCAAAACTCGATTCGGCTAGCACATAAGGAAAACAATCATTGATTGAAGTGATTTCTACATTCTTGAAGCCAACTCGCTCTAGAAGATCGCGAGTGGCCTCGGCAGAAGCATCAACAAATTTTCGATCAAAGCCCGGAAAACTCACACTTGGAATTTTCACCAGCTTTTTGAGTTCAGAAAGTGCAAAGTCTTGAAGAGAAGAATGAAGTGCCATGGCTCTATTTTTAAGAGCTCAGATGGGCGCCGTCAACACGCGCTTTTCTTAAGCTTGAGATAAAAACGAAAGTTTTAAAATCTTCGAAAAAATTTTAAGAATTAGCGGCTTGATTCACCAGCTCGCGCAATTCTTTTCCTACCTTGAAAAAAGGCAATCGCTTGGGCGCCACATGAATGGGCTCGCCTGTTCTAGGATTTCGACCTTGATACTCTTCATAAAACTTACTCACGAAACTTCCAAATCCACGAATCTCAATTCGGCCACCCTGAGCTAAAGTTTCTGCCATCGTATCAAATATACTACCCACTACGGCTTCAGCTTTTTTTCTTGGAAGGTTAAATTTCTGAGCAATGTGATCGATAAGGTCTGATTTATTCATACCTTTATTCTAAACTCTTCTCGTTGAAGTTCACAACCTGCAGCGCTTCACAAAATTTTAGCTATGGCTGTCAGCGTTAAAATCTCATCGAAAACTTCGATTTTTGAGCCCAGCGCGACTTGAACGCACAACTGCGGATTAGGAATCCACCGTTTTATCCAGTTAAACTATGGGCTCCTCTCAAAGACTTTTGTCTAAGGAAGAAGCTTCCAAGAGTCTCCCTCTTTGATCATGGTGACAACTTCGATCGATTCATTTTTTTGAAGCGTTCTTCGAATTCGCAAATAAGCAAGATTGTCTTCAAAAACTACTTTCTCAATCACAAATTGAGTTTTTTGAGTCTCTTTTTTCATCGATTGAAGCGCCTCTTCGGTCGTTCGAGCCAACTCCGACTCCATGCTGGGTCGAGCCGAAAGAGCATAAGAGTCTATCAAAAGCTTCAGGTCTAACTTCTTCGCCGCCCCCTTCCAGGTCTCAAACGTGGCTTCGGGAGTAGAAAAATCTCGCCTCACAATATCTTTTGAGGCGCAGCCAACCAAAATCAGAATCAAGAGAAATCGAAAGATCATCATTTCTAATTCTTAACTCGAAGTTTTCAGATTGGCTAGTTGAAGTCCTTGATCGAAGGCCTCGGCTTGAAGTTTAATGAAGGGGTGCAGAATCAAGACCTAAGTCCCCAAAAATCCTTCATCTTTGAGCTTCAAAGAAGCCATCACAACTCTCAACTTCGAGCGACCGACATCGACAAAGAGGCCGTTTTGATGGGCTGGGTTCAAAACCGCCGCGATCACGGTGGCGTTATTTTTGTCGACTTAAGAGATCGACACGGACTCACACAAATTGTTTTTGACCCTCAGCATCACAAAGATTCACATGCCATTGCTGATCAAATTCGCCCAGAGTTTTGCATTGGAGTTCAGGGCAAAGTTCGATCTCGGCCAGAGGGAATGAAAAATTCCAAATTGCCGACCGGTGAAATTGAAGTCGTCGTTGATCGCATTGAGATTTTTAGCAAAAGCCAGACACCGCCATTTGCCGTTGAAGAAGAAAGCGCCACGAATGAAATGCTGCGTCTTGAATATCGCTATTTGGATCTTCGACGTGCCAAGATTCGTCGATCATTTGAACTAAGATCACGACTCAATCATCTCATTCGAAATTTTTTGATCGAGAGAAATTTTCTTGAAGTCGAAACTCCCCTTTTGACCAAGTCGACTCCTGAGGGTGCTCGAGATTATTTGGTGCCATCTCGATTATATGAAGGTCACGCTTATGCTCTTCCACAATCACCTCAGCTTTTTAAGCAGCTCTTAATGGTCGGCGGATTCGAACGCTATTTTCAGATCGCCAGATGCTTTCGAGACGAAGATTTGAGACTTGATCGTCAGCCCGACTTCACTCAACTCGACCTTGAGATGTCGTTTGTGAGCCAAGATCAGATTTTTGCAATGATGGAAGATCTTTGGGCCCTGAGCTGGAAGGAGCTTTTGGGTGTAGAAATTCCAAAACCATTTCCTAGAATGTCTTACGCCAAAGTCATGGAAGACTATGGCACTGACAAACCCGATCTTCGAATTGATTGGAAGTTAAAAACTGTCACCGACATTTTCGCTCAAAGCCAGTTCAAAGTATTTCGCGATGCTCATGATAAGAATTTAAAAATTCAGGTCTTGAAAATTCCGCAAGAGAGCAAGCTTTCTCGAAAAGACCTCGATGATCTAACACCTTTTGCGAAGGCCTATGGCGCCAAGGGTATTGCGTGGATCAAAGTGAATAGCTTGGAGGATTATTCTCAAGGCTGGCAGTCTCCGATCAGCAAGTTTTTAAGTGAGGCCGAAAAGAAAGCTTTGGCCGAAAGAACCGCTCTGCAAACTGGAGATATTTTAATCTTTTGTGCCGATGCCGCCTCTGTGGTGTCAGCAAGTCTTTCAGCTATTCGATTGGAGCTCGGAAAAAAATTGGGTGCGATTCGTGATCAAGATTGGTCGTTTTTATGGGTCGTGGATTTTCCAATGTTTCAATGGGATGAAGACTCGAAGCGCTGGGTTTCAGAGCATCATCCCTTCACCAGCCCGAAACCAGAAAGCTTGGCTCAACTTTTTGAAAACCCTGCACAAGCGCTTTCGAATTCCTATGATCTGGTGCTCAACGGAATGGAGATGGGAAGCGGGTCGATAAGGATTCACCAAGCTGACTTACAACATAAAATTTTTCAGCTGCTGAAGTTGAGCGATCAAGAGATTCAAGAAAAATTTGGATTTTTCATCAACGCTTTACAATACGGCGCACCTCCTCATGGCGGAATTGCTTTTGGTCTAGATCGTTGGGCCATGATCATGTCGGGCGGCCAAAGTCTTCGAGACGTGATCGCCTTTCCGAAAACTCAGAGTGGCCAGTGCCCATTGACAAAAGCGCCCTCAGCCGTGCCTGCTGCTCAATGGAATGATTTACATCTGAAGGTTCAGAAAATTCCAAATGGCTAAGATTCATTTTATCATCAATCCAAAAGAAACTTCGATTGGTGATCGATGGCCCTATGAGCAAAGAAAAATTGAATCGATAACAAGAGATTTTGAGGTTCATCTCGTTCGAGGTCGAAATCATGCTGAGGCTTTAACATTATCGGCGGCAAATCAGCGCGCCGAACTTGTGATTTGTGCTGGGGGCGACAGCACGATCAACGAAATTACCAATGGTCTGTTTCGGCTTGGAAATCGAGCCCCGGCCCTCAGCGTTCATCCGCAATTTCAACGCGGAAGTTTT
>JBMTHG010000083.1:0-6516 GCA_049436045.1 Bdellovibrionota bacterium
TCGCGCCCTACCACTCAATATTAATTTTATTGTTTTTGTCGAGCCCATCGAACGCCCTGACATTGACAACTCTTTTCGCTATAGCGTCATCAACTCACCCATCAAGGCGGCCTTGGCCACCGAGCAAATGGGTTTACAGAGCTTTGCCATTGAAGGTTATCCTGATGTTCCCCTCGTTGACTTGCGATTAGAGCAAAACATCAATATCTCACCCGGAATCTCGGCGGCGAGAACTTTTCGCTTCACCTCAAATGGACAAGTTATCGACGATATAAATTTTTATGTTTCAAATCTATATAATCCCCCAAATGACGCTCTCTTCACCGAAGTCTTAATCAATCCAAAAACATCTGGTTCGGGAACTGTAAAAATTAATAACTCCAATCCCGTTCAGCTTTTTGTGGAGCTTCCCACCGAACTTAGGATTTTTGAAAATGCTTCGTTAGAGCTCAGTGCCCGCAACGAATCTCAAACATTTGACTGGTCTTCGAGTATTCCAGACTTTGAGTGGGAAGCTCAATCGGCGACTATCACCATCGGCCTACCCTCGCCACCCCCTCAAAACGGCAGCTACGAACTTAAGTTCAGCTTAAAAGATTCAAAATATGGAAACGCAGAGGTAACAAGAACAATTGAAGTGAAAAACTGGACTCAAAGTTCCGCCTCGGTGGTTTTTGGAACTCGACCCTCCGCCGATGAAAATTCAGGAGGCGGTGGATGTCATCTGCGCCAGAGTGAATTCATGAAAACTTTGATGAGCCTTTATGCTTATCTTTTGCTCATGATTCTTCTTAGTTTTTATCTTAGACGATATTATCTAAAAAAACGATAGAATCTCGGCAAAGCTGAGAGTCTAGAGAAAATCGTTAACCTCTGAAACTGGAATCTTATCTAAACCAAAACTCGCATGCAAAGCTCTGACCGCCTGTTTGCTTTTCGCCTCATCGACAACACAGCTGATTTTGATTTCAGAGGTCGAGATCATTTGAATGTCGACGCCTTCTTGAGCTAAAGCACGAAAGGCTTGAGCCGCCACTCCTGAATGAGACCTCATTCCGTTTCCGATAATTGAAACTTTTGAAATATGTGGATCCCCAGACGCTCGCCTGTGCCCCAAATCTTTTTGATTCTTTTCTAAAATTCCGAGGGCTCTGGTTAACTCATCTCGTGGAACGGTAAACGAAATATCAGACCGACCCTCTGTTGAAACATTTTGAACGATCACATCGACAAGAATTCCCTCTCGACCCAAAAGCTCAAAAAGATCGGCCGCCAAGCCCAATCGATTGGGCAAGCCTTCGACCACCACCTTCGCTTCGTTTTTCGTGTAGGTGATTCCTGAAACCACCAATGACTCCATTGAATCCATCGCTTCCACCACCCAAGTTCCTATCACATTTTTGAAAGTACTCCGAACATGAATCGGAATCTTATATTTTTTTGCAAACTCAACAGATCGAGTTTGCAAAACCTTGGCCCCAAGACTTGCCAACTCTAACATTTCATCAAAAGTAATTTTCGATAGCTTTCTAGCATTAGGCTCCACGTTAGGATCGGTCGTAAAAACACCCTCAACGTCGGTGTAGATTTCGCAAAGGTCGGCTTTTAGTGCGGCGGCAATGGCTACCGCTGACGTATCACTGCCACCACGACCCAAGGTCGTTAAACGCTCTTCTGGCGAGACCCCTTGAAATCCTGGAATCACCACAATCTTTTTTTCGTTTAGTGCTTGCCGAATCTTTTGGTCATCAATGCTTTGAATTCGAGCTCGATTGTGATCGGAGTCTGTTTTTATTTTAATCTGGGAACCCAAAAAGCTCTGAGACTTTGCTCCTCTTGATTGCAAACAAATCGATAAAAGCGCCACGGATTTTTGCTCGCCCGTGCAGAGCAAGACGTCTAACTCTTCTCGACTTGGACTCTGTGAAAAATACTGGGCATTTTGTAAAAGATGATCGGTCTCACCACTCATGGCCGAAACCACGGCCACCACGTCTGCTTTTTTTGATCGCTCGATCAGAATTTCTGCCACATTTTCAATGCGCTTTAGCGATCCCACGCTAGTGCCACCAAATTTTAGAACGTGAAGAGGCATACCGCGATACGCTAGCTCGATCGATTTGAAAGATCATCCTGAAGTTTAAAAATTTGAAATTTTCGCTTCTCTTCTGCCCAGCTAATCTCGATTTGATAGTCAAACTGAGGCCGATTGAGCGCTAAACGTTCAGGCCACTCCACAAAGACCAAAGCCTCTGCCCAGCTCGCAAAATCAAAATCTTCTGCGCGCGAGGATTCAAGCCGAAAGGCGTCAATATGAATGACTTTAAAATCATCCAGTTCATATTCCAACTGAATCGGAAAAGTGGGTGAAGTGACAGGATCGTCATAACCTTTGAGTTTCAAAAAAGTTCTGACAAGACTGGTTTTGCCCAGTCCCATTTCGCCCACGAGAGCAATCGCAGAAGATTTCACGAAAATTTTTCGATTTTTCATAAGAAAGCTCTCGAGCTCGTCTATGCTTTCGATAATCGCTTCGTCTAAAAGATGCTTTTTCATTTTTAAGCTCGCTCTCGAATTCTTTCAAAGGCTTTTGAAAAGATCTCCAACTGATCGGAGGCGATCGTGGCTCGTTTGCTTCGCAGAACCTCCCCGATATTTTTTTGAAAAACCAGCGACGAAAAAACTGCCTCTCGAAATTTCGTCGGCGATTGAGCCAAGAAGCCGCCTAAGATTCCCGCCAGCACGTCTCCACTGCCCGCCCTTGCAAAAACTGGGTTTGCCGACAAGTTTACATAATACGCTTTAGATTCCGCTAATTTCAAAATGCCAGGGGCCCCTTTAAGATACACGGCTTGATTCAATCTTTGAGAGATCGCCTCAAGGGCTCCCAGACGATCGCTCTGAATCTCCTGGGGTGTAGTTTTCAAAAATCTCGCGGCCTCACCAGGATGCGGAGTGAAAATCTGCTGAGCCGAAGACTTCACTTTTGAGGCAGGCCCAATCGCCTCTGCATCGAGCACTTGCGGAGCTTTTAAATTTTTTAAAAAAGAAAGCGAGCGAGGAGCTCCCCCACAACCTAACACCAAACTATCAAATTTTTTTAAATCACTTTTCTTTAGCGAGTCTTGAAAAAGAAATGAGGCTTGTTTCAAGCGAATATTCCAAATTTCTTTTTTTGGCTTGATGAGCGTAACATAGCCCACTCCAGTTCGGTGTGCCGACTCAGCGGCTAAAAATGCGGCCCCGGGAGTTTTGGCACTTCCTGCGATAATGGCGCAGCGACCGCGCTTGTAAGCCGTTTTTTTCTGCTTTAAAAAACCGAAGTCAGATTCTTCAAGAGCAAATGCTTTTGAGGAAGTCGCCTTCACAAAATCTCTACCAACGAATTCCAGCTCTCCCAAAAACTCTGCCGCCGATTCAAAAAGAAATCCCCATTTTGGATTCGAAACACAGAGACTCAAATCAGCTCGAAAAGCCTCACGATGCGCCTTTCCGGTATCGCTATGGCAGCCGGTCGGAACATCGAGCGCGACTCGAAATGCTTTTGATTGATTTGCCCATCGAATTCTTTCTCGCAATTTTTGATCTAGAGAAGCTCTTCCGCCAGAGCCAAACACCGCGTCTATAATGATGTCATAAGAATCAAAACGGGGAGTGCTCGACTTCATCTTCAATTCTTTAAATGCTCTTCGGCAATCTTTTGACTCAGGTTGAAACACCGATTCAACACTCAGCCTCCAAGATTTTTTCTTCAAAATTCTCGCTAAACAATAAGCATCGCCACCGTTATTTCCCGGCCCTGCTAGAATATGAACTCTGGGTTGTCCTGAAAAACGCTTGAGCAAAACATCAGCCATCTCAGCGGCCACGAGATTCATCAATTCATAAGAAGAGCACGACAGAGACTTCATCGTCTTGAGATCAATTTTCGCCATCTCTTTTGAAGTTAAAAAAGCTCTCATGAAAAAACTTTCACAAAAAAATCACAAACAAGAATCAAACATAAAAGTCGCACACAAAATTTACTAAAAAGCTCACTCTAAAGCTTGCTTCATCTCACGAACGGCAGCCTCTAAGCCCATCAAAATTGAGCGTGCGACAATCGAGTGTCCGATGTTGAGTTCAGATAAGCTCGGCAAACTCAAGAGAGCTTTCACATTCTGGAGCGTAAGACCATGACCGGCTTTTACTTCTAAGCCCAAGCTTGCGGCCTTGCTCGCCGCCCGTTGGAGGGCTGCCAACTCTTCCGCCAAAGCTTTCTGATAAAACTTTCCTCGAAGCGCATTTTCAAAATGATGAGAAAATGGACCGGTGTGAAACTCTACGCCATCGAAGCCAAGCTCTTTCGCCAAAATCACTTGGTCTTCTGAAGGGTCAACAAAAGCATAGACATAAAGTTCGCGAGTCAAAGTTTCTAATTCAAATTTTCGAGATTCAAGAACTCGAAGATTGAGCCCTGATTCGGTCGTCATTTCTTCTCGTCTCTCAGGCACTAAAGTCAAAGCATAGGGCTTCCAATCGAGAGCTTTTTTTATCATCTCGCCGGTGAAGGCCATCTCTAAATTGATCGGAAGCAAAGAGGATTCTAAGAGCCGGCGAACATCTTCGTCTTGAATGTGACGTCGATCTTCTCGCAAATGAATCGTGATTTGATCGGCACCACCTCGCTCGCACAGGTGCATCGCCTCAACGATATCAGGATAGCGAGCTTTTCGAACTTCTCTCAGAGTGGCAACGTGATCAATGTTAACGCCAAGACGAATCATCCCAGCTCTTTTAAAGCCACTTGGGTCACTTCTTCAATATCTTTTTCAATCTGAGAGAGGTCTGGGCCCTCCATCATGATTCTTAACATGAGTTGGGTTCCGCTATAGCGAACATTCACGCGGCCCTTACCTTGGTATCGAAGTTCAATCTGAGAGATGCTCTTTTGTAAATTCTCGCAAGCATCGAGAGGCTTTCGAACTTTTACGGGAATACTGACCAATCGTTGCGGAAAGAGCTGAAAGCTCTCACGAAGGCGAGAGGCTTTCCATTTGCGAGACTGAAGCAAAGCCAAGACCTCTAAGCCCGAAAAAAGAGCATCCGCCGTGGTGTTTTGATCGAGAAAGATATAGTGGCCCGAGGTTTCGCCCCCAAAAATCACACCATGATTTTGCATCTCTGCCAAAACATAGCGGTCTCCAACGGCACTTCTCAAAGTTCGAATCTTTTGTTCTTCCAAAGCCTCAATCAACGCTTGATTTGCCATCGCCGTCGTCACAATGGCTCCGGCCTTGAGGCGCCCCAAATCACGAAGATAGAGCGCCATCTCAAACATGAAATGCTCTCCAGAAATCTCATGGCCCGTTTCATCGACAATCAGAACTCGGTCGGCATCGCCATCGACACCGATTCCTAATTCGGCTTTTTCAGCCAAAACTCGCTGACCTAAGAGCGATGGATTTTCTTGAGCACAGTTTTTATTGATATTGAGACCATTGGGTTCGCAGGCCATCGTCACAACCTCTGCACCCAACTCCTGCAAGAGTCTTCTCCCGCAGTCATAAGCGGCCCCATTTGCTCCGTCGTACACAATTTTCATTCCCGCCAGATCAAAGTGTCTTGAAAAAATAGATTTCAGATGAACAAGATATCGGCCTTGAGCGTCATCAATTCGCTTGGCTGTTCCAATCTCATCGGGAGCCGGCATTTTTGGCGGATTTTTTTGAGCTGCCAACATCCATTTTTCAATTTCTAACTCTGCCTCGTCAGAAAGCTTAAATCCGTCTTCGTTGAAAACTTTGAGCCCATTATCCTCAAAGGGATTATGACTCGCCGAGATCATCACTCCTCCTTGAGCTCTCAAACCTCGAATATGATAGGCCACAGAAGGCGTCGGCAGTGGCCCTAACAAAAAGGCCTTGCCCCCCATACTGGTAATTCCTGCCGTCAGAGCATTTTCTAACATATAGCCTGAACGCCTCGTGTCTTTGGCGATCACAATATGGGCTCGATTTCCGCGGTCGCGATGATAGGCCGTGATGGCCCGACCCAACAAAAGAGCTGTTTCTGCCGTCATTGGATGAATGTTGGCGATTCCTCGAATTCCGTCTGTTCCGAAAAATTGTCTCTCTTGATTCATTCGATCACCTCAACAATAAAACTCTCTGGAGAAATCGATACTAACTGAACACCTTCGATCAATTTCAACTCTCCTCGTATGCGATAACGCCCTCTGTTTAAACCTTCTACCGGAACCTCCACAAGAATATTGTCAGAAATCTTTTTGAGTTGGTCTTCTGAGCCTCTCAACACGATACGAGCCGTCTGGGGGGTAATCAGAGTTTTTCGAATTCCTCCGCTCGCTTGAACTTTCACCTCTTTTAGTTCTTTCTCGCGCGTGATGCCTGCGATTTGAAATTCAGCGATCACCTGGGGCACTGAAGCCTTGAGAGCGGAGTGAAGCTCTAAAGCCAAGGGCAGAGAAAAACTTTCTTTTTTCTGATCGATAGAGACTGGCAATCGAATATCAGA
>JBMTHG010000084.1:0-6498 GCA_049436045.1 Bdellovibrionota bacterium
GAATACCCAGATCCATGCCCGCTAACTCGAAACTCGATTTGGTTCGCGAACTCGGCTCAAAAAAAGCAAGAACCCCTTGTTTTCGTGTGGATATTTTCAAATTCTTGTGGGTCGCAGAAAGAAGAGAAAGAATTGTTTTTTGATTTAGGTCGGCAGCAGAAATCAAACCCCTCGAAAACATCTGCTAGTGTTTTATCGGGTATTTTCAATTCTTTGAAGCGAAATTCTAGCGGAATGAGGCCCGGCCAGAAATGAGGAATTCGTCGAGGCTCTCAACGATTTCACGAATATCGCTCCGGTCACTCAAATCAAACTCCAGACCACAAATCTCTCGATCGGGCGAGAAGTTCGCTTTGAGTCTATAGAGCACCCGAGCTTCGATAGGAATCTCTAGCTCTTTGAAGCGAAGCTTGATCTTGATAGATTTGCCGAGCGCCGCTGACGGCGAAGCTTCTAAAAAGAAAGAACAGCCCGCCAGGCCTAAATCGCGAAGTTCGAACCGAGTAGAATCCCACTCAATCGACCAGGGCGCGCTTTCATTGGCCTTCCAAATGAATCTGCGAAAACGTCGTCGCTGTTGCAAGTTTGTTGCCATCATAGATAGACTTTGCAAGAAGTTTGCCAATTTAAAAGCTGAATGAAATCAAGCTTTCGAAAGGTGACATCGGGCAAATCGGCCATGGTTGAGATAGATTTTATCAAAGTCTCGATCGAGCTGAAATCGAGACCTCATAAGGCCCTGAGGTTAAAAAATCTTTATGAACATTCTTAAGCAAAAAGGCATTCCAACTGTCATTGCGCAAAAGATAGAGTCGAATCAAAGAGTTTTTGTCGCTGATTCTGGAGATTAGTTTTGACCTTAAATCTTGCCAACTACGCATGTCAGCTTCGGTCTCCACTCGAGCGAGAGCTACATCCAAAAAGCTTCTCACCACCTCCATGAGACTCCAGCGAGTTTGCACATTTGATAGCTCCATCACGAGGATGATTTCGTCGCCGGAGGATGCGACGCAAAAATATCCTAAATCTGCTTTATCTTCGTGCAAGATCTGATCGGCCTCAGACCGAATCGCCTGAGTTTCACAGGCGAGCGCAGGAGTCGCCATGCCAAAAACAATCAAGATCGCAATGAGCCTGATCTCCCCCATCCATCTTTATTTTAACAAGAAGATGCCGCACTGCAAAAGAGGTCGGGTTTTTGACGCTCTCTGGCGAAAAACTAAGATTGGTCAATTTTTAGAACGGCGAGGAAAGCCTCTTTTGGAACTTCTACTGAGCCGATTTGCTTCATCTTTTTCTTACCCTCTTTTTGCTTCTCTAAAAGCTTTCGTTTTCGAGTGATGTCACCGCCGTAACATTTGGCCGTCACATCTTTTCTGAGGGCACTTAAAGTCTCTCGCGCTAGAATCTTAGAACCCACCGCCGCCTGAATCGCAATTTGAAACATCTGCCGAGGCAAAAGTTCTTTCATTTTTTTTGCAAGCTCTCGTCCTCTTTGCGGCGCGAAATCTTTATGAATAATCAACGAGAGAGATTCCACACGCTCTCCGTTTAAGAGCAGATCGAGTTTCACTAGATCTGCCTCACGATAATCTAAAAATTCATAGTCTAAACTGGCGTAACCTTTGGTGATTGACTTCAGACGATCATAAAAATTGATCACCACTTCATTCAAAGGCATATGATATTCGATCAGCACACGAGTGGGAGTGAGATAACTCATCTGAGTTTGAATGCCTCGCTTCTCTGTGCAAAGCTGCATGATTCCTCCAATAAATTCAGGAGGGGTGTGAATTGTGAGCTTGTAATAAGGCTCTTCTTGCTTCTCGATCAATGTGATGTCGGGCAATTTGCTTGGATTTGAGATTTCAAGCTCTTCGTGATCAGTCGTATAAATTTTATATTTCACGGTGGGAACGGTAGATATGATGCTTAGATTGTATTCTCTCTCAAGCCGCTCTCTTACAATCTCCATATGCAAAAGCCCTAAGAATCCGCAACGAAAGCCAAAGCCCAAGTGATCTGAAACCTCAGGCTCGTAAGTCACAGCGGCATCATTCAAAACTAGCTTTTCAAGAGCGTCTTTGAGTGCTTCGTAATCTTCTGTCTCTGTCGGGAACATTCCGCAAAAAACCATCGGCTTAATCTCTTTAAAACCAGCCAGTTGCTTTTCAATAGGCTGCGCTGTCAAAGTGACCGTGTCGCCGATTTTTGCATCTGAAAGTGATTTGATTCCAGCCACCACATAGCCCACTTCGCCCACGCCCAGTTGAGAGACTTCAGCACCTCGTGGCTTAAACACCCCGAGACTCAAAACTTCATAGTCTTTACCAGTGCTAAACAAATGAATCTTATCTCGCTTCTTCACCACGCCAGAGAAAACTCGAATCAAAATGACGACTCCACGAAAAGCATTAAACCAAGAGTCAAAAATGAGACCCGCAAATCTTTCGTTTTTGGCAATCTCTCTTTTCGTCGGCGCTGGAACTCTGGCAACGATGGCCTCTAAAATATCTTCGATGCCGATTCCATTTTTGGCAGAGCACAGAATCGCCTGAGAAGTATCAATGCCAATCACATCTTCAATCTCTTTTTTTACGGCCTCAGGATTCGCCGCCGGAAGATCAATTTTGTTGATCACTGGAATAATCTCGAGATCGTTTTCCATTGCCAAATACACATTGGCCAAAGTTTGAGCTTGAATTCCCTGAGAGGCGTCGACCACGAGCAAAGCGCCCTCACAGGCTGCTAAACTTCGAGAAACTTCATAGGCAAAGTCGACATGCCCAGGCGTGTCGATGAGGTTTAAGACATAGTCTTCTCCATCTTTTGCCCGATATTGAATTCGCACGGTTTGTGCCTTGATCGTAATTCCGCGCTCTCGCTCTAAATCCATTTGATCGAGAAGCTGCTCTTTCATCTCTCGCTTTGTGAGCGTTCCCGTAAACTCAATCAGCCGGTCAGCAAGAGTCGACTTGCCATGATCGATATGGGCGATGATCGAAAAATTTCGAATTTTTGAAGCGTCAGTGGCCATCGATGCTACTTTTACAGCACTTCGGCCTCCAGAGAAGAGAATTTCACCAGTTTTTTAATTCTGTTTGGCCGAGGCGGCAGGGCCTTCCATGCTCTCAATCTGCTTCAATAAAGCTTTAGCTCGCGGATTTTGAGGCTCTTTTTGAAAAACCTCATCTAGCCAGCGCTTAGCAAGGTCGTAGCGACGTCCTGCCATGCAAATCAAAGCCAAATCGATTTTTGGAGCGCTGAAATCTGGGGCCAACTGGATCGCCTTATTGAAGCAAGCCATGGCCTCTTTGAGCTTTTGTTTTTGAACGAAGCAGTTTCCTGCATTTCGATAAGCCACGTGAGAGTCGGGTTGACTTTGAAGCAGGCTATCAAAAATTCTAAGGGCTTTGTCCCAATTCTTTCTCTTCATTTCAACCACCCCAAGATTCACCCAGGCGTCTTGAAATTTAGGAGTCAAAACAATGCAGTCTTTCAAAACTTTTTCGGCATCATCTAACTGCCCTGTTTCCATCAAAACGTAGCCATAGTTGCTCAGGATAACGGGATTGTCTGGCGCCTCTTCGTTGGCCAATCTCAATGGCTCGATGGCTGAATTTAAATCGCCTCGACGAAGTGAGTCGATCGCCTTGATCACATTCTTTTTCCACTCAGGAGCTTCTGCAGAGTCAGCCTCTAAACTCGTCTCCGGCGCAGAAGATACGGCCTCTTTTTCTAAAGCTTCGCTAGCCGCTGAATTCACCTCAGAAGAATTCGAAAGCTCGTGAAGCTCATGAGCCCCCTCAGTCTCTCGATCAAAACCAAAGTTGTGCAGAAAAACATCCGCCTCTTCGACTTTTCCTTCAAAACTCTCAGGACTCCACTCTCCCCAAGATTCTGGGGCTGGAGTTTCTGATTTTCGTCTGATCAAACGAATACCCTTCGAGATGTGATAACCAGGATAAGCTTGCTCAAAATCAGGATAATCCCCTTTGCAAGCCTCGAAGTCTTCAGACGAAGTCAGTGATGTGTAGTTTCTGATTCCAAAAGAATAAGCGTCTACTTTTTTTGACTTAATCAACTTTTTAAATTTTCCAAGATCTTCAGATGAAATTCGCTCTTCAGGATTGATCAATAAAATCCAATCTTGAGTGGCTTTTGATAAACTTTCATTGCGAACTCTTAAGAGATCGGATTCATCGGCTACTTGAATCAAGCTAGCGCCTCTCTCAGCGGCCTCTTTAGCACCTAAAGACGAATCTGCTGTTTCAACGATGATAAACTCGGATACCACTCCTGACAAATGATCTAAGCATTCTAAAACTTTTTCGCTATTGCCTTTGTTTATAAGCAGCGCTGAAATTCCCATGATTCCCCCTCATCGATAAAATGTTTGACCGGCCTGAACTCGATTTTTCAGACCCTCTACTACATTAAACCGCCCTTTTGTCGAATTGTGAAGGCCCTGAAGTCTCTCTAGGATTTCTGACTCGCCAACATCCGAGGCCCATTTCAAAATTCCGCCCCGAAATGGCGGAAAGCCTATGCCGTAAATCAATCCCAAGTCTAAATCACGGATCGAACTTACTGTTCCTTCGTCGAGCGTCATAATCGCCTCAGAAAGCATCGGCAAAATCAAACGGTCTTGAATGCTGCGCAGCGTCGCCGCACTAGGATCTCTCGGGCTCGTTTGAAATTCCGGTCTGACACCTACATCTCTTCCCTTTTGATCATAAAGATAAAAACCTTTTCCGTTTTTCTTTCCTAAATAACCTTTGTTTACCATTTCATGAATCAAGGGCGTGACCTTCATGTGAGGAAATGCAGACGCGATCACATCAGCAACTTTCGCAGCCGTATCCAAACCAATCTCATCCAGCAATCGAAATGGTCCCATGGGCATTCCAAAATCAAGAGCGGCCTGATCAATTTGAAGAATTCCATAGCCATCTTGTCGCAGATGTCCCGCTTCGATTAAAAATGGCATTAAGATTCGGTTCACTAAAAATCCAGGACGATCTTTTACAACAATCGGGGTTTTACCCAACTGTTTTGCAAAAGCTACAGTCTCCGCTACAACCACGGGATCTGTTTTTTCTGCCTGAATCACTTCCACCAGCGGCATCAAAGGCACGGGATTAAAAAAGTGCATCCCCACAAAATTTTCTGGTCGCTTTAAAACCTCAGCCATTTCGGAAATTCGAAGTGAACTCGTGTTAGAAGCGATGATCGTATCTTTCGCAACTTTCGATTCAAGCTCTTCTAAAACTCGCTTTTTGATTTCAAGATTTTCAACGACCGCTTCGATCACAAAGTCAACATAGCGATAAGCATTCCATTCGAGCGATGGCTTGATACGAAACGATCTCATTCGAGTTTCTGCCAGATCGACTTTTTTCTTTTTAAAATCTTTTTCGAACAAAGAATGAGCTGTTTTGAGAGCGGTCTTAATCGAGTCGTGAGACACATCTTTCAGCTGAACTTTCATTTTCTTAGAAGCTGCAACAGCTGCGATGCCGCCTCCCATGATTCCCGCTCCAAGAACTCCCAATCTTTCGACTTTCGTTGGCTTAAAATCTGGAGCCTGCATCGGAGAAACACCGATCTCTTTTTTCAAGTCTTCTGAAGCGAAAAAGATGTGAATCAAATTTTTGCTCGTGGGCGTGATCGCTAGACCCGCGAAAGCTTTCGCCTCGACCAAAAAGCCCGGCTTAGGATCTTTTGCTCCGAAAGTTTCTTCGATCACTTCAACAGCCTTCATCACGGCTGGATAGTGACCGCGAGTTTTTTTCAGAATTTCTTTTTTAGCCTGCTTATAAATATAATTTTTTAAAGGGGGCAAAGCTTTTAACTTTTCGATCATCGGAAGATTAAAATTATATTTTCGATAAGACCCATCTCGAAGTCTCATGCGCGCCACTTCAAGCAGTTTCTCTAAAGGTACAATGTCATCAATGAGACCGATCTTGAGCGCTTTTTTCGCATAAACACCCGCGCCAGAAGTGATCATCGTGATGGCTTGCTGAAGACCAACTCGAAGAGGGAGGCGCTGAGTTCCACCCGCTCCCGGAATCACGCCCAACTTTACTTCGGGCAAGCCCAGCTGCGTATTGGCGCTGTCGGATGCCAAAATGAAATCACAACACAAAGAAAGTTCCAGACCGCCGCCCATGCAAGGCCCGTCAACGGCTACCATTTTTACTTGTGGCAGCGACTCCAACTCAAAAAAGAGGTCTTGAACTCGACTCACCAATTCATAAGCCTCTTGCTCTGTTGTCATCTTGAAAATTTCTTGAATATCAGCTCCTGCGAGAAACATTCCTGGCTTTGCTGAATAAATCAGTAGAGTTTTAATTTCAGAAGCCTTTGATTTTAAAATGGCAAAATATTCCGCCAGCTCTTCAAAGCACTGGCGATTAAGAACATTGACCTTCTTATCAGGACTATCAAAAACAATCTCGGCATGCTCTTGATCCACAAAAAATCGTGTTTGTC
>JBMTHG010000085.1:0-6472 GCA_049436045.1 Bdellovibrionota bacterium
GATTTGGTTCTGTGTGAAAAGTTATCTGATTATACCGAGTGCCTAGGCATCAATACCATGCAAGAGCTGGCAGAGGCTCGACGCGTGTTAAATCGCAGAAACTGTGAGCGCTGGATGTCTTATGGGGTTGCGATTCAAGACCCCGAAACAACTTGGATTGAAGATTCCGTTCTTCTTGCGTCAGATGTGAGAATCGGACCCGGCGTTATTTTGCGAGGGCAAACTGTGATTGAATCAGGCGCCGAGATCGAAGCCTATTGTATTGTGATTGATTCGGTAATCTCTCAGCAAGTTTGTCTCAAATCTTTTTCTCACATCGATTCTGCTGTTATTGATCGAGCCGTTCAAATTGGTCCATTTGCTCGGATTCGGCCGGGCACAAAGTTGGCAGAGGGCGTGCGAATTGGAAATTTTGTGGAAACGAAAAACTCACAATTCGGTGCTCATTCAAAGGCGAATCATCTGAGTTATGTAGGAGACTCAGTCATTGGTGATTTTTCGAATATCGGTGCCGGTACGATCACGTGTAACTATGATGGTTTTTCCAAGCATCAAACGAAGCTTGGTAAAAATGTTTTTATAGGTTCTAACACCTCTTTGGTGGCTCCTGTGGAGCTTGGTGATGGTGCGATTGTAGCAGCGGGCTCTGTGATTACAAAAAATGTATCGGCAGATGCAATGGCAGTGGAAAGAAGCGAACAGAGAAATATAGAGAAGGCGGCCGAAAGATTTCGATCTCGCCGAAAAAAGAATTAGAAAGGCACTAGGGCATGTGTGGAATCGTTGGATACGTAGGAAATAAAGATGCCTCGAATATTATCATATCAGCTCTGCGACGACTCGAGTATCGCGGTTATGACTCTGCTGGGATGGCGGGTTTTGAAGAAAGTCCATCTCATGGTTTGGAACTAGAAGTTCGGCGCTGCGAAGGCAACATTGATCGCCTGCAAGCCTTGATTGATAAACACCCCTTGAAGAGCTCTGTGGGCATAGGGCACACGCGCTGGGCCACTCACGGCAAGCCCTCTGAAAAAAACGCACACCCTCATCGATATCGTGATGTGGTGATCGTGCATAATGGAATTATCGAAAACTATTCCCAACTTAAAAGAGACCTAGAAAAGCAGGGCCATCGCTTTCAGTCTGAAACCGATTCAGAAGTAGTGGCCCATCTGTTGCAACGCTCTCTTGATCTTACTGGAGATTTTGAAAAGTCCGTTAAGTTTTTAGTCTCTCAGTTAAAAGGAGCCTTTGCTTTAGCGGCTCTTTGGGAAAAAAATCCAAATTGTATCTTCGTGGCCAAACAACACTCCCCAATTTTGATTGGTGTGGGGGCTCATGAAAATTTTATTGCTTCAGATATTCCAGCACTTTTGGAATTTACAAACGAGTTTATCATTTTGAATGACTCGGAGATGGCCTTTGTGGAGCCAGAAAAAATTAGAGTTTTTGATTTCAAAGGCAAAGAGATGCCTCAGCGAAAAAAGAGGATTGAATGGTCGCTGAGTATGGCTGAAAAAGAGGGCTTTGATCACTTCATGATGAAAGAAATTTTTGAGCAGCCTCGCGTGGTTCAAGATGGCCTGAGAGGTTATCTTTCAGGAGATCTTTCATCTGTTCATTTTGACGAAGTGAAGTTCTCGAAGGCTGATTGGAAGTCCTTTCAAAATATTTCTATTGTGGGCTGTGGGACGGCTTGGCATGCGGGCTTGCTCGGCAAGCAGATGATTGAAACGCTAGCTCGCGTTCACACCGAAGTCGATTTGGCGTCAGAGTTTCGATATCGAAAACCCGTCTTGCCGGCAAAAAGTCTTAGTATTGCAATTTCTCAATCGGGTGAAACAGCCGACACTCTGGCGGCGATCGACGAGGCAAAGAAGTTGAAATCCAAGTTGCTATCAATCACGAATACTGTCGAGAGTTCTGTGGTTCGAAAGACGAAGAACGTGATTTACACTCATGCGGGGCCTGAGATCTCTGTGGCTTCGACGAAATGTTTTACAGCGCAAGTCGTATCGCTCTATTTGCTGGCGATAAAGTTGGCCAGTGAAAAGAAGACTCAATCACAATCATTTTTGAAAAAGTTTCTGAGAGATTTGACAAAGTTGCCCCAGCTCATTGAGGCGACTTTGAAGAATGATGAACAGATCAAGCTCCTTGCTAAGAAATATTTTGAGTTCGAAAACTTTTTTTATCTTGGCCGTGGAACAAATTATCCGATTGCTTTAGAGGGGGCTTTAAAGCTCAAAGAGATTGCTTACATCAATACGCAAGCTTACCCTGCCGGAGAGATGAAGCATGGACCGATCGCTCTGATTTCTTCTGAGTGGCCTGTTGTTTGTTTGGCGCCGCGCGATGCAATTTTGTCGAAAATGCTTTCGAATATTGAGGCGGTTTGTGCTCGAGGTGGTCGAGTGATTGCCTTTACGACAAGCGGTGAAGATCAAGTAAAGCAGTTAGCAGAAGATGTCGTAGAGATTCCAAAATCTAGGGAAGAGTTTCATCCTATTTTGATCAATATCTGTTTACAGATTTTCGCCTATCACATGAGTGTTCTTCGTGGATGCAATGTCGATCGTCCGCGAAATTTGGCAAAATCAGTGACAGTGGAATAAGCTTGTTAAAAATAAGGTTAAAGAATTTTTTTAGGACCTTGAGATCCAAAGAATTCTTCAATGATTTTTTTTGAAACGCTAATGATTTGCTTGTTTCGTAGATAAACGACATAAGCTTCTAAAATTTTCTTAGCGCCAGGATTAACGTCTTCAAACTGCACGCCCATACCCATGTGCTCTTTGTTTTTTCGACGATTGACCGTCCAGTTAACGCGAACTACGCGAGCCTTAACGCTGAGTTTTCCTAAATCACCCGGAAGTGTCATTTGAATTTCTAATGGAGTTTGAGGCTTTAAAATCTTTTGAGTTTTTAAAAAGACACCTTCATTTGTGATGTCACCAATGTCAGCTTCAAAAACTTCATCATAAAAGCTGTAGTGAATCTTTTCAGCTAAAAGTGGAACCCTAATCCCTGCTCTTTTGTCTTTTTTATTTACTGGTTGCATAATCTTAACTCCCCAACCGTGTTATAGCCCGTTTTAAATGACTCTTCAATCAAGAGCCAAATTCCTTATGCTATTCTTCTATGCAATCCTCATACCAAGCCAAAAGTCCCAAATTTGGGGTTTTAGGGCTTTTGGCTGGGCCTTAAAGGGACAATTTGTGTCGATTTGAGCATGTTTTACGCAGTCAGTTTCATGTAAATTACAAAAATGATGAAGAAAAAAGTGTTGATCGCTTCAGACTCCCTCAAGATTCAGCGACAGGCTGCTTCGTGTTTTAACCCAGAGGTCTATGATCTTATATTTGCTCAAGAAGCCCACGATACTTTGATTAAGATCGAGCGAATGCGACCCGAATATCTATTTATAGATGAAGAATTGAAAGCCTTGAATCGAGAGCAGTTATCTGAAGTATTAGGGCGATTGAGCTCAGTTGATTTATTTTGGTTTGGCGAAAGTTCAGATTTCAAGGCTTCGAGTTTTTGTCGCGTTCATTTCGTGGCGAAACCCTTCAAAGCCAAGACTCTCTTAGAAACCTTGATGGCGATTACAGAGGAAGAGGCGACACCCGTGAAATCAATGATAGATGAGGTTTCGGGCGTTGATGAAATAACGCGAAAAACTCAACTGGATGAAAATTCTAACGGCCCGTTTTCAAGTTTTAGAAAAGTAGTCGGTGTGGATGAGCCAACTCCGGTGGAAGAGGTAACTCTAAAAGTAAAACCGCAAAATTTCAAACATCCTGTCAATGCTAAGCCTTCTGTGGCGGAGCCAAAGCCGATTTCTTCAGTCGATGAAAGTTCGGCGCCAGAGCCCGAAGAGTTTGCTCGTCAAAAAATTGAGGAGTGGGTCCAGGCCAATCTACCCGCTTTAGCAGAGCGATTGATTAAAGAAGAAATTGCAAAAAGATTCGTTTCTTAAATGTCGCAGATAAAGATTTTTAAATTCAAGATTTGCGAATCCACTCAATCTGAAGCTTTCAAACTTTTTCAAAACAATGAGCAAGCGCCTTTCGCGGTAGTGGCCGATGAGCAGACCTCAGGCAAAGGACGTCTCGATCGAGAGTGGTTAATGCAAAAAGATTCGTCATTGGCCTTGAGTTTGGGTTGGCGAACTAAAAGAAGAGATCTCTCAGGGCTTTCACTGGTGATTGGTTTAGGGATTCACCAATATCTCCAAGATTCACGTCTTCGATTAAAATGGCCGAATGATCTTATGCTTCAAGATAAAAAAGTGGGCGGAATTTTGATCGAAACGAGATTTGTTGAGAATGAAGTCTTTTTAGTCATCGGTATCGGCTTAAATTTGTTTTCTTTTCGCGAGTTTGAGGGAATCGGCCGTAGTGTTGATCCGGAGTCATTGCTTGAATTTTTAGTTTCTCAGATCAAAGTTTTTGAAGAGTCTGGTTTTTCTTCATTTCAATCTGACTTTGAAGATTTTTTGTGGAAAAAGAATGAAAAAGTTTTTTTCAGGAATGTCTCATCTCAAGATATTTGGGGCACGATTCGAGGAGTAAATTCCAACGGGGCCTTGATCTTGGAAGAGGGGGGTCGATTGAATCTCGAGATGAGTGGAGAAATTGTTCATGAGTAATCAATGGTATGGAAAGTTTGGAAATTCGAGAGTTTCTTTCATGAATCAGAAACTGAAGCTTCATCACTTTGAGCTTGGCGAGAAAACTAAGATAAAAAACTTTCTTAAAAGAGAGGTTCAAAGCTTACTCTATGTGAGTGTTATTGATTCACCGCAGAAATTTTTTCCCAAGCAGATGAAAGCTCGACGCTTAGTGAAAAGTGACATTCCGATTCAATCTTCTTATCGGAGTCAATTGGGGCTTGATCGATTGCTTAATATTTATTCCTCAAGTTTTTTGGGAACATCAAAACATCGAGTCGTGATCGATTGTGGAACGGCCACGTGCGTCGATTTTGCGACAAAAGATTCATATTTAGGAGGCTGGATTGCGGCGGGAGCGAAGACGGGGCTTTCTGCGCTTCATGATTATACGGATCGACTTCCTTTATTAAGTCCGCAAAAAATGGCGAAAGGATTGGGGCAAACGACTGAAGAGTCGATGCAAATCGGAGTTCGAAATGTTTTATTAGGTCAGATGGTTCAGGCCGAGACGGAGGCAAAGAAACAATTTGGTAGAGTCAAAATTGATTTCATATTGACTGGAGGTTGGAGTTTTTTAGTGAAGAACCTTACAGGTTGGAGGCATGAGCCTCTTTTAGGCTTACTTGGCTTGAAAAAAATAGATGAATATCGAAAGATAGTAAGATGAAGCCACCAATTTACGAAGAGTTAGATAGCTTCCTTAAGCGAGCTCTTGATCCCACCAAGCCACAGCTTTTGATGGCGTTGGCAAAAGGAGCTGCCCCTTTGAGTCCGGATGTTCTAGTTGCTAGTTGGTGTTATTTATCTCAGCAAGATGATGTCGGGCTGAAAGAGGCGGCCGCAAAATCAATTCAAGAGTATCCAGAGAAAAGTTTTTTATCGGCTTTAGTTCCTCATTTTCCCGCTTGGGCTTTGTATCAAATCACTAAGATTTTTTCTGGAAAAGAAAATATTTTAGAGGCCGTTTTATTGCACGAGAATTGCCCTGTAGAGGTTTTCTTGGAGCTTGCTTCTAACTGCTCTGAGCGCTTGACCATTTTGATTGCGAATAACCAAGAAAGAATTATTGAGTATCCAGAAATTGTAAGCGCACTAGAATCAAACCCCAATAATTTGAAGAGCAACACCGATCGACTAAAACAGTTTCTTAGATTGGCAGGGCTGAAGTTTTTTGAGATCGAAACAAAAACTGATGCGGTGACCGTAACCGAAGAAGCGCCCCCGAAGAGCGAGAAAACCGCCGATTTGGATCAAGAGGTGCTCACCGAAGAAAAGCGCACAAGCCTTCATCAATTTGTCGCAACCTTGACGATTGGAGCCAAAGTAAAGCTGGCGATTAAAGGAAACAAAGAAGCGCGGGGAATTTTGATTCGAGATGCAAACAAAACCGTAGCGACGAGCGTATTGAAATCTCCGAGAATTAGTGAAAGTGAGGTTTCTCATTATGCGAGCCTTAAAAACGTGGCAGAGGATGTCATTCGAAACATCTGTAGAGAGCCCACGTGGACCAAGCTTTATCCCGTGAAGTGGGCTCTGGTGAATCATCCTAAAACGCCTTTAGCGAATGCTTTACTTTATTTGAAATCCTTAACCTTGAGAGATTTGCAGCAGGTGACGAAGTCTAAAACCATTCAGGTGCCCTTGAGAAAGGCAGCCAAAGAACTTCTTAATGTAAAACGCAAATAAGGAAGAACTCGGAGGAGGTGAGATTCGAACTCACGAGAGACTTTCGCCCCTGCCGGTTTTCAAGACCGGTGCCTTCAACCACTCGGCCACTCCTCCTATTGTAGAGCCAAC
>JBMTHG010000086.1:0-6421 GCA_049436045.1 Bdellovibrionota bacterium
GTTCGAATTTTATCTGTCATCGCCTTCATGTCGACGTGCTCGCTCGTGCGATTTCTGACTTTTCCGACCATGATCAAAGGTCGATCGGGCGAATTTTTGATCTCTTCGTATTCAATCAATGAATTCACCATGGTGTTCGCCATGAGCTGCATGTCGTTTTCGTTGAATTTATCATCCAACAAAATCACCTCTTCGGGGTCAGAATATTGACCCTTGGTAAAGGCCTTAGGCCCGCAGGCATGCAATGTTAAAGACATAAAAATCACTAAAAATGAAATTTGAAGCTGCTTGTTCATATCGAGAAGATATAAGATTTAAAAAAAAACGTGAAGATCAAAATGAATTTAGCCTCAAAAGTGATATTAGCCCTCGATATTGGGTCAGTAAGAATCGGTTTAGCCATTTGGCGACCCAGCAGTCAGATGGCCGATTGCTTGCCTTTTATGAAGAGAAGCACTTTAAAATCAGAACTCAGCCGTCTTGAAAAAATTATCAAAGACGAAAAAATTGAGGCTTTTTTGGTCGGACTACCCATTGCTCTTTCGGGCAACTTTACTCAAAGCACGAAGAATGCTGAGTTTTGGATCGAAACTTTAAAAAATAGTTTTCAACTTCCTGTTTATAGCTACGATGAAAGTCTAAGCAGCAAAAGAGCCTTGGAGCTTTTGAAGGATCAATCGTCTGCGAAAAAGAAAGAGAAAAAAGACAGCTTATCGGCAGCGATTTTTTTAGAGGATTTTATTCGTGATCAAACGAACTAAGAAATTTTTGATTCTTGTTTTGGGTTTGATTCTTGTTTTGGGATGGCTCTTGTTTTCATCAAAAGATCCCCAAAGATTTGTCGCCTTTGAAGTTCAACTGGGTGAAAGCCTGAAAAATGTGTCTCGCCGCCTCAAAGAAGAAAAACTCATCGGCTCTGAAGATTTTTTTTATTATTTGGCTCGCTTGACGAATCGCTCTGCTGATTTAAAGGCCGGAGAATATGAACTGCATGACCAAATGAATGCGTGGGAGATTCTAGACGTCATCACAGGATCACAAGTGCGTCTTTATCGAATCACCATTCGCGAGGGCATGAATATGTTTCAAATCGCTCGTCTTCTTCGCGAGCGGGGTTTAGTCGATGAGATTCAGTTTCTCGAATCTTGTTGGGATCCTGTGTTGGCCAGAGAGTTGTTTATTCCCTCATTTACGGTAGAGGGTTATCTGTTTCCTGAAACTTATTTTATTCCCAAAGGAGCTTCGACCAAAAAGATCATCAGAATGTTTGTCGATATGTTTTGGAATAAAATGACGCCGAAGCTGATTGAAGATGCCAAGAAAAATAATCTTAGTTTTCATGAGTCAGTCATCCTCGCATCCGTCATTGAAAAAGAGACGGGACTGGCGGCAGAGATGGGACTCATTGCGAGCGTTTTTTACAATCGAATTCAAAAGAAAATGAGGCTGCAAAGTGATCCGACGGCTGTTTATGATCTCTTGCCTTATGGCGGAAAAGTCACACGCCAACATTTGTTTCGACGAACGGCTTTTAATACTTATCAGATTCCAGCCCTGCCACTGACGCCGATTTCTAATCCGGGGCTGCGGGCAATTAAGGCCGCCGTCTATCCAGACAAAAGTGAGTTTTTGTATTTCGTTTCAAGAGGAGATGGCTCTCACTATTTCAGTAAAACTTATGATGAGCACAAAGAGGCGATCGAAAAATTCTTAAGATGAGGAATCTTGATAAAGAATTTTTGAAAGCCGTTCCAAAATTCGAAACTTTCCACGACCGTCAATAATGGCTTGCGAACGCACTCCGCGCTCTTCTAATTCTTGATCTCTTTGCATCCAATACTCGAGCTTCTCCAGAACCAAATCTGAAGTGAGTGCTTCTCCTCGACCGAGATGCTCTCCGATATTGCTTTTCGCCCACGACAAGCCCACATTGTCATGCAAGGGATCCAGAGACACGGTCATCATGGGCACTCCGAGATACGCCAGCTCATAGGTTGTATTTCCGGCTGTGCAAAGTGCCAAATCAGCCCGGGCTAAAAGCTGCGGAAAAAACGATGGATCTTCATAGAGATGAATTCTTGGATGGTTGCCGATGAGTTTTTTTGCCGCTTCAGTGTGCGGCCAATCGGCGGTCACCACAATGTGAGTCTCGAATCGTTGCTGAGACTTTCGCACCGCCTCGATGGCCTTGATCGTATAACCCCAGCGGTCTCCCGCCCCTAAACTCACCAAAAACTGAAACGAATCGGCCATTCGCTCTGTGGGATGCTGTCTTAGAGTATGAATCTCTTCACGAATCAGCGCATACTTTGGCCCCAACAAGCGCACGCAGTCATCGTTGGTTTCATAGCTCAATTCTTCAGCACCCAAACCGGGATTCACTAAAATATCGCAGTTGTATCGTCGGCTTTGGCCGTGATCGACCGCAATCAAAATGATTCGCTTATCTTGCTTAAGTGCATCGAAGCACTCACTCGTCCAATCTTTGTTATCCACGACCACAACAATTTTTTTTCGGCTCATTAAATCAAACAAGCTGTGAGTAGCGGCTAAATCCTCTTCGACCGAACTGGCGTTTTCCAAAATTTGTGAAGTCGCATGAATCTCTGTGAGCTTTTTTTTCAAGCTTTTGTGGAGAGGTTTGCTCACGAAATAAACTCGAAATCGCGTGCTCTGTTGTGCGATCTCTGCCAAAGCATAGCTTCTTCTGAAAAAACCCCATCCCACTTCGCTTGACGCATCGCATCTGAAAATTATTGGTGTTGTTTGCACAGATCACAGTTTACCAAGCAAAAAAAACTGATTCCTAACGTCAATTATAAAAACTATTTCGATTGTCTGCTAACGCAAGTCGCCAAAACTAATTGAGAGTCAAATTTAGAAAGGCTTGATAAGATTTTAAGAATGAATTGGAGCGATAAAAAAATTTTAATCACTGGAGGCACTGGGTCTTTTGGAAAGGCTTTTGTGCGTTATGCCCTTGAGCATTTGAAGCCAAACGTCTTAAGAGTTTTCAGCCGCGATGAGTTGAAACAAGCTCAGATGCAAGAGGAATTTAAAAATCATCCTTCCCTCCGATTTTTTATCGGCGACATTCGAGATGCTGATCGTGTCGAGCGAGCCTTTCGCGGAGTGAATGTCGTCATACACGCCGCGGCGATGAAGCGCATCGAAGCTTGTGAATACAACCCCTTTGAGGCTGTTCAAACCAATATCATCGGAACAAAAAATGTAATCGACCAAGCCATCAACTGCGGCATTGAAAAACTGATCTCGCTTTCAACAGATAAAGCCTGTAGCCCCGTGAATCTTTACGGCGCCACAAAACTCTGCCAAGAAAAAATTGTGGTGCAAAGTAATAGCTATGTTGGCCCGAAAAAAACCCGACTTTCGTGTGTGCGCTATGGCAATGTGGTAGGGTCTCGCGGCTCCGTTGTTGAAGTTTTTAAGAGTCAAGGCCCAGGCGGAACTCTCACGATCACCGATGAGAGAATGACTCGATTTTGGATCACACTCGACCAAGCGGTTCGATTCGTTCATTCCTCAATCGAAATGATGGAGGGTGGTGAAATTTTTATTCCAAAAATTCCGAGCATGAAAATTACTGATCTTGCGAAAGCCATGTATCCTCAAGCTCAACTCAAAATGATTGGAATTCGCCCTGCTGAAAAACTTCACGAGGCGATGATTACTGAAGATGAAGCGAGAAATACGATTGAGCTTAATGATCGCTTTGTGATCAAGCCTGAGTTTTCGTGGTGGCAGTCTCAAGCTTATCAATCTGGAAAATCTGTTTCAGAAGATTTTCGATATATCTCGAATATCAATGATCAATGGCTAAGCATCGAGGAACTTCATGAACTTACTCGATGATTCACTCTGGGCACGATTTGAAAAAAATATCTCAACACTGAAGGAGTTTCGTCCCCATATTTTTGAAAAACTCGAATCAGAAATCAATCAACTTCGAGAGTCGCCTCATGGCAACGAGACCGAAAGACTCGTATTTTTTGCGGATGAAAATAAGAACTTAAATCTGCTCTACGAAAATAAAGACTCCAATTTTAGAACTGCCCTTCACTCTTCAGATCCTCAAGACGAAGTCAGGCAAGTGATTTCGGCGGCAAAGCTGGACTACCCTCAAATTGTTTTCTTTTTCGGGCAAGGACTCGGGCATTTGCTTCGACACTTTGCCGACAATCGCCCCACAACGAATTCGGCGATGGTGTTGCTTGAACCCAATACTCAAATTTTTTTAAGATCACTCTTCGTCTATGATTGGAGTGATCTCTTAAAAGAAAACCGCTTTTTTTTGATTTTAGAAAACGACTTTGAGATAGCTCGTCGTCAGATCGGCAGTGTCTTTACAGAGCTGACGACAGTTTCAAGAAATCTAAAAATTTTGGCGAATCCTGGCTCATTGAAAATATCACATCAGTTTTTTCAAGAAATCGGAAAAGAAATTCTGGACTCCAGAGACCTCACGACGATTCTCGTTGGAAACTCGATCGAAGATTCTTTTATTGGCTTTGAAAACGTGATGGATAACTTGGGTTTTGCAATTCAAAACTCAGGAATCGGGCCACTCAAAGATAAGTTTAGTGGCAAGACGATCGTTTCTGTCGCCGCAGGGCCCGCTGTCGAGGAGAATTGGGATACGATTAAGGCCATTCAAGGAAAAATTCCGATCGTCACCTGTGATGTGCTTTTGCGCCCGATGCTAGAGCGAGGAATTGTTCCTGATCTCGTTTGTGCGATCGAGCGCGTGCCGATTGTTGCCGAATTTTTTCGCGGTGTGGATTGCCCTGAACAATCTATGCTGGTGGGCCCCCTTCTTTTGCTCAAAGAAACTTTTGATGCCTATCAAGGTCCAAAGATCGCCTACTGCCCCGTCGTGCAAAGTAGCGCAGGCTTAGGCTTAGATTTTCTGCACGCCATGAACCCGGGATCATCGGCTGGAAATGTGAACGTGGCGATTGCAGCATTTCTTGGATTTAAAAATATCATCATGGTAGGTCACAATCTGGCCTACGGCCTTGAGAGCCGCACTTCACATTTTCGAGGCACGGGCTATATCGATAGAGAGACTCCACTCTCTGATGAAGAATTGATGAAAAAATCTGGTGGGGAAAAAGTCGTTACTCAAGATGGAAAAGATGAGGTTTATACAAGTCTGTTTTGGCAAACCTTTCGAGCTCAAATCGAGGGCCTGATTTCTCTTCGATCTGAATGTCGCTGGATCAATACCGCTCCCAAAGGAGCCAAGATTGCTGGAGCAGAGTTATTAAGCCTGAATGAAGCGCTCAATGAAATCAAGCCTGAGCCGTTTAGCTTTTTTGAAGAGAGAAAAAAATGGATCGGCCCGATTTCGACTGAAGTTCAATCAGAGAGAAAGACTTCAATTTTAGAAAATTTAATCGCCTCTGAAGAGCGGATGAGTTTTTGGCTTAAAGAATCTGAAAAGCTTCTAAAGAAGCTCATTCACTGGAAAGAAAAAATAGAAGCGAAAGAAAAAGTTGGAAAGAAGCTAAGCATCGAATATCTCAATAAAGCTCTCGACGAGGTCTTGAGCATCAAGGTCAAGGCCGTCAATGAAGACCCCGTTTTTCACAATGCCGTGATTTCTATTATTTCACCTGCTCATATTACTTTTGAGAGAGTGATCAACATCATGCCAAATGAATACAAAGATAATTATTCTTTGAAGCGAGATGTTTTGCTCGAACACATCAAATATTTCTCGATCTGGAATCTCTGGATTCCAAAAATTCTAAGCAAGACCCTTGAGGCGATTGATCATCTCAAAAAATTTAATGCCGCTTAGGGTTGATTCTTCAGCTTTTAAAATATAGCCTAGAAGTCTAATAAGTATTTCAAATCGATCACATCCAAACAAAGCAGGAGGTGAAATCATGAGTAATCGGTCATTTTCCTTGTTTTTTAGCTCTTTTCTTTTTTTATTTTTGTCGAAGCCTATCGGTGCCGCTTGTATCGACGTAGAGAAAGCAAATCTTCGCCATGGCCCAAGCACCAATCATCAGAAGACTTGGGAAGTTTATCGCTATATGCCCTTTAAAATTTTAAGAACTCAAGGAGACTGGCTTCGTATTCAAGACCTTGATTCAGACATTCATTGGATTCATAACAGCCTGATTTCAAAAAACTTGAAATGTGCCGTTGTAAAAGTTGAAAAGGCTAACATTCGAAAGGGCCCCGGTGGACAATATCCAAAAGTCGCTTGGAGCCCTACTCAGAAATACTATGCATTTAAAGTGCTCAGATCAAAGTCTTCATGGCTAGAGGTTGAAGATGCCGCTGGCAACAAAGGCTGGATCAGCCAAAGCTTAGTGTGGATGCCCTAAGCATCAAAAAGAAAAGGGCCCTAAATCTTATAGCGATGAGGTCTCATCTTGAGCAGAGC
>JBMTHG010000087.1:0-6391 GCA_049436045.1 Bdellovibrionota bacterium
GTTGAGCGCCGAGATAGTAAAACTGAATTCGAGCTTGAGATGGAAACTCAATCTCAAAGCCGGAATTCATTCCTCGAACTTCAAATGTGTATAATCCCTCTTGGTCTAAAATGAGCTGAAGAGATTTGTCTGATGCAAAAGAACTCCAATTCGCCTCTGACTCCTTCTGCCCCGGCTCAATCAATCGCCATGAGTAGGTGATATTTTTTGAGGGGCGTGATTCCCAGCTCAACTGAATCAATCGGTCGTCTAAAATGTAAGCTGGTGGATTGATGATCTCGGTTTGAGGAATCTGAAGGGGCTGCTTTTGATGTCTTTGCTCTCGCTGATTAAAAAAACTTGAAAAGTCTTGAACCTGCAACAGAGTTGCCCATTGATTTTCCGTCCAATCCGTTTTTTTGAACGCTAAATTTTTGTTCGTCAATTTTTCGATCCAGGGAACAATCTCAAAACTTTCAGAGTCTGACTCGTTCGAGAAGTCAAAGCCAAAAATTTGCTGAAAGCCTCGAAGCAACATGTTTTTAACAAGTTCATTCTCAAAACTTGAGAGATTCTCGAATTGAAGATTCGCAAAAACCCAATTCACAGATTGATCTGAAAGAGACAGAGGCAGACGAGTTTGAAAAGATTTTGAAAAAGAAAGTTTTGAAAAAGCATCTGAATCTCGAGTGGCCTCTCTCTCAAAAACTTGCAGCTGCCCGTTAATCTCTAAAAAGGATTCCCCTTCGTCATTCGTAAAAAAGCTCGGAGGCTGAGTTAAAAACGCTTTCATCAAAGGCAGATGCTCCGGACGCGGCCACCAAGACCCAGAATCAAAGCAAAAATCTCCCGCCAACCAAAAAGCCTGACTCATCCATTCTAACCACTCGATGTGATTTTGAATCTCGATTCGAGCTGAATTTGATACAAATTCTGTTGCCTCTTTTTTCGCCTCTTCACTGTTTGGCCAGCGAGCCACCTGCCAAAGTTTTTCATCTTGGCTCCAAACTAGGCCCCAAATGCTCTCTGCGTCTTTAGCGACAAGATTTTGAGAAACATAGCGCCACTCACGATCGATTTTTTGATTCTCAATACAGCTGGCAATTTCGGGCAGCTCATAGCGAGAATCAAAGCTCAAAAGAAGTTGATTTTCATCATAGGCCACCGAGTTTACCCAGTTTTTAAATTCTATGACTTCACTGTTTGGCTGATTCGGAATTCGATCAAAAACAAAAGCGAATTGATCTGAAAAGAATCGAAACATGAAGGCTTTACTCATCTCCTGAGCCAGAGCGTCTAGAACTTGATCATATTGACTTCCCCCTAGACTCACGACGAGGGGCTCATCACTTTTTTCAGGAATGCTTAACGAAACGGGAGTAGGATTTTCTAGAAATTTAACATCGACGAGATCTTTTTTTGTTTCGAGTGCCCAAAAATCTGGGTTTTCATCACTCGGCGGGATCAACTCAAACCCAATAGAAAGCTGCATTCCACTCAATTCGCCGCGCTCTAAATAATATTTTTTTTCGTGGCCTCGCCAATCAAACAAACTTCTCATCTCACCTGTTTCTAAAAGTGGTCCAGAGATATGCGCCTTATCGATGAGTAGAACCACTCGAACCAGATTATTTTGAGCATCAAAAACAATTTTCTTTTCGCGAATAACAAATCCCAGTTCCTCAACTTGAATCACAATCGCCATTTTCCAGAAAAAATCAAAAACGCTTGAGACTGGCGAGTCGAGATATGACAAAGCAATTTTGCTCCAAGGGTGAAGAGCAAGATCCGCTTGATCTCCCAATATTTTTGCCAAATCCAAAGTGCTAGAAATGGGAATCTCTAACTGAAGTGGCACGGGCTCTGTCACGAGATCACTTTGTCGAATCGACTTTAAAATTCTTGCCGTTAAGACCAGCTCATCTCCAAACAGAATCTGTTCGAGCAAATTCTCCTTTTCATCTGACTCGGTCGTTTGAGCCTCGAGATCACTGCTGCCTTCTTCTTTCGAGCTCATTCCCCAATCGTTGAGAAGCTTCGCCAAAAAACCCGGTTCAATTTTCAGTTGAAAAGCGGCTGGCCAAATTTTTGATTGAAAGGCCAACTGCTTGGCCGGTTCGGAAGCCAAAAGAAATTCATCAAAAAGCTGTTTGAGAGAAACTTTTACCGAAGCCTTAGAAAGCTTTTTTCTTCCGACATAAAGTGGACTTCCATCTTCGGCCATCACCGGATTAAAAAAGTGCAACTGCTCTCCCAGCTTTACGGGTCGGCTGTTTGAATCCACTTGAAGAATATAAAGAAAGCCCTCTCGTCCTTCCAAATAGGCCGGATAGGGCTGAGCCGAATCAGCATCGAGATTCGACAAATAGCCCGAAAAGCTTAAAATCAGCGCGAATAAGGCCTGCATGGCGATCCCCTATCTAGCGCAATTCCCGATAAAAGAACACCCTCCAGTCCCTAAAGGCTTAAAAATACTCCACAATCTAACTTTTCAAGCTCTAGGAAGAGTCTTAAAGTGTGGGGGCATATGGAATGGCAACAAGACGAACATTTTATCTCTACTCAAAAGCAATTTGATGAAGTCGCCGAAATGATGGGTCTCGACCGAAATGTGGCGCAGCGATTAAGAGTTCCTGATCGGGCGCTTCTCGTAAGTGTGCCCGTTCGAATGGAAGACAATCGTGTGATGGTTGTGCCGGGCTATCGCGTTCAACACAATGATACGCTCGGGCCCTTCAAGGGAGGAATTCGTTTTGCCCCCGATGTGACATTAGGCGAAGTGGCTTCGATGGCCATGCTCATGACTTGGAAGTGTGCGTTGATGGGGCTTCCACTCGGAGGTGCCAAAGGTGGAATTTGTGTGGATCCCTCAAGAATGAGTCGGATCGAACTGCAAAGAATGACCCGAAGATATACCTCAGAAATCATCACGATGATTGGGCCTAATCAAGACATCCCCGCACCCGATATGGGAACGAATGAACAAACTATGGCGTGGATTATGGATACCTATTCTCAAGCCAAAGGCTATGCCGTTCATGGTGTCGTCACCGGAAAGCCCATTGTGATCGGAGGCTCTCTTGGTCGCACCGAGGCCACAGGTCGTGGAGTAGTTTACACCGTGATGGAAGCTGCTAAAAAATTAGATATCAAACTCGATGAGTCAGCGAGTGTTGGCGTTCAAGGCTTTGGAAATGTAGGAAGTCATGCCGCACTAAAACTTTTTAATATGGGCTGCAAGGTAACTCATGTGAGTGATATCTCCGGCGGCTATTTCAATCCAAAAGGATTAGATGTGCCTGAGCTGATGAACTTCATCAAAACTCATGGCTCCTTAAAAGCCTACAAAGATGCTGAGGCGATTTCTCAAGCCGATGTTTTGACAGCCAAAGTCGATGTGCTTATTCCTGCTGCCACTGCCGGTCAAATCACCGAAGAAATTGCGAAAAAAATGCAATGTCGAATTATGGCCGAGGGTGCAAACAATCCCACCACCACAGCGGGAGATAAAATTCTTCGAGAGCGTCAAAAAGAAATTTTTATCATCCCCGACATTCTCGCCAATGCCGGCGGCGTGACGGTTTCTTATTTTGAGTGGGTTCAAGGACTTCAAAACTTTTTCTGGAGCGCCAAAGAAGTGAATAAGGAACTCGCGAAAGTCATGGTGAAAGCCTTTGACGAAGTTTGGGATTTTCATCAGGAGAAAAAGGTATACATGCGTTTGGCCGCTCAAATGCTAGCGGTTCAACGGGTCTCTTCTGCGATGTTAATTCGGGGACTGTATCCTTAAAGAGGATACTTTTAAAAATCGAGATGATGACCCAAGAGGCGAATCATGCCTTGAGAGTCATCAATCTTGGTGATCCACTCATCGCAGCCTTTTTCAAACCCGCGACGAATCAAGTCTTTATCACCTGAATTCGATAATACAAAAACGATGAGCTCTTCCATCTTGTTTTGTCGTTTTAATTTTTCGCAAAGCTGAAGGGCATCGTCTTTCAAAGATCGCTCATCCAAAAATACGGCCGCCCAATCTTTATTTTTCATGCTTTGCTCGAATGAAAATCGGCTGTCAAAAAATTCAAACTGCATACCTTCAGGCAAATCTTTATTCAGAGCTTCGAAGTCAGCCGGCTTTTCTGTCACAAAAGCTAAGGCTCGAGATTCTCGGCCTGTTCTCAAATCACGATAATCCGAGATATTAACAATTTTTGATTGGGTTAGATCTTTTATGGCTTTGCGCTTCGACTTCAAAACAAACTCCAAATTTTATTATAATATTATTTTTTAAATTTCCCTAGTTCGCACGAGAACCCCCGAGTTTCGCTCGCTTTTTCTCAAAATGCTCTAGAATTTTAAAGCAAGAAAGAAGGCTCTCGCGCCGATCACTTGGCCCGCCTAAAAAGGGAATGCAGAGAAAGACTCGCTTCGAAATCTGCGGCAACTCGGCCGGAACTGCGCCCCATTTGGGTAGCCATTTCGTGATAAAATCCCATTTCGGCTCTGAACTCTTCCAAACGATCAATCGATCGATTTCTCCTCGACGAATCGTCTCTCCCTTAAGCTCGTTTAAATCTAAAAGACTGGGCAGGCTCGAAAAACAATGGCCTGGAAGAAAAGGCATCAGCTTCTTTAACGAAGCTCGGGCCTCTTCGACTTGTGAAATCCATTGAGAGGAATCTTGAAACTTTAGCCAAACTCCAAGACGCATTTCGCTCTCATCGCCATAACTCGATCGCTGAGTGTGAAGAATATACGGAAACTCCTGCTTCTCAGAATTATGAAACTGACAGAACTCTTCGAGTGGCTCTGGAATCATCTCTTCAGAACATCTCACCCGATCAAAATATAACCAGTGAGTGATCTCATGAGAAAAATCTGCAAAGGGCGCTTTGGCTAAAGAGCGAAAGCCTCCGAGTGAATTGATCATTAAGTTCTTAGTTCGCCAGTTTGCATTCAAAGTGAAAGAGCTAAAACGAGATGATATCTCTGTAGGCTCTTGTATCATCTTGGCTCCCCACTTTTTGGCGTGTTCCAGCAAAAAGCTGGCCAAAGGCTGCCCCAGATTTTTTTGAGGTCGATAGCATTTGGTCTCTGGCCATACCAAGCCCCAAAGCCATTTTTCTAAGGTCTTCGATTGATCAGCGGCAAAGTCATGATAGGCCAAGCGCCCCTGGCCTGCATCCATGGTGATCCAACGCCCAACATCGGGGTCTTGTCGAATGAGCTGAGTTAACTGAGAGAGACTTTTTGAAACCGATCGATTCGACGAGCGTCGCATCGAGTCTCTAATCTTGATAAGCTTCTCTGACATCAAGGGAAACTCTCTCTGAGCCTCTCGAGTCCAAGTCGGAGCCAGACCGTCGAGACTTAATCGTCGCTTCGGCAAAACATACTGATTCTGAAGGCGCTCTGGAGTTAAGCCGGATTCTTCTAAACGAAAGAAGCCCACACGAAACAAAAATTCATCGAGGCGATGCTCTCCCAGACGCTCCGGCAAAAGAAGGGGCCATGAAAATTGAGCGGGCAACTCCCCAAGCTGGCCTGACGAAACAATGCCAACCGCATAGCCTCGACGCGCGAGACCCGCCGCTAAAAGCAAGCCTTCGGGATTTGTGTCTCCTAGAAAACAAAAGTCTAAATTCTGCTCTTGCACTCTCTTAGAGTATCTAAACAGCGGCTTAAGACTCAAGAGCGAACAGATAATCTCTTACAATTTCGCGCTCTAATTCATGAATTCGCAGCTCCACATCCACCAAAGTCTCGTGATTGGAGCGAAAGTAAGATTTTTGAAGCAAAATTCGTCCTGAATCTAAATCTTCAGTGACTTCATGCAAGCTCACACCCATTTCAGAATCGCCCGCCTCAAATGCTTTTTGAATCGCTTTTAAGCCTTTATGGGCTGGAAGCAAACTGGGATGCAAATTAATTATCGGCTTCGACCAAAGATCTAAAAAGTCTTTCGAAAGAACTTTCATAAAACCCAAGAGAAAAATCTGCGAAATCTCATGCCGTCGCAACACTTCCATGACTCGTTGAGGATGAGCCCAATCTTCTTTCAAAAAAATCTGAGTCTTTTTGTTGGCAATTTTTGCACGCTCAATCGCTCGACAGGGTCGATCCGCCACCACGAGCTCCAGCATTTGCTGATTTAGCTGGCTCTCTATATCAATAAAATTTTGAAGATTTGTTCCCTCTCCCGAAACAAAGACAGCCCAACGAATCATAAAAGTTTAACAGATTTCTCTTCATCTGTTTTTTTAATTCGCCCGATGAGACGAGCCTCAGGCAACTGATCTAAAACTTCAGTTGAGAACGATTCCTCGCAAACAAACACAAAACCGATTCCCATATTCCAAGTGGCATAAATCTCTTCGACGTTTGTGCTTGCCGCCTGCGCAAAGGCTCTCAT
>JBMTHG010000088.1:0-6352 GCA_049436045.1 Bdellovibrionota bacterium
AATTCTCGCATCTCAAGATATCGAAACGCCAGCTCGCGATAAATTGCTTCAAGATCTAGATTTTCTGATTTTAGAAGTCGAAGAAGCTCGACTTCTAGCCTTTCAATGATTTCACGTTTGGATTTCTGAAGCTCTTCAGCTTTTGAAAGCTCAGATTCAAAAATCTGAGTCTTATCGTATTCCTCTTTGATCTTAATCCAGCGCAAAAGAAGCTGGAGTCTTTTTTGAGGATTTTGTTCCTGGCTAAGAACTCTCTCAGAAGCTTCGAGCATGCTTTTTTGAGCTCTAAATTCATTTTCTGTCTGCGCTAAGACAGAAAATGAAAAGAGAGAAAATAAAATAAACCATTTCATGAGCATTTATCTGGCAGGGGCACGGAGTAGTACCCAAGCTCATCACTCCAGTTTTCGCCGATGAAAGGCCAAACAATGGCAGACGATTTGTCTTTTGCGGAATTTTCACTTTCTAAAACTTTGTCTTTCAGCTCAATTTCTAAGATATCTAAGTCAGCCAGAGCGCTTTTTGTTTTTTGCTGGTAGATTCTCGAATACCAAGCTCGAAGCCGACTGCAGGTAGTGCCTAGGCCTTGTTCGTCGCAGAGGGTGACCCAGGGATGATTCGACGGGTCTGGTTCTGAAAATTTTAAAGCAGCCCGACCACTCGTGATCGTTTTCAGGGCGGAGGCATAGTGACATCTCTCTTTTTCGGCTAAGGCACGAAGAAAATATTTCTCGAAAAAAGGCACAGGATAAATCAGAGGACTTTCTGATGAAACAATACTTCCAAGAGATTTTTCAAACTGACCAGAGAAAAATTGAACCCAAGCGCGTTGCTGATGAAATAGAGCTTTTCCTTTAAACTCCTCAAGGATTTTATCGTAAAGCTGAAGACTCTCTTTGAGTTTGCCTTGATCATATAGAATTCTTGCCCAGAGCCACTGAGCTTCAGCCCAAAGCCGCGCCGGAACTTTTCGGGGCCGAGAACCTTCTAGTTTCAATCCAACAAACCAAAAAATAGGAGGGCGTTTCTCTTGATCAAGAACCATCGCTTGAAAAAGAGTTCGCGCACTAAGTTCACCCACTGGAGGTTTAAAAAACTCCTCACTAAAATTAAAATCAGAGAAGCTATTGCGATTGATCTGCGGACAAATCGGATGGCCGAAATTCACTTTCACGCAATAATTGAAAAGATTGGTCGTTGATTCATACCAATTGTCTGGCACCTGATCAATGATCTGCGCTTCAGGTGAGGCAATAATGAATCTAGCCCAAATTAGAATCTTAAAAAGCAAAACCGAATCCTGTTCCCAGTTGCGTGATATTGCGAACTGCTTTCTTGTTGAAGCCTATGCTCTGAGCGATTCGAAAATTAAAGATGAAATGCTCTGTCAAAAAAAAGCGAGCGCGCACCGCAAAGTCGATGGTCTGCTGAGATTTTTTTCCAAAGTCATAGTAACTGCCCCCTAAGCCAGCCTGCCAGTAATGGTAAACCGTCTTTCTATTGAACCAATTACTTTTGCTATAAAGAAGATTTACAAACATCATCGAGCCCAATCGATATTTAAAATTTTTCAAATCTTGGCCGCTGACATTCTGAAAGTCAGAGGTCAGGTCCGAGCCAACTTCGTCGTAAGCATTATTAACTTCTTGATTCACAATTGTTTCAAAACTGCTGTTCAAGCCAGAATCGAAATTGTAAACGGGGAATCCTGCTCGAATGGCTTCCCATGAAAACCAATTTGAAAATTGATACGACAAAACAACATCAGTGATGAGAGGTTTATAGTAAGCATCTACAGGTAAAAAAGTGAGATCAGCGTCTAAGACCACTCGCTTGTTCAGAGAAAAGCGGGGATGATCCAATACTTCGACTCTTTCAAATCGATCTTGAGCATGGATGTCTTGAAAAATAACAAAAATTAAAAGCAGATGAAGGCTGTAAAATAATGTTTTCATTATTCAATTTTAGCTCCCTAGTGAGCTAAAAACAAAAGGATATTTTACATGAACAACCCCGCCCCCTTTGGGTTGAGGAAACTTCCAGAGAACAATTCTCTCTTTGATGCAGTTGTGAAGATTTGACGCCATCACATCTTCAGAGCGAGACACCAAATTTGAAACATTACCATCGGCCTGAATCGTCCATGAAGTCTCCACCTTACCACTTAGATTTGGGTTAGAAAGTAGAGCGTTTTCATAGCAGTAGCGAACTTCAGACAGCCGCTCCTCGACAATCTGCTGGATGATCGATGCATCAAGACCACCTCGAATCTCAATTTCTTTACGCATTAGCTCAACTCGCTGCGTTTTGTTGGCTGCCGTTTTGATTTGATCTCCAATTTCTCCACCTTGATAAGAGCCGCCCGAGATTCCAGCCAAAACGGCGACTGGACGAACATCGTTTTCAGTTCGAATTCCAGCGCTTAAAGATTGAAAGCCAGTTCCAGAGTCGGCAATAGCAGTCATGCTGTCTTTGGCTAGACCGGGCCGATCGATTCTGACAGCGCGTTCTGCGGATGGTTTCGCTGTTTGCAGAGCGAGAAGTCCTAAACCTTTTCTTTTCATTTCTTGATCGTTTCCTGATGAAGCGGCAGACGGAGCCGATGGACCATTTTTATCAATATTGGTTTCTTCCAGACCGTTAGAAGCTTCTTTTGCATTTTGCGAAGGCTCTGGTTCTGGTTTTTTGAAAAGTTCATCCATTTGTTTTAAGCTGATTTTTTGAACTTCAATTTGTTTTTCATCTGATGAAATCTGCGTCACTAAAAAATGAAAACCAAGAACTAAAAGAAGAATCGAGATATGTGAACCTAACGAGTAGAAAATTGATTGAAGGGCATGCTTTAAGACTTTTGGATCTTGATTGAGCGTGCTTTTTCCAAGGCTTAGCTTTTCAACACTTTCTAGTTTGAATTGTGTGCCCTCTACAAACCAAGAGCAGTTTCCCGTGATCTTTAAAAGGCTGCCTTGGTAAAGGCGGGTCTTCCAGTCTTTTATCTTTTCAAACTCACCATCGAATTGGGCGGCGAGTTCATCAGTAATTTTAACCTGAGGTCCGTTCCATCCCATTTTGACCATGGGCAATTGAGAAGGGGTTTTTACCGTTTCAATGCAAACATCATTGGCCGTATGGTCTCCCACTCGGATGAGCTTCTGATACCGAAGATCAAAAGTCTCTTCAGTACCAATCGGACGTTTGATTTTTAAAACCCAATACTTCATCTTTAAAATCCAAGTTCGTTATAATTTTGCATACGAAATTTTAGCCGCTCACTCAGCAGGCTCTCGGCCCTGGGAGTTTGCATTTTGGTGACGAAAAAAGCGGGTGGTAGTTGGCTGTCGCCTTCCACTTTACTTCCAGAAAAATCTAAAGTGGTTTCTTTTTCGTAAACGATTTCTTTGTTTGAATTCCCAGCCTCTGCGCTCGGTTGCATAAGCATTAACAGTGTATAAAGCGCGATCATTTTTTCTCCTCCAATTTCTCCGTTAAGAAATAAACTTCCGAAAAACCGGCAGCCGCCAAATGGGCTACGGTTTTATCAATCGCTTGATAGGGAAGTTCTTTGTCAGCCATGACAAGAACTGGTTCGTCGCTTCGATTTAAAGCATCGAGTTGATTCTGAAATTTTGACCAAAGCTGTTTATCGAGGCTAGAGGGTTTCAATCCCTGAATGGGCGAGCCATTTAAACTGATAGCACTCGCATTCAATTCAATTTGAATTTGAGGAACTTTCTTAATATCAAGAGAGGTTTTTGGCAGGCTTAAGCCCGTGCTTTTCTTAATGCGAGTTTGCTCAGGAGCATAGCTTACGATCAAGAAGATCAAAATCACCGTGAACATATCAATCATCGGTGTGATCATTAGATTCGTGCTATCTGAAAAACGTCGACGTGTTTTCATCTCACAGTCTCCGCAGCGAGCACTAAGTTTTTAATTAAACTGTTTTCTCGCAGTTTTGCGAGAACGCTGATGGCATCTTCAAATCGAGTCGATGGCGATGCTTTAAAGAGAGTCGATCGCAATTTCGGATACTTTGAAGAGATTTCAGTCAAAATTTGATCCAAACTATCAATTGCTGTTAGTTGAAATTTCGCATGAACATCACTTAGTGGCTTTTGAAATTGATCCGTGAAGCCAACGAGTTCTACCTCTTGACCATCAATTTGAAACACTAGATCGATGATCTGCTCTTTTTTCTCTGGAGTGGCCTCAGAACTCTCCGATGAAGCAGTGACTGGCATTTCGGCTTTTACCCCGCCCATCTTCACAAAGACGGCCGTTAAAAGTAGAAATGGCACGAGGCACACGAAAAGATTCATGATCGGAATCAGGTTCAATTCGGGGGTCTCTTCATTTCTCAGGTGTTTGCGTCTTTTCATTTTTGCGTCTCTTATCTTGAGGTGCTTGGTGTTGCGATCGTTGCATTCGTAGTCGAGTGAATTTCGGTTTCTTGATTCACTTCAGCCTGAAGATCAAACTCGAGCTGGGGAATTTGACCTTTTGATCGAATGCGTTGAATCAGCTGCTTTAAACTTGTGGCGTAATGATCAATGTCATCGATAATTCGATTTGCTCGATTTGAGAGATACATGTGAGCGAGTAGGGTCGGAATCGCCACGATCAAACCAAAAGCCGTGGTATACATGGCGATAGCGATACCACCAGCGAGCGCTTCCTCTTTAGTGACGCCTTCCACTCCACCACCCACTGCGGCAAACGAAGCGATCAATCCTGAAATCGTTCCGAGAAGTCCAACGAGAGTCGCCACATTGGCGAGAGTGGCGAGATAGCCGAGTCGCTCTGTAATCTTTGGAACATAGAATAAAGTCTGAGATTCCATCGCCGTTTCCATTTCAGTCACGGGCTGATCGGCGTGAGCTAGACCAGCTCCCAAAACTTGGGCGAGAGGCACATAAGAGTATTGACGGCAGATCTCTTGAGCTCGTCTCCAGTCATTGGCGCTGACGTATTTTTTGACATCATTAAAAAGTCTTCGTCCATTGATGGAGAATCGAAATCGAAGCGCTAAATATCGCTCAATAGCGATCATGGTGGCGAGTAAGCTCACCCCTAAAATCACCCACATGAACATTCCGCCGTTTGTAAAAAACTTTAAAAAATCTAAATTTAGAGCCTGCATCACAACCTTCCTTCTTTGATAAAGTGAGTTTTTTCTACGTTCTCTATATTCAAGAGCCGTGCCGCGGCGCTCTTTTGTGAGGGCTTCTCGCCAGAGCCCTGATATTCCATGAGTTTTTTATGGCCAAGGTTTCTGGTGGTGATGGCGTGCTTAAAAAAGCCGAAAAAGTCTCCCATTTTCGCCATAGTTTTCGAGGCTGATCTGGCAGAAATGTCTTAGTCGATTGGTGAAACTTCTAGCGACCTGCGAGCTCTGTATGAAATTTTTATCGGATTTTTTTTAACTCGCGAGCCGGAGTTTTTGGGCGCGAATTGACAAGTTGAGGCTCAAAGGCGGTCTCTTCTTTTTGGTCAAACAAGATATGATCTGACCACTCAAAGCCTTGCATAAAAGTGTGGTCTTGATTGGAAGCTTCATATTTCCACAAGCCGAAGCGACCGCGCGAATAAATGTCATGCCTTTTCATTTCAAGGAGGAGATCAGAAACGATTTCGTCTCTCCCCAAAAAAGGAGTGGGGTAGCCAGGGGCAGCCAAAAAATGCCAAGAGCTTTTCACTTTTTGGCGAGAATCCAAAAAACCCATGTCGCAAAGAGATTTTAAAGTTTCATCGATCACGGTCGCAGAGTTGACCGGTTTTTCGTTAGATTCTGAAACTTCGCACATAAGACTCCAGTGACGTTTTGGATCGGGAACATGAGCTGGAGAATAATTAGAAAAAACTGTCACTCTATAAAAAGGGCTTTGAGCTTCTGGAAAATAAATCCAACACTTTTTTTCCAGAAATTTGGGCAGACTTCCTTCAATTCCCACGCCAATGATGTGAGAATTCGATGAAAGAAGAGGCGATCTCAGGGGAAGCTCCATCCATTCGCAAGTTTTGTGAATTGGAGCAGTGATCAGAAGTTTTGAAAACTTCTGAGAAAATGAATTCTCAAAATGAAGGATTTTATTTTTGGCATTGATTTTTTGAAGGCGATGCTTGGTTTTGATTTTATCAGCTTGAATGAGTCTTCCAACGGCCTCCCAAACGGCACCAGTTCCCCCGCGCTTGGGAAATCGAAAGACAGAGTTTGGGCCCCAACTGATGTCGTCTTTATCGAGCTCGATATTTTTTTGGATTCGCTCTAAGTCGACAGTCGCCACTCTTTCGCCGATCCAGCGATAGTCCATTTTTTTGAGGTCATGCGCCCAAACTTTGAAATTGTAGGGCC
>JBMTHG010000089.1:0-6224 GCA_049436045.1 Bdellovibrionota bacterium
CTAGTTTTTCTTTTGCAAAACAAAAAATGTTTGACCCTCAAATCGAAACTAAAGAGGCTTGGGGGTCGTGTTTGTAAGATTAAATCTTAGCTTGCGACCTGACACTTCGAGCAGGTCGCAAAAAATTCAAGAGAATGATGAATATTTGAATACCCAAGTTTTTGAATTTGTTTTTCTAGATTTTTAAGACCGCAAAAAGAAATCGGTTTTATCTTTTTGCAAACTCTGCAGACCACATGATGGTGATGATTTTTTTGCTCGGCCCACTCATATCGGCTTTGCCCATCGCCTAAGACGATTTTGACCAAAATCGATTTTTCTTCAAACGAGGCAAGGCTTCGATAGAGAGTTGCCAGATCACACAGCCCCGAAGGGAGCTTCTTAAAGAGCTCTTCAACGCTGACGGGGCAGTGAGCTCGGCCTAAGGCCTTTAAAATACCAAGCCGAGCTTTTGAAGCCTTTAGGCCCTTCGATCGCAAAAGCTCAGTGATTTTCTCTGGTTTAAACGCGGCCTTCGCCATAGGCGCTTGGGTTAGCATATCTTTTTTATCTGTCAAAGGATTCTTGGGCTTCGTTCTTGACAGTTTAGAGCTCTAAATGCGAATCATTTGCAACAAGTTTTAACTGAGATTTTAAGCGAAACCAAAGGAGTTTTGAGATGTTAAATTGGATTTTCTTTATCACCTTGCTGTCGGGTCAAAGTGCAAAAATGACAAATGATGACTGGGTGTCTTCAGCGGCGCTTGGTTTAAAAGCCTTTGAAAAAATTTCAGGCTCGAAAGAATTTGATTTTAAATCTGAAGATCTCAGTGAATTTGAAATTCAAATGGCAGAGAGATTGGCCGAATTTTTAAGTTCACCAGCAGAAACAAAAGACATTCCAGATTTTGATTTTTCAGAATTACAAGGCCGCATCGAAGGCCTCGCTCTGAGTTCTCAAAAAAATGATTTAGGCCTTCAGATATTTTTTAGCCGAATTTTAGATAACCAGCTTGAGACTTTCGCTCTTCTTTATCGTTGTGAATTGGGGTCTGTTGAAGAGAAAGCAAGCGAACTTCAGTGCGAGGTCAAAGACATTCAAAAAGCAGAGCTTTTGAGGCCAAGCCAAGAGGCTTCTAAAGATGCAAAGCCGCAAAGCGTATTTTCAAGCTTTCATTATCTCAAATCATTGAAGCAGGGCCTTTTAGACGATCGAATCAACGAAATCAAAAAACCTATTCGTGAAGTGAAAGTATGGAAAGATCGTCTGAATATAAGAGCAAAGACTCTTTTGCTAGATTTTGAAAAAGCTTTGTTTTCTTATTGTCACTATCACGGAAAAGAAAATTTTGATTGTCACGCAAGCTCGCGCGAAGGCCAAAATGAGCCGCAGATCAAACAAAACAACAACATCAAGGAGAGCGCAAAGTGAATCTCATTTTTGTCGTTTTAAGTTTCTTTTTAATCTCTTGTGGTTCTGATCAATCATCAGGTCGTGGAGATAACACTCAAAATCCAAAGACTTCGCAAAATCGAGATGCCGAAGATAAAAATCTTCGAGCGGGCGAGATTTTTGGCTTAGAGTTTTTGAAACTTGATGAATCTTCTTTTATTTTTGAGCAGCCCATTCAAAAGGAGGCTCTCTTTCAAATTTCAGCCACGCTTCAAATTGGCGCAGAGCTCGAGCTTATTTTCTTTTCAAACAATCAGTTAAATGGAGGCGCTCGATTGAAGTTCACTCGGCCCGTCGATCAGGTGTTGATTTTTTTGGAGACTGCTGAGGGCATCATTGATCTTCGAGCAGAAAGCTTCAATCAGGCCTTTAGTGAAATGAGAGATGGAGAGATTTCAATTTCAGTTGAAGTTCACGATGAAGAGCCTCTGCATCTCATTCTTTGGGAGGGGCTAAATGCAGGAGCCACGGTGCCTGAAATTCTAGATAGCGCTCAAGATTCGATTCGTCTTTCAAACTCCCGAGGAAATTTTTGGGGGCTAAAGATGAACGAAGTAAGGCTAAGAGATATCAAAATCAAAAAAGCGGTGCTTTCTCATGGATAAGAAAAAGCTCATCTCTTTGTTTTTGGTTTTTGGGCTTACATCAAAGCTCGCTTTTGCTTCTTTGGACGAGAGCGGTCTTGAGATCTCAGCAGCGGCTGACATCGTTGGTGAGATGGGTTTTCAGGATTCAGGCGTGCAAGATCGTTTTTATGTGAGAAGCGCTGAGCTTTTGCTCTATGGCCCCACCGATTATTTGTTTCAAGCGCGGCTCTCGCTCGGCGCTCATCCCTATCAAGGTGAAATGAACTTTGGTTTGCACGAGGCTTTTGTGAGCAGCTCTCGATTGATTCCGCGAACTCGATTTCAGTTGGGGCAGTTTTTTCTTGGAGTGGGCCGACTCAATGCGCTTCATCAGCATGATTGGCCGTTTATCTCAACACCAATCGTTCAAGAAAACTTTTTTGACGGAGAGGGAATTCTAGACACGGGCCTTCAGGCCAGTGTTCTCATGCCCACTCCTTTTTATTTAGACCTCACTTTCGGCATCACTAACGGCTGGCGCATCACCCATAGTCACGGAGACATGGGGGCGAAGCCAAAAATTCCCACTCATTATTTAAGAGCAGAATTTTTTAAAGACTGGGAGTCGGGGGGCTTAAAATATGCTCTCAATTATTTGGGTCGTCGAGATGCTGAATCAACTTGGCTTTTTATGTCTGGCTTAGACGTGGTGGCAAAGTGGAGACAGTCGCGACTCTTAAAATGGATGATTCAATCAGAGGTCTGGAGCAGAACTCAAAAGCCCAAGAATGAAAGGGCTTCAACAGAGATTGGCTCTTATATCTTTGCCCAATACGCACTCAATCAAAATTATTTCGTGGGACTTCGCTTCGATGCTTTTAGCAATCTCGATCTTCAAAACGCTTCGGCAGAAAAGCTCACGAACTGGCAATTCGAAGCTTCACCCCAAGTTCTCTATGAGTTGAGTGAGTTTTCAAGATTTAGAGTGGCCTATGCTTTTGAGAATCGATTCGAAGAAGGCAAAAAAACGGAATATGGTCATCGTCTTGAATGTCAGATTGTTTTTATTTTAGGAGCACACCCCGCCCATGAGTTTTAAAAAAACTTTAGCTTTTATTTTTTTGGTCGTGAATTTTTCTGTAAGTCTTGGGGCAGAGACGGCACCTTTAAAGGTGGTCACGAGTTTGCCAGCCCTAGCTTGGGTGGTTGAGCGTGTTGGGGGCGATGAGGTTGTTGTGGAATCTCTTTTGCGAGGTTCTGAAGATCCTCATTTTGTAGACGCCAAACCTAGCTTTGTGAAGAAGGCCGCCGATGCGGATATGCTTTGTTTTGTGGGGCTTTCTTTAGAGGTGGGATGGCTTCCAAAAGTCTTAGAGCGATCAGCAAATCCAAAAATTCAAGAGTCGGGCAGTGGGTATTGTGATTTGGGTCAAAGCGTTGTGGTTTTAGAAAAACTTGCAGAGCCGCTTGATCGGTCGCATGGGCACATTCATTCCGATGGTAATCCTCATTGGTATTTGAGTCTTCAAAGTTTGAGCGAGGCTTCGGAGGCGGTGCTTGGATTTTTGCAGCGCTTAAGACCAGAAAGCTCAGAAGATTTTAAGAAGCGTCAACTGGCTCTTAAAAATGAAATTCAAAAAACTCTAAAAGACTCTCAAAGCAAGATTCAAAACTCTGTCAGACTTCTTGAATATCACAAAGAGTTTGCTTATTTGCTTCGAGATCTGGGAGTGAATTCAAAGGGGAGTGTTGAAGAAAAACCCGGTGTTCCTCCCTCAGCGGCGGCGATTGCTCGAGTGCGACGAAAAATTTTAGATGAACAAATTGATTTGATTTTGGCGACTGAAGCGCAATCAGAGGCGCTTCTTAAAAAAGTTTCGAGTGGCACGCCCGCTCAAGTCTTGCAGGTAGAGCCGATGCCAAGCCTCAAGCTGAATCCGCTCGCCTATCATGAGAAAGTTTTAAACTCGCTTTTGAGTGTGAAGCAAAACTAAGCCTTTAGCCGGAGTTGGTATAATGAATTGGAGTCTACGCTTAGATCAATGGAAGCCAGATTATTTGCATTTGAAGCAAGCGATTTCGTTTTCAGTTCAGGCCGGAGAACTTTGGCGAATTCAAGGTGAAAACGCTGTTGGAAAAACCTCTCTTCTAAAAGCCATCGTGAAGGAGGCTAGCTCAAAGAATCTTCGAGTGTTTTTTCTCACCCAATTCAAGGATGAGCTTTTTCAGTTTCCACTTGAGCTGAGAGAAATTCTAAAAATCTATGATCTTTCGAAAACGCATCCCCTTCTTCAAGGCCTTGATCTTGATCGTCAATGGCGGCGAGCGAGTGGTGGCGAGAGAAGTCGAATTCTCTTGGCGATCGCCTTTCAGCAAGACGTTGATCTTTTGATTTTAGATGAGCCTGAGCAGGCTCTCGATGAGTCTTCGCGAGAAATTTTTCGGCAGTGCTTAGAAGCCTGGCGCGAGAATCGAAATAGAGCTTTGATTTATGTTTCTCATCTGTCGAAGAATTTTTTGTCAGATGAAAATCAACTTTTGCTAGAGCGGGCTTCTTGATGATTGAGATTTTGTTTCTGTTTGGGCCTTCTCTTTTGGCTTCGATTTTTTCGGCAGGCGCTTTAGCGTCGTTGGGGCCGCATTTGATTTTGCGACAACTTGTGTTTCAGTTGTTTCCTGTTCATCAGTTTTTGATGTTTTTGGGATTAGTTCTTGGGCTTTGGATCAAAGATCATGTGCTTTTAAAGTGGGTGGTCTTGGGCGTGGGATTTTTGCCTTCGTATTTCATGTTCAAAATGCCCTTTAAAAATCGAGAATCCTTTTTGATTGTGCTCTATTTATTGGGTCTTTCGCTCAATCTTTTGATCGTTCGATTTTTTTCGGAATTAGAGATTCATTTCACGCGAGGCTTTTTTGGTGATCCAACCCTCATTAGCTATTCGAGTGCTGCGATGCTTTTGATTTTAGGAGCTATGATGCTTGTTTTCTTAGTGGGCTTTCGAGATCGCTTGTTGAAGCTAAGTTTTGAGTTGAGCACTTTTTCAATGAATCAAAGTGATCGCGTTTTAGAAAAAGTTTTTCGATTAGCTCTCACATTTATTTTGATGGGATTTTTATTGGAATGGGGATTTTTGTTTTGTTTGGCAGCTTTGTTTTTGCCGGCGATTCTTCTTTCTTCTCAATCGGGGCCTTGGTCTCGATTTCAGACGCAGTTGGCGGTCGTGGCCGCTTCAGGCTGTCTTTTGGGCTTTCTATCTTCGATTTTTATCGAGAATGTGGCCGCAACTCCCGCGATAGTCTTAGGAATTTTGATCTCAAGTCTCTGTTGTTTGTTGAAGGCTGAAATTGCCCGAAAGATAAAGTGAGGGGGGGGTTGACGGGCTAAGAAAATCGATTTAGAACGCGCGTTCAAGACGTTGTGAGGGGCTTCGATAGCCCCGAGATCAACCAGAGAAGGAGCTTTTTATGAGATCGATTTCAATTCAGCGAGCCTTTGTGTGGATTCTATTTGGGCTTGTGTTTTATTGCTTAACGGCAATTGGCGCCGTGATCGCTCAGACCAAAAGGAAGGCCAGCGATTTTCCTGGGCATTGGAATCAAATTCTGATTGAAGAAGCTCAAAGGGATCCGTGGGATGTAGATCTTCTAAAGGTCGAAGATGCCATTGAAGGAGCGGGCATGTTTCGATTAGCCGCTTCATCGCAGGCTAAGTATTTCGCTTTGTACGAAGCCATTAAGAACGAGAATCTTCCATTCATTAAATTTTTGCTGAATCATTCGGCAGGCTCTGAGCTTAAACTGGTTGCGAAGACAAGCAATCGTTTTCTATATTTCGCCGCTGAGTATGCAGACGATTCAACTTTCAGATATTTTCTTGAGGCCTTCGAGTCAAAATTACTCGATATAGAGATTTTTTCTTTGATATTCAAAAAGGAAAGATTTCAGCGAGAAAAGGTCTTAATGCTGCTCAAGCGGCCAATTTTTGGAAGAGAAGGCAGAAAAATTGAGCTAAACGCAACTTGGCATCCAACGATTAATTTTTTCGCAGAGAAAGAAGAGTTTTGGGTGTTTGAAGAGTTGATGAGAGGCTCTCAAGAGTCTTATGTGGAGCTTTTGAATGTTCGGGAGTTAAATCAGAAAGCCAGATCTTTTCTGTCTCGTTGGTCGAGCGGTCTCCATTTGGCAGTAAAAAATCGATCGTTGTGGGATTCTCTCAGAAATTCGTT
>JBMTHG010000090.1:0-6057 GCA_049436045.1 Bdellovibrionota bacterium
ACTAAAAAAATGGCCGCAAGCGCAAGATCAGGTGTGAAAATTCCCGTAGCCCGAAGACTCCACTCTATTTTTAAGAAATGAAGGGCCGAAACAAAGAAAATTAACGGCCAAAAAATCTGTGGATAAGAATTCCAAAATAAAAACAAGCCCCCTGCAAAGCCCAGATAAAGAAGAAGCTTTAAAAAAAACCAAAAAAAAGTTTTTGAATTCTTTTTCAGAATAAAAACGTCAAAAGCCCCGTGCGGAAATCCTAGAATCAAAACAAGCGCTCCAAGAAAAACAAGAGAAAGCTGCTCATTCCACCTTGTGAGACCTAGACTTATTATCAAAAAGAGAGCCAAGCCTAGCTCGAAACGAAATCTGAAAAGCGATGAGTTCAATCTAAAGCTCGCCATGAAAAAGAATTTTGCATTGTTTTTTTTGTGAGAAGTGCTTTTAAAAAAAGCGCCCAAGGCATCACTAAAATCACTTTCAACAAACTCAACCAGCTCGGATTTTCACTCATAAATGATGAAATGCTCGGAGCCTTTAACTTTTCAAGAAAGATTCCAAAAATCATAGCCGCCAAATCTGGCCTCGCTCTTAAAACTCTTAAGAAAACTTCATCCATCCACTGAATAAAAGTCCATTTCAAATCCTGATGCAGGCTCGGCAAAGGCCCCCGCTCAACAGATTGAAAAAGAGATCTCCAGACCGAATAACCCGTTGAGGCCCTTAGATTTCCAGCACGGCATCCGATCACATGGTAATTTTTCGGCAGAATTTCTGGCGGTTTGATCACCACCAAAGGAATCTGCGCAAATTCCTCTTTCATCGCTTTCACCTTTTTTGAAAAATTCTCGAGAAGATAGGCTTCTAAATCTTTTTTATAAAATTCTTTTTCAAAAACTTTGGCACTAAAAAAGGTCAGCTCGACCAACAAGCGCCTTGGGCTTTTTGGAATCAAATAATAAAACTTTAAACCTTCTTTAAAAGATTCATCGATATCCATAATCACTGGCCCATGAATAAGATGATCTTCTTCGAATTCGACCTCAACTCCATAAAAATGTTGAATCCAGTGCTCTTGATCAATCATCAGGGGTCGTGAATCAATGATATGCTCTGCCTCAAACTCATCGATAAGAAACCCGGGCTCCCGTTCTTGAAAAGACGAGATCGCTCTATTGAACTCAACTTCAATGTTAGGATTTTCGCTCAGAAACTTTTCAAGCTGATCATAAAGCTCTTTAAGATCGAGAAACTGATAAGGAATTTCCGAATCATAGCTCATCTGCTTTAATTTAGTTTTTGCCTGAAAACGCCACCATTTTTTAGTTTTAAGAAAGGGCAAATCTGCCTTGCTGAAAGAACAAATCGTTTTGTCACGATCGAATTGAGAGCTTTTCTCTAAAATAAGAACTTTTTTTGATCGAAAGAATTCTTGATGAACCAGAAGGTGAATTGCAGCCGCCACTCCCCCACCCAAAAAACAAATGTCATATTTTTTATGTGACACAACTTCTTTATAAGACATAGGGCAGACCTTGAAGATCTTTGTGAAGATTTTTATCGTGCTCTTTTAGACTTCTTGGGAAGAGAGTTTCTTTGAAAAATTCAAAAACATAGAGGCTCAACAAAAACAGCTTTTGAAATCGATTGGTATAGGCTCGTTTTCTTAAAAATTTTGATTTCAAAGAATAGTGACCGATCTGACGATAAAGTTTTGACGCAAGACCCACACAAAATCGGGCTCGAAAATCTAAAAACCTAAATCCATTTTGAGCACTCTCATAAAACTGGTCAGCGATTTCGATATATTTCAACTTTAAACTTCTTAGTTCTTGATCTGTCAGCTCAGAGGGCGGTTTCTCACAAAGCTCAGGTAGATAAATCTTATCATTTTCATAGTCTTCATCGATGTCTCTAACAATGTTGGTCAGCTGCATCGCCATACCTAAATCAATCGCAAACAAAAAAGCTCTCGCATCACTCACTTCAAAGGTCTTGGCTAAACACAGACCAACCGTCGCCGCTGCGCCAAAGCAATATCTCATTAAATCTTGATCACTTTTGAGTCTCACCGAGGATTGGTCATTCAGCATACATTCAAAAAAAACATTCAAAATGGCCTCATCCACTTCAATCTCATCAAACAACTGCTGAACTCGCGCCCAACGAGAGTCATTCTTGGCTTTTAGCCAGAGCTTTTGGGTAGACTCAAGCTCTGCTCGACTTTCTGAATCTAGCTTCTCTGCTAAATCATCAGCCCATCGAAAAAATTCATACATGGTCTCAATGCGGCTGCGAGTTTTTTTTTCGAAAAATCGACTCGCAAAAGAGAAGGTCTTTGCGTTTCGATTAAAAACTTCGGCTTCTGCTGACATGACTTCTCAAGACACTAGGCGATCGAGCACCTTGCTCGATGACATCACTCCTGGAATTCCAGCACCAGGATGTGTTCCAGCACCTACAAAAAAGAGATTTTTAAAATTTTCGCTCTTGTTATGAAATCGAAAATAGGCTGATTGAGAAAATTTAGGAGCCACCGAAAATCCAGACCCAAGATGCGCATGATAATCGGCTTTAAATTCTTTTGGTGTCAGCACCCTCTCTGTTGCCAAATGATTTCGCAAATTCGGCAAGATTCGGCTTTCTAACTTCTCATAAACCTTTTGTTTGTAGGTTTCTGTCTCTTTACTCCAATCAATTCCACTTTTTAAATTCGGAACGGGCGAGAGCACATAAAAAGAATCACATCCAGGGGGCGCCATTTGAGGATCAGTCGCAGTCGGTCGATGCAGATAGAGCGACATATCATCATAACGAAGCTCTTTTTTATTGAATATACTGTCGAGAAGTCCTTCGTAGGAGTCTCCCATCAAAATCGTGTGATGCTTCACATCTTCATATTGAATATGAGTTCCAAAATATAAAACAAAAAGTCCCATCGAGAACTCTAAGCGATTGATCCGCCAAGAATTCCATTTTTTGTTGAAGCTCTTAGGCACTAAGTTCTCATAAACAAAAGCAGGCTCTGCATTACACACAAAAAAATCAGCCTCAATCTTTTGACCATCTTTTAAAACTGCAGACTTAAGAGTTTCATCGCCTTCAAAACCTATCACCTCTGAATCTAGGCGAATTTCAATTCCCTCTTCTTGCATCAAACGACCAAAGGCATTCACCAGAGCTGCGGTTCCTCCCATCACATAGTGGATGCCCCACTGTCTTTCAAGATAGTGAATCAAATTATAGATGCAGGTCGTATCAAATGGATTTCCTCCCACCAAAAGAGGCTGAATACTAAAGGCTCTTCGCAAGCGATCATCTTTGAGATATCTCGAGATCAATTGATAAACACTACGATCAGCTCGTAGCTTTAACATCTGAGGTACTTCTCTCAACAACGTAAAAAACGAGTGAAAGGGCTCCGTGCTTAACTTCGTGAAACCGATATCAAAGATTTGACGACTTTTCTCTAAGAGCTTCTTGTAGCCTTCTTTGTCTTCAGGGCTAAGTTTGTCAATCTCAGCAAGAGTGTCTTCAAGAGTTCCGCCATAATCAAAAGTGCTTCCGTCATTAAACTCAAAGCGATACCAGGGCTCCACCTCTTTCACTTCAATGTAGTCTTTGGTTTTTTTGCCAAATAGTTCAAAAAGCTCATCGATAAGAAAGGGGGCTGTAATCACCGTCGGGCCAGCATCAAAAGAAAATCCGTCTTGCCTAAAAACTCGCGCTCGACCTCCGAGCTGATTCAAACGATCGACGAGACAAACTTGATGGCCTTGCGCTTTTAATCGAAGCGCGGCTGAAATTCCTCCCAGCCCAGCTCCAACGACAATAGCTTTTTTCATTGCGCAAAGCTCGACTTGAAATACCGATTTATAAGTGGATCAAAATGTGATGGCCATTCATCGCCCAACTGACGAAGCTTTTCTCGAAACAAGCGCAGATGAGCTTGACCGAGCTGCAAAATCTCTTCTCGCACAGAATATTTCTCAAACAGACTCAAAACTTTTTGATAATCAGAGCAAAGCTCAAAAAAACTCTCTTTTGACGAGTTTCGAATCAATCGCTCTTGAAGAATGATAAATGGAAAAGAAAAAACTTTATTTTGAAAGTCGAGCTCCATACCTTCTTTTGAAACTGAGCTTAAATCATTAAAAAGCTGAAAAGCTAGACTCAGATGCTGAAAGGCCATCGTCACGGTTTGCATCGCAAGAGTTTGGCCCATGGCTAAGCAAATGAGTTGAGGGCCAGCCGCAATCAGCGCTCCTGTTTTCAAACTGGCCACACGTTCATAAAAAGCTCTCGATGCGCTCTGACCGAGGTGTTGCTGTTCTAAAATCTGCCCTCGAATCACTTCGGCAATCACCTGATTTAAATGATTAACGAGAAGCTGAGAGTTAAAATTTTTAAGTTCTAAAAGAGGTCGATAAGAGAGCGATGTTAATAAATCACCGAAGTTAATCGCCTGATTGACCCCCAGAATTTTCCAAATCGTCGGTTTTTTTCTGCGCTCCGCCTGAGAATCTTGAATATCGTCGTGGCACAAGCTCGATTCATGAACCATCTCAACGCTACAGGCGACTGCCTCCATCAAATTTCGAGGGGCATCAAGGCATGCACCAGCCGCAAAGCTTAAATGCGATCGAAGCATTTTTCCTGAAAACAAAATCTCTTTAATTTCTTCAGCGAGACCTAAATCTGAAACATAACTTAGGCCTTTTTTCCTCACTCTTTGAACAGAGGAGGGCGAATCATTTTTAGGGGAATTGAAAAAGGGAGGCCGTTTGGCCTCCCCTTTCAGATCTTCGAAGCTTGATCTAAGCAACTTTCTTAGAATCCTTCACTGCTAGAACATAAATAATTAGACCCCAGCCAATTTTATTCACAGCATCGGCAAGGTTATAAACGATGTTCAAAGATGCTGGATCTTTCATCACATAACCAATTGGATAGATCGCCCAACCGATTAAAGCGAAGAGTCTTAGAGCATTAAAGGCTGACTTTAATGCTGGACTTGCCGATTCAGCACTCACTTTACTTGCTTGACCCAAGAAGACTTCATACAAGACGATCGCCCAACCGAGCATTCCGATCCAGAAGCCGAGCCAGAAATCCATAATGCCCGCTTCTCCGAGATACCCAAAAACAAGCATCACAAGAGAACCGATAAGAAGACGATGTAGAATTCCAACGCTCACTTTTTGAACTGCGTTTAGAATTAAGAAGAATTCCACACACATCAAAGGAACCGTTAAGGTCCAGTCGATGTATCGAAGCGCTGTTGGAGAAACTTGAGCAGCTTCCCACACGCCTCTCATGTAGTAGTAGTGAACAGCGGCGATTCCAGTGATCAGAGCTGACACTGTCATCGAGAGCTTCCACTTGCCGTCTACGTTATTTCTCTCCAATACGAAGAAAAATGTGGCGGCCATCATTGCCATGCTGACAATGAAAAAAACAAAGCCAGTATAGTCGGTCGGATCTAACAGACCCTGTTTTACAATATTTAAAGTATCTTCCATAAGGTTCCTCTCCTTAAAAGTTAACAAGTTACTACTTATGGTAGGAGTTATTGATTTTATTAGGCAATTGTTAATTCAATTATTTGCAGTGTGCGAAGTATTTGCAAGTGAGCGAAGAGCGAGGCTTCAGCCATCCTTCGCGTTGCCACCAGCGAAAGCTGGTGGGCCTGGGTACTGAAGCCGAGCGAAGAGCGAGGCTTCAGCCATCCTTCGCGTTGCCACCAGCGAAAGCTGGTGGGCCTGGGTAGATTCGAACTACCGACCTTACCCTTATCAGGGGTACGCTCTAACCAACTGAGCTACAAGCCCTCAAAAGAAACTCCATTTATTCAGCGACACAAAAGTCTGTCAATCTTTCGCTTTGATTAAACTGTTTGTGAAGAATTTGAATCGAGAGTTTTGGAGTTTTAGAAATTTGTTCTCTCAAAGTTAGATAGTAGCTATTGCGCTTAGGCTAACCACCAAATCATTCTTGCGGAATGATTGATTTTCCTTAGAAAGGAGGTGATCCAGCCGCAGGTTCTCCTACGGCTACCTTGTTACG
>JBMTHG010000091.1:0-6045 GCA_049436045.1 Bdellovibrionota bacterium
CCAGCTTTTTTAAAAATTTTATCTTTAAATCGTCGCACATCTGTCAATCGAACATCGCCGCAAGCGATCGCCTCTATCTCTTGTTTTTTTAACTCCTCGAGTTTTGCTAGAAGACTTTGTTCATAAACCTCATTGGAGGCCTGAGGAGGAAGTAGTAATTCATAAAGAGGAAGCTCCAAAGATTCTGCCTGAGCTTGCAAGAGCTTTCGGGGAACACGGTGCATCTGCGACACCTGCGATTTCTGGGGATCATCCACAAAACTTGTCAAGAGCCCCACAATATCCCACTCGGGGCTTTTTAATTCAAACAAGCTGAGGGCACTATCTTTGCCGCCACTCCACGATAAAACGATCTTTTTTCTTCTTTTCGCCATAAAACCGCTAATTCACCGATCTTTTCAAGCTATCTTAGTCGCCGACCCGAATCTACTTAAAATAAAAAAAAATAGGTAACTTTCACTCCTGGCGAAGATTGATATACTGGGGAGGGAGAGGAGGGGTGATCTGTTGAAAAATCTAAATTTTTTGCCGTCTCTTCTCATGTCATTATCTCGAGAGTTTTCTAAGGCGAGCCAATCGCCATCGAGCGATTTTGACTTTTCAAGAAGTATTGAGCGTCTTGAAAGAATTCTTCAAAGTTATTCGGTTAGCTTTCCTTATTTTTATAAAACTGATGCATGGCGGGCTTTTGGCGGCGATGAAACTCAGATGGATCTTTGGATCTTAGAGCGTTTGGGCTGGGGAAAGTGGAAGACCAAGTTCCGGCTTCTTTATGTGATGGAGGGAATACCAGTTCCTCAAATCGAAGACGCCGAGGTGATTTCCGTGAATTCCAATTCTAGCCCTTATCTTGTTGGCGCTCGCCCTCTTGAATTTGATGAGGAGATTTTAGCCGAAGAAGTTCAAGTCTCAGCCTTGGCCGATGTGCCCGATGCCCTTAGAGAGAAGGCTTTGCCATGTTTAGCCGATTTTACCGCGATTTTTGCGGCGACACTTTCGCAAATGGAAGTCTATGACCAAGAGTTTGACCAATTCGTAGAATCGAAAATTGATGAATATCTCGACAAAATTGGGTGCCTCCGCGGCAAGAAAAAGTCATTGGCGATCGAGAAATACTTTCGAAATGAACGAAGAGCTGAATTATTTTTTGAATTTCTCGAAGTCAAAAATAAAGCCTAAAAAAATTCTTATCTGAGAATAATTATACTTTTTTCGAAATTTGGAAATGAATGTCTCAGATGGCTTTTGAAGCATCCGAGACTTTGAGTCGCAGTGTATTTTAAGTCTTGAAAGTCGTCAGAAGCTGGGCTATCCGACGCCCTCATGTGGAAATTACTACTACCTCTTAGCTTGATGATGATGGGTTTTTCTTTGGCCTCAAAGCGGGTGGAAAACGCTGCGATCGCCGCCATCATTCATCAGGCTAGACCTTTCTTCACGACTGATCTTAAAGAGATCGATTCATTGATTCAAGAGATTGAAGAAGACGCTGAACAAGACAGCTTTGAGAAAATTTTACTTCGAGAAATCAAGATTTATCGCGAGCATCTTCATCAAAATCTAAATCTTGCCGTGAGAACTAAGGGCGCCGACGTCTAAGTGATCGATCTTTAAGCTTTCAAGAAGAAAGCTTTTCTAAACAATTTGAACGAGTTAAAAACAAAGAATGATCCATTGGGATGTGAGTCGAGAGATCTTTTCTTTGGGCTTTCTGAGTGTCAGATGGTACGGGCTATTGTTTGCGCTCGGTTTTGTGGCCGCCTTTTGGTTTAACAAAAAAATCTTTAAGCAAAAAAAAATACCCCTTCAGATTCTTGATCAGCTTTTAGTCACAACGATTATTGGCACAGTCATTGGAGCTCGATTGGGGCACTGCCTGTTTTACGAGCCTGAATTTTACCTACAAAATCCAATTGAAATTTTATTCATTTGGAAGGGAGGACTCGCCAGTCATGGTGCGGCTCTAGGCATTATCGCTTCTTGTTTTTGGTTTTCGAAAAGACAAAACTATTTCAACTTTCTTCAGACTTTAGATCAAGTGAGTCTTTGCGTGCCGCTAGCCGGCGCCTTTATTCGTATTGGCAATTTGATGAACTCAGAGATTTATGGAAAACCCACGAATTCAAATTGGGGCTTTGTTTTTGAACAAATAGACTCGATTCCAAGACATCCCGTTCAACTTTACGAAGCCATTTCATATCTGGTTATTTTTAGCATTATTTATCTTTATTATCGGGCGAAGAAATTCAGCTTGGCGGCGGGTCAAGTTTTAGGACTCAACCTCGTGGCCATTTTCAGTATGAGATTCGTTCTTGAATTTTTTAAAGCCTCTCAAGCTGACTTTGAAGCCGATTTACCCCTAAGCATGGGTCAACTTTTGAGCATTCCTTTTGTCGCGTTGGGATTATTTTTGATCTGGCGAAATCGATTGAGAACTCAAAGCTAAACTTTAGGCTTTAGCCGTTCGAATAAAATAGATTCCACCAAAGATGACGGCAATTCCAATGAGACTCATGAATGCCGGCTGATTGCCAAAGACAAGAAAATCTAAAAAAACGGCAAAGACAGGAACAACATAAGTGACCGAACTGGTTTTTACCGCCCCCCATGTTTTTACGAGTTTAAAAAAGAGTCCAAGCGCTATCGAAGTTGAAAATATGGCGAGATAAAAGATCGCAAGCCATGCCTCAAGATTTTCTGTAAATCCCAAACTCTCAGGAACCTCACCAAACATCAGCCAGCCCAAAGCGAGCAAAATAAAACTAGCGAGATGTTGATGAAATGAACTCGCTACAATAGAAATTTGTTCGTGCTTAGAAAATAAAACCCGATTGAAAACATTTCCTACAGCATAACAAATCGCCATTCCTAAGACGGCCAAGGCGCCTTCGATTTGGTGGAAGTCTTTGGCCTGAATGATCGGCAAGAAAAGAAGCACGATACCGACGAGACCTAAAAAAAGTCCGAATAGGCTGGCTGGTTTTTGCAGGAGTTTTCTCTCATGAGAAATCATGAAAAAGGCGAGAAGCGAAGTCCAAAGGGGCGTGGTGCCGTTGGCCATACCCGCTAATCCCGCAGAAATATATTTTTCACCCCAAAACAAGAGAGCGAAGGGGATTCCCAAAGTGAAAAGCCCAGTCACCCAGACTTTTACTCCGAGCGAAAGATTCACACGAAGTCGCTCTTTTTTTATGATGGCAAAAATACTGAGAGCTAAAAACGCCACAGCTAAACGCGCTGCGGCAGAAAACCAAGAATCAAACGAATGAATTGCAAACTTAATGACGACAAAAGAACTGCCCCATAAAAAGGCAAGGATCAAAAAGAAAATTGGAAGTTTGAAGTCATTTTGTTTCATGGGTTTTTCTGTTCAGTCTTTCTTTAGGCAGGTAATCTTTCACTATGTCTCTTTCGTTTAATCTTGATGAACAGCTACACTATTTTCATCAGGAATTGAAATCTTATCCATCGTTGAGTTATCGAAAAAGCAGGCTTCAGAAATTAGGGAAGTTCTTAGAAGATCATGAAGAGGTTCTGATCAAAGCTGTGCAGGCAGATTTGGGCCGTCCAGAGGCCGAAGTTTTTTGGGGTGAGTTAGCGCCCATTCATCAGGAGATTAAGCTCTGTCTATCAGAGCTGCCAAGGTGGATGAAGCCTCAAGCAAAGCCAAGAAAGTGGCTCTCACCAGTTCATTGGGACGCTAAAGTCGAGACCCTTTATCAACCTCGCGGTCTCAGCCTCATCATTGGGCCGTGGAACTATCCAATTCAATTAGTGCTGCTTCCTCTTGTTAATTCGATCGCCGCTGGAAACCTTAATACCTTAAAGCCCTCGGAGTATGCTCCGGCTTGTGCGGAGCTTCTCGAAAAAAAGTTACCCGAATACTTTTCTTCTTCAGAGCTTAAGATTGTTAACGGCCCTGCCAGTCTCGGAGCAGAGTTGGTTCAGAAAAATTTTGACGTCATATTTTTTACTGGCGGCTCGGCTATCGCCAAAGACATCATGAAGCTAGCCGCTCATCGACTGCCGCAATTCATTTTTGAACTCGGCGGCAAATGTCCCGTGATTCTCGATGACCAGATCGAAAATCTTGATGTGGCACTTCGAAGAATTGTATGGGGCAAAATGCTCAACGCTGGTCAAACTTGTGTTTCTCCGGATTTTCTATGGGTTGCTCAGCATCAGCTTGATTCGATAAAATCAAAAATCATCCAAATTTTTAATCAAGATTTTAGCGATCCAGAGTCTTATGCGCGAATTGTCAACTCGCGTCATTTTGAGCGATTAAAGAACGTGTTAGATCAATCAGAGGTCTTGTGGGCGGGGCCGATCGAAGAGAAAAAACTCAAAATGGGTCTTCATATTTTGTCGGCGAAATCCGAGGACGCTCCGGCCATGAAAGAAGAAATTTTTGGCCCTCTACTGCCCATTCTCACTTATGATTCAAAGGAAGAAGTTTTTAATCAGTTGGCGAAGATGCAAAAGCCTTTGGCCGTTTATTATTTCGGCGAAGACCAGAGCTTTTTCGATCGGCTAAAAACAAGAACCCAGTCCGGCGCTCTTTTAAGAAATGATGTCGTGGTTCATTTAAGCCATGATCAACTTCCTTTTGGGGGGATAGGAGAAAGTGGCTCTCGGGCCTATCATGGTTTTTATGGTTTTGAAGCATTCTCGCACTTAAAGGCCATCGAAAGTCGAAGCTTAAAACTCGACTTTAATTGGAGATATTCGGGCAATTTAAAAAAAATGCCCCGGTTTTTTAGAAGATTTCTTTGAGCTAGTTTACAAATTTCTCGGCATAGGTACAATTTATGTTCGGAGACGAAAGAGGGAGGGTTTAAAATGCCATTATCGATTAGTAAAAAGCTACTCAACGCCTGCAGGGACAAGCTTGTTGAGATGAAAACCAGACATTTAGAGAGCTTAAAATCTCTTTCGACAGACTTAGTTCGCGAGACCTCAGGGGATGTGGCCGATCAAGCTCGCCAGATTCAAGAAGAGACCATATCTCTTGCTCGCCGTGAAAAGCTCAATCAAGAGTTAGGAGAAATCAATCAGGCTCTTGAGCGAATCAAAAACGAAACTTACGGCGTGTGTGAAGAAACGGGCACGCCGATCGAAGAAAAGCGCCTTATGGCTCTTCCTTGGACTCGTTTAAGCCTTGAAGGGGCTGAGATTCGAGAAATGGCCTCGGATGAGCAAGAAGACGTCGGCTCTTGATCTTTCTCTTGCGCTTCGCTTGATAAGCTTTTATTGCTCAAACTGTGAGTGATGAAGGTTCTGCTAAAATTCTTTTTTTCAGACGGCCGAAGCCAGCACCAATTGCTTTTATGGTGCATGTGCAAAACTTAAAAGAGAGTTTTTGTCATCCTTGTGACAGCCTAGAAAAAGCTCTCGATTATATTGAGCAACAGGAACAAAACGAGTCGGTGGTTTGCAGTTTATATCAAAACCTGCCCTTAGAAGAGAGCAACTCTGACAACCTCGAAGATGCCTAAAAGATTCTAAAGACCAGAACTATTTCGCCATTCGAGCTTTGCCGTCGTTGTGAAGCTCTTTCAAGTATTCAATGAGACCCAAGACTTTTTGGCAGCTCTCGTCATAGAATTTGATTCCATACATAAAGCCGAGCTGGCCCTCATAAGGATAGGGAATCACATAGGCGACTGCACCGTGGAGCAAGAGCGGCTCAGGAATCACACCCTTTGCGTTCAATTCGATTTCAACTTGTTGACCTTGAGATGAGCGAAAATCTTCAGCGGGTGCCCAAAAACCACAACCACCTTCACTTACGTTTACTAAAGTTTCACCGATCGGCCCTTGTTTTGTCTTGGCACTAAACTGCGAAAGATTTGAAACATCATATCTTGGAAATCTGCGTTTTTCTCTCATGAACCCCTCTCTTACGACAATCCTCTCTAGGATATCATGAAAGTTAATCGATGATAGGGGATGTAAAAAATTTTTGGTCTGCAAATTTTGCATAGCGAGCCTTTAAAGCGAAGAAATTCAAGGGCTCGAGCCGGAATCAAACTTGCAGGCCAA
>JBMTHG010000092.1:0-5889 GCA_049436045.1 Bdellovibrionota bacterium
ATTCTCAGCCGGCTTTGATGAGATTCAAAGCCGGCTGGAATGATGAGTTATTTCCTTAAAAACGATCGAGATTCATGACCTTGTTCCAGGCCTTTGCAAAATCACGAGCGAATTTTTGCTGGCTATCGTTGGCCGCATAAACTTCAGCAATCGCGCGAAGTTCAGAGTTTGATCCGAAAATCAAATCAACGGGAGTGGCCGTCCACTTCACTTGACCTGTTTTTCGATCACGGCCCACATAGAGGCCCTCTTGATCTGAAGATTTTTCCCACTTCGTCGACATATCGAGCAAATTCACGAAGAAGTCATTCGAAAGTGTGCCAGGGCGATTGGTGAAAACACCATTTTTCGAGCCGCCGCTGTTAGCATCTAAAGCGCGCATTCCGCCCACCAAAACCGTCATTTCAGGAACGCTTAGAGTGAGCAAATTAGCGCGATCCACCAACATCTCAGTCGGTGATCCGTAGGTGCCTTCGCCAAAATAATTTCTAAATCCATCAGCTTTTGGCTCAAGCACAGCAAATGAAACCACATCAGTTTGTTTTTGGCTGGCATCCATTCGACCTGCTTTGAAAGGAACATTCACACTGACACCTGCTTTTTTAGCAGCCTGTTCAATGCCAGTTCCCCCAGCCAAAACAATCACATCGGCGAGCGAAACTTTTTTTCCGCCAGTGAGTGATTGATTAAACTGATTTTGAATTTCAGTGAGTCGAGCGAGAACTTTTGAAAGCTCTTGTGGATTATTCACTTGCCAATCTTTTTGAGGCGCCAAGCGAACGCGAGCTCCGTTGGCTCCACCTCTCATATCAGTTCCTCGAAAACTTGCAGCCGAAGCCCAAGCCGTGCGAACCAATTCAGAGGGAGTGAGCCCAGACTCGATAATCATCACCTTTAATTTTTCAACGTCATTAGAATCAATCAAAGGATGATTCACAGCAGGAATCGGATCTTGCCACACGAAAGTTTCTTTGGGGGTGTCTGATCCAACATAGCGAGCTCTTGGTCCCATGTCGCGATGGGTGAGTTTGAACCAAGCTCGCGCAAAAGCTTTTTCAAATTCTTTTGGATTCTCCAAAAACCGACGCGAAATTTTTTCGTATTCGGGATCAAATCTCAAAGAGAGATCTGTGGTGAACATGATTGGCGCATGTCTTTTGGTTGGGTCATGCGCATCAGGAACTAAACTTGCCGCACCCGCATCATCGGGAATCCATTGAACTCCACCGCCTGGGCTTTTTGTTTTTACCCAGTTAAAGGCAAACAAGTTCGTAAGATATTGATGTGTCCAACGAGTGGGAGCTGAGGTCCACGCCCCTTCAAGTCCACTGGTGATCGCGTCGGCACCGACACCCGTGCCACATTTGTTTTGCCAACCAAAACCTTGCTCTTCAATTCCTGCGGCGGCAGGCTCTGGGCCCACGCACTTATCGGGTCGAGCAGCACCATGAGCTTTTCCGAAAGTGTGACCTCCGGCAATCAAAGCGACAGTTTCTTCATCGTTCATCGCCATGCGCGCAAAAGTCTCGCGAATGTCATGAGCGGCGGCCACAGGATCAGGATTTCCATTTGGGCCTTCCGGGTTCACATAGATCAAGCCCATTTGAACAGCGGCAAGGGGATTTTCTAAACGACGACCCTTTTTGTATCGCTTGTCTTCAAGCATTTTGGCTTCAGGCCCCCAATAAACAAGATCGGCCTCCCAGTCGTCTTTTCGACCACCCGCAAAACCAAGAGTTTGAAAGCCCATATTTTCCATGGCCACATTGCCCGCTAAAATCATGAGGTCTGCCCACGAAAGTTTGCGACCATATTTTTTCTTCACAGGCCAAAGCAATCGGCGGGCTTTATCTAAGCTGGCATTGTCTGGCCAACTATTGAGAGGTTCAAAGCGCTGTTGACCACCGCCAGCTCCACCGCGACCATCAGCGATTCGATAAGTTCCCGCACTCTGCCAAGCCATTCGAATGAAGAAGGGGCCATAGTTTCCAAAGTCTGCTGGCCACCAGTCTTGAGATTCAGTCAGCACTTTCTCAATATCTTTTTTGACAGCTTTCAAATTGAGCTTTTGAAATTCTTTCGCATAGTCAAACGCGCCACCCATGGGGCTTGATTCTTTTGCGTGTTGACGAAGAGGTTGAAGGTTTAAAGTTTGAGGCCACCAAAACAAATTCGTTTGTGGTTGAGCTGCATCAAAATGCATTTTTGAATGCGAGCCAGAATGTTTGGCACCAGCGCAAGCCCATTGACCTAAGCAAAGGCTGAGAGCTACTGCACCATAAAGAAATGCTTTCATCGAAAAAATCCTTTCATCGCGGGAGTTAAAAATTACAATGCTAAATTTACCGATGTGACTTAAAGGCAAGCAAGAGAAAGATTCATTGAATAACCTTGGCATTTTTGCCTGATGTCTTTGCGGGCTTGCGGGCAAAATTGTCAGGTCTTGAAACGATATTAGCCGTGGAAGCCCTTTTTTGAGGTTTTTATCAAAAGTTAGCCTCGGAACAGAAATTGCAGCTCTGTGTCACGTGATGCGTGGAGTGTGTTTAATTTTAGCGGGGCTATGCTTGGTGGGATGTTATCCGCAGATGCTGGATGTTCGTTCGAACAGCACTGGAGATTCTAAGAATACGAGTGCAGAAGAAGAAGCTTCACAGTTTGGAATCTTTCGAGGTTTTTCGTGTCAGCCTGGAGTAGCGCAAGAAGCAAGCTCCTCATTCATCAAGCGAACTCAAGAAGAAGTTGTCAATCGACTTGAGACATTGCTTTCTCAAATTCATCTTAATTCGAATGTTCATCTTGCGATGTGGAATCAACTTCGAGACGTGCGACAAATCAAAAATCGTCTGCCTAATGAGCGAGCAGGTCAATATGATCGAATGACCGGTTCGAATGATTATTCATTTGAATTTATTCAGGGCAAACTTTTCATCGTTTCTGATATTGTTTCGGTTCTCAGCGAAGGTGCAAACTGGAATGCATGGCGATCTAGTTTTGCTGGCTCGTGCTCAACTCAAGCGAACCTGACACAAGCTTGTCGAGATGCTTTTTTGACGAAACTTTTTTCAAAAAGTTTTCCGGAGGGTTTTTCAGAGCAGCTCTTTTCGCGAACTTCAGCCGCGATGACAGAAAGCCTTCAGGCCGATTCTGCGAATCCCAAAAGAGATTGGTTAAAGATAGCCTTGATCGCTGCTTTGCTCGACCCAAGAAGTGCCTATCGGTTAGAAGCGGGTCAAGATCAAGCAGAGGATTCTTGGCGACCATTGAGTGACTCGGAGCTGGCCAGTCGATTGACTTCTGTTTTTTGGATGTCGGTGCCCGATGAGCAGATTCAATCATGGATCAACAGCAATCAGATTCGAGCCAATTATGAGCAAGTCTTGGAATATATTTTTAGCCATTCAAATTTCTATAAGACGATGGGGCGATTTGCCGATCAATGGATGAAGCTTGAAGATACCAAGCTGATTGATTTTGAAGCCAGCTCTTCAATGATCGATCGCGTTCAAAGGCTAGGTGCTGATCAGATGAATCTTGCAAATTATTCTGAAGAGGCAAAGCAAGAAGCTCGAACATTCTTTGTTGAACTATTGAAGCAAGACGTTTCTTTTTCAGAGTTGTTTTTAAGCGACGCTTCTTATGCGACAGGGGGCTTAGCTCAAATGCAGGGCCTTCCTTCTTGGAGCGAAGGAGCTCAGCCCGCACGCTATGGTGAGGGCAAAGTCGGCTTGTTCACGATGTCGGCTCTTCATTTGAACAATGGAGTTGAAAAATCTCATATTCTCGCCGGCTATTCGATTTTCAAAAATTTTCTTTGCATGAAAACGCCGAGCCCCGAATCAGCAGGAATTAGTATTCAAGATTTCGTGATTCCTCACGCTCAAGGTTTAAGTTCGTCGAGAGAAAGAACGGAGAATTTGGTGTCACCAGCTTTATGCCAAAGCTGCCACTCTCAGTTTGATCAATATGGTTTTGGATTTAGTCATGTTGACCCGTGGGGAGTTTTGCGATCAACAGAGTTAGTTTATGATTCCACGACACACACTTATCTTGGGCAAGTGCCAGTAGATTTGCGGGTTGAGTTTTCAATTGGCGGCGGCGATCCTAAACCAATTTCGCAAGCTCGCGAGCTTGCGGAGTCTTTAGTAGATTCAAAATTTCCTCAAGCTTGTTTTGCTCGACAGTTTTATCGGTTTTCATTCGGAAGAGAAGAGGCTTTGTCTGGTGAAGAAGCTTGTGCGCTTCAAGCTTTCTACTCAAAGCTGATTGATGAATCACAGAGTTTAAAGGATGCGTTGAAGGAATTTGCAAAATCCAGGTTTTTTACTGAGCGCTACACAGGAGGGGCGATGTGATGAATCGATCGAATTCGAAATCGCAAAAGAAACTTCAATTTGATCGAAGAGATTTTTTGAAAGCCACCGGTGTGGGAGCTCTAGCTTCGATGATATCACCCATCCAATTTCTCAATTCGAATCTTTATGCCCAATCGGCGATTCAGCCCCTGAAATTTTTTGGAACATTTATGATCGGGCATGGTGGATCTTATTCAAGAGAACTCCCGACTCGCCGCAATCTCAACTCGAGTAACATCGTCGAAAGAGAAGTCGGCGTTCCCGTGTTTCCTAATCCAGCGATGCGATTTTCTTTAACGAGTAATACTTCAATCGCCATGGAGCCGCTGAATAATTTCTTGCGCCTCAATGCGAATGGAGAAATGGTTTTGAATGAAGTTTTTGACTCTCGTTGGGCTCAAAATGGCCTGATTGATTATCTTAATGTTTTTCATAATTTTTATGTGCCTTGGTATTATGGTCATGGTCGAGCAGTTCTAGGTGATCCTTTTACGGGTCACAATGCTGACGCCCCTCAAGCGGGCCCGCATCTCAGCCAAGTGGTGGCGCAGTCTCCGCTCTATTCACCTCTTCAGGGAGGGGCCACGCTGAATCCTCTTTTGGTGAATTTTGATCATGCGAAAAGACTGATTGACCCCACTAATTTGAATTCCGCTGTCGATAGCGCGCCAACAATTTATAGAACAGATCAGGCCTATCAGGCCACGATTGGGGTCGCGCAGGGCCTTAGCCCGAATGGCAATAGTCTCGGAGTCTCAAAGCTCTTAGAAGAGGTGCAGGCTCTAAAAAATCAGGCGCAGGTTTCGGCAAATGATCGCCAACTTTTAGAGGCTCATGAAGATCGACTTCTGAGTTTGTTGCAGTCTGTTCAAAACGGATCATGTGCCTTTTCGGGAGCTCTTCCGCCAAGTCCGACATGGAATCAAGTTTCTTGGAATGCTGATGAAAACTCCTATCGTGCGATTCAATCCCAGCTGATTTCTTCTTATCTGGCTTTGGCGACAGCCGCTTGCGGGCGCTCTTTGATCGCGAATATGAATCCTGGTTACTTCATTCGAGAACCAAACAGTTTTGGTGAGTTCCACTCTGAAGTGGTTCATCGTTTAAATGGTCGACCCGTGTTGGACGAGGCCGTGCCGCGAATGGCCCAAGCGATGCAGCCTTGGCTACAAGGTCAAATGGGACGAAGTGTTTTTGACATTGCCTTGGCGCTTAAAAATACTCCGGCAGGAGATGGCAAAAATCTTCTCGACCACTCTTTGTTGGTGATCGGGTTTGAGGCTGGAACCAACACGCATGATTCGAGAGGTTTAACGATCTATACGATCGGTGGCGCAGCTGGCCGAATGAAAACTGGATTTTATATTGATGCGAGTCAGCAGAATCAAAGTTACGGATATAATCCAAATGTGATGAGTTATCCCTTGATGACTTCTGAGCTCAATCGAAAAGGTCTTCCTTATATCAATTTTCTTAACACCATTTGTGCTGCAGCAGGCTTATCGCCAGATCGCTACGAGCTAAATTCGGGGCA
>JBMTHG010000093.1:0-5826 GCA_049436045.1 Bdellovibrionota bacterium
AATTTGCTATTACCCTTCACTTTGATCGCATTTGAAAAATCAATTTCAAACTGACGAGCGGCTAGTTCCATCGCCTGGTTTAATTCATTTTTCGTAGTTTCTTGACTCGCCGTTTGGGTAAATCGCATTCCAAAATAAATTCCGCCTGCCACAAGAGTTAGCCCGAGGCCTCCAGCAATCATCAACTCCGTAAGGCTCATACCCCTTCGCCCAAAAAAAGTTGTCCTGAAATTTTGAAAGCTTGATCGCAAATTTCGAATCCCCACCGTCCTTATATTGTATGAAGTTTTCTTCAGGCTGCCTAGGGATAGCTATAAAATTTCAAGCGACTTGATCGCCCTATGAAAAGATTATCACACCCATGCTCCCCCAATAAATTTTGCGAGAAGCTCAGGTCAAACTTTCCCTTAAACTTTGGCGCGAATACTTCCTTTAGAGAATTCAATGATCAAGCGATCCCCCATGGAAACATCAGAGGCTTTTCGCACCAGTTTTTTTGATTTTTCTAAGCGCACCAGACTATAGCCTCGCTCCATAATGGCTCTCGGATTCAATAACAAAAGTTGCGTTTGTAAACTTTTGGCGCGCTCCAGGCGCGATCGAATCTGCTCTTTGCCGACGCGAAAGAGAGCCTCTCTTAACCTCTCCCACTTTTGTTCATAGCGCTGCAAGCGAAGCTGCGGCTGAAGTTGAAAGATCTTTTTCTCTAAACTCTGAAATCGATTTCGATAATGAAGAATCGAATTTTTTAAGGCGGCTTCTAAACTCTGTCGAAGATCATCGACTCTCATTTCTAAGAGCTCAAGCCGTCTTAAAAAGTGCATCAAGCGACTCTGAAGATTTTCTAAATGCCGAAGTGTCTCGATTCGATCGGCGACAACAAGCTCTGCCGCCGCTGAAGGTGTTGGAGCTCTTAAGTCGGCCACGAAATCCGCAATACTAAAATCAACTTCATGCCCTACCGCCGAAATCACTGGAATCTCCGAAGCAAAGATGGCTCTGGCCACTTGCTCTTCATTAAAAGCCCAGAGATCTTCTAAGCTTCCGCCCCCTCGCCCAACAATGAGCACCTCGGTCTCTGAAAAAAATTCATTGAAATCAGAAATCGCTTTTGAGATTTCTTCAGCGGCTCCATCGCCCTGAACCTTGACGTTATAAATTAAAATCTCAAGCCCATTAAACCTTCTCGATAAAACATTTAAAACATCTTGAACGGCCGCCCCCGAGGACGACGTGATAATTCCAATTTTTTTTGGAAATCGTGGCAGCGCTTTTTTTCTGTCGGCATCAAAAAGCCCCTCGGCTTTTAGTTTTTCTTTGAGCTGCTCAAAAGCCAACTGCAAAGAGCCAAGCCCATCGGGCTCCATGCGGCTGATGACAATCTGATACGACCCGCGAGGTGGATAGACGCTGATTCGACCGAAACACAAAACCCGCTGTCCGTTTTGAAGTTGAAAGCGAAGCTGAGAATTTGCCGCTTTAAACATCACAGCACTGATCGTGGCCTTGTCGTCTTTAAGAACAAAATAATGATGCCCCGAAGGATGCGCCTTAAAATTGCTCACCTCGCCCACAATCACTAAGTCTGAAAATCGAGCTTCGAGTTCAGACTTAATGGCGTGAGTAATCTCATGAATTTCAAGCGGCCGCTCTCGACTCCCCAGATTCTGAGTCGGCGCCCTCAAATCCTCAAACTCAGGCTCAAACGACATGCCCCCTTTTCTACAAGAGGCTCTCACAAAGGTCTTTCGTTTTTTTCAGGCCAAACCCCTTGAATAAGCGTGTTTTTTCGAGTTTTGACTTTCAAACCCTGGCCCCTTTAAAAATCTCCTCGTTTGGGCTACAAGTTCGGTCGAATAAGGACTTTTTGTGAAAATCATACTTTTGAAATCATTCGTTATTTTGCTTTTAAGCCCTGGTCTTTGGGCCACACCAGACTTCACTGACTGGTCTTCAGAGCGTGGCTTTCAGCGCTTAGAGCGCTCAGAACACAAATCTGATTTTTTTAGAATCGCCAATGTGTTTCAAGCTGAAACACAAGATACTTTTGCAGGAGCTCGAGCCGCCGCGATTCTTGTTGCCGCCTTAGAAATTTCTAAGCCCGAACTACTTCAAGAATTGAATCGAAAATTTAATGTCAGTGCGCCATCACTTCGCGATCTTCGAACAGCTCTCGATGAGCAAATCATCTCAACCCGACTCTATGTGATGTCTGAATCTGATACATTAGAGAGAATCAGAGATGTCTTGATTGCGAGTCTTTTAAAATCCAGTGAAATGCTTCTCGTCAACTTTGCTTATGCCGACTCTCAAGGCGAGATGGTTGAAGTTTTCGCCCCTCTTGGCGCTTATGAAGAAGAGTCTGATTCATTTTTAATCATGGATCTTAATCCAAAAAGAGCTCCGTGGAAGTGGATCAAGGCTCAATCTCTATTTCAGTTTATGAATACGATCTCTGGCGAAGAGAGCCGGGGCTTTGTCATTATTCAATCTCCAGTCAAGTCAGAAGATCGAACTCAAGTCACACAAGAATAAGCCCATTTTCTTGGGCTTTTCTTTCAAAGTCTTCACTTAAATAGAAAATCAAAAAATGTTTAAGAAGCGGCAGTTTCACGACTAGCTCTTGTGGCTTAAACTGATTCACTTGAGGCGCGATCAAGCCCTCAGCAATTGAAAGCCATACAATCAGTCGAACAATCGCAGAGAGAGAAGCGCCAGATAGCAGCATGCCTTGAAAAAATCTTTCGACTAAAGCCCCCTGGTCAAATAGTCCTCGTTCTCGATCAAAGAGCATTTGAAAATAACCAACCACAATCGCTGACCAAGCCTCCTCATCGAGATGTTCAAAAAACTTTCGATCAACTTGAATGGCTGGCTTTTCAAAGAAAAACCTCATCGGCGATTTTAAATCGGCTGTCACACGAAGTGCGATTTTCTTTTTGATGCGAAATAGCTTTCTCAAGCGATTCATCGATCGCTCAGCAGACTCAAGATGATCGTGTTTTTCGCCGACAATTTCTTCTGTGTGATAAAACTCGAGATAGCGACAAAAAGCCTCAATAGAAGCCGTTTTCATGAGGGTTTCTGTCATTCCCCAAAATTCATATTTTCTCTTCTTCTTTTTCTGATCGACCAGAATCGAATTTGTTAAATCCTCTGAATAAAAGCTGTTCCAGATCAAGGTGGCTCGATAATCATACTGAGCTCGCCGCTTCAAAACCTCGGGATGAAGCGGATCAATTCGCGAAGCTTTTTCGACAAACTCTTTTCGCACATGACCCAATCGAAACTCAGAGCCTTCGTTTAAAAGTTTTTCTAAGATCGCGGCCTGTAAAGATTTAGCCTGAGGGCTTTCGAATAAAAATTCGATGAGTATTTTTTGAGCTTCTTCGATTTTTCGAGAATGAATACTCAAATTCAGCAAAGTCTCTAAACTCAATTCTTTTTGAGCATCCGAGGCTTTTTGCCAAGCCTTCATAAAGGTTTGCCATGAAAGTAGCCACTGTGCCTCCTCAGCAAAAATGTCTGAAAGTTTCATGCTGATATCGAAATCAAGATGGCCCAAACTTTCCAGAAAATCCGCGCATCGCTGAATCTCATGAATCAGCTCGATGCGCTCTTTCGCACTGAGATTCTTAAAGTGTTCGATGGCCCAGCGAGCCGCTCGCGCCTGTTCGTTTAGAATCGCCGCCTCTTCCATGAGTTCCAAAGCATGATCGAAAGACTCGCGCCAATTTTTTTTCTCTCCAGAAAGCTGCATCAGCAACGATGACTGAGCCGCTGGGTCTTTCAGGCTTTGAATGAGCCGCCGAATATGCTTTTCATCGATTTGAAAAAGTAGCCTCTCTGCCCATTGAGTTTTGAGATGCTCGTCAGGATGATGAATCAAGCTCATCTGCAAAAGATTCCATTTCTCGTGAACAAAGGCCGCCTCAAGATAGGCGAGCCACGGAAAATCTTCTCCCGCCGCTTTCACGGGCGGTGAAAATATATCTAAACTTTCAGCCTCATGCAGCCAGCTTTCTTCAATCCACTGCCAATGCCGTTTTGAAAACTCTCGCATCGGCTTCTTCTTTAAATATTCAGAGACCGACTTTCTCCAATTAGAAAAAACCTCAGCGCCCACTCGATTTTTTGCATCCCATAACAAATCTAAAACTTCGTCGCTAAGAATCTCATTCGGAATCGGCGTAAGAACAAAGCGAGCCAAAAGAGCCTCTTGCTTCTCTAGCGGCGTTAAATATTGCAGCGCGTTTTGTAACTGAGAAACACTTAAGGCTTCATTTTTAGAATGGCTCAGTCCAACCACCTGAATCTGATTCTTGAGATAATTTCTAATCGCTCCTGAATTGCCAATCATTTGAGATTGAAGATCTTCGATTACCCATGACACAGGAACATCGATTTCAGAAAGTGCGAACTCATAAAAACTTTGAGAACATCCACATTTTCTTAAGCGATCAAACCATAAGACTTTATTGGTGCTTCGAGAAAATGCTCTTTCTAAATTTTTTCTAACGGTCTCGGATTCTTTCTCAAGAACGGGTCTACCGAAGTTTCTCTTTCCTGATTGATTATTTTGAAGAGACCACAAAAACAAAAATCTTTCTTCTGTTGGAAACTTCAAAAGTGCCTCTGACAAAGCCTCAGGGCACAGCTCGACATAAATTTGCCAAACCGCCAAAGATTTTTCATCAAGATGAACGGGCGGTAGCTGCCTTTGAGGGTCATGAAAGAATCGCTCCCATAAAATCACAAAATCAGGAGTCGGCTTTTCTTCTGGCGCAAACAAAATTGGAAACATTTGATAGATAGCAGTGGGGCTAAAATCCGAAAACTTCCAAAAGGCGGCACCCCTCAAGTTTGTTGTAAGATGTTCCAGATCCCAGCGAAGACCTTGCTCAAAAGCTTTTTGATAGGCTCGAATATTTTGAAAGGGCAGTTTATCGAGCTTGGCCTCGAGAGCTGTCAGAAGCCTTTTGATCAAAAGCCCATCATTTGAGGAATACGCAAATCGAAGTCGCTCAGACATTTCGCGATCAAAGAGATGCTTACTCGCCTCGTTCGTAATTTTTTTAACCCAAACATCTTGAAAAAACTTTTCGAAACAATCCTCAGCCGCCGCTTGATTTCTAGCCCGAGTCTCCCAAAGTCGCCCCATCAAATACAAAGTCTCTGCTGAAACACGAACAGACTTCGCCATGATCGTTAAATCATCCGCTGAAATATCTCCCGAAGAAGAAATATTCATACATCTCAACAAGAGATTTTCTGAAAAAATTTGAAAGTCTGGATTCTCCTTCAGCCAGTAGGCCAAAGGTCGAAGCTGCCCCTCTTGATAGGCTTGAAAAAGTCGCAGACTTTTTGAATTAATGGTGACTCGTCGCTTTGGCTGTTTGCCCAGAGCCCAAAGCATGATGTAAGCCGCCTCTTCAAAATGGGGATCTTCGAAAGCTCTTTCAAAAGCCTTCGCGGCACTTTCGTGATCTTTTAGTTGAAGAAGCTGAACCCAAGCGAGCTCCCAAGCACTGCCCACTCGCTCAGAATAAAATCTTTTAAGCTCACCCCAATTCGATGAGCGAATCAGCTCGGCCTCGCGATCCACATTGTCTACGCTAAGAAAATTTCAGAGAATTGTCAGTTCTTATCCACAAAACTTCTATTTTTTGAGAGGTTCTGCCTTTGCCTGCTGCTGTTTGAGATACAAAATCGCCCGATCTAACTGAACATCGACATCTTTGTCTTCTTTTGAAGGATCTGATTTTGAAACCTCTGCCTTTTTATCTTTCTTTTTTGACTTGCCCTCTTCTTTTTTCGGGTTTTATT
>JBMTHG010000094.1:0-5779 GCA_049436045.1 Bdellovibrionota bacterium
CAGCGATAGTCCATTTTTTTGAGGTCATGCGCCCAAACTTTGAAATTGTAGGGCCTCATAAAGCACTCCAAAAGGCCCTCGCCAAATGAGGCTTTCAGCCATTCATCAAAATTTTTCGGTCTGAGGTCTGAGGGACGATTTTTTTGCCCCTGGTAGCAGCTTCCAAAAAGCTTCGGGGGTAATCGATGAATATTGAGTTGTAGGGGGTAGGGGATAAAGCGCTCATTCATCCAAACCCAAGATTGGCGCTCGTGGGTATACCAGCCGCCTGGAAGGGCCAGATCCATCACCCGATCAAAATCCTCGTAATGAGAAAACTGAACATGGCCTCCGATGTCCCAAAGAAAGCCCTCAGAATCTACAAAACTTCTGGCGAGGCCGCCCAATCGCTCCTCGCCCTCGAACAAGACAAAGTCGTTAAATCCAAGCTCCTGGAGCCGAAAAGCAGCCCCTAGACCGCATGGCCCACCTCCAACAATGCAGATCATAACAAGGACACCATTCGACCTCGTTTGCTGGTCGAAGACAAGGAAAAGAAATCGCAGCTAAAAACTGGATTTTTTAAATTCAAGAAGCTAGTTTTCGAAGGCTATGGCAAAACGAGGTAAGAAAAGAATTATCACTTTAGAGTGCACAGAAGCGAGAGGCGAAGGCCGTCCTCCTTCTCGATATACAACGATGAAGAATCCCACCAATATTCCGAATCGTTTAGAGAAGAAAATGTATAATCCATTTCTTCGACGACACACTGTGCATAAAGAGATCAAGTAGTTTCTTAAAAAAAATTCAATCCTTTTTAGGGGTCACAAAGAAAAATTTTGTGGCCCTTTTTCTTTTCTCTCGAAAATTCTTGTAAGCGTTGACACTTCTAATCGCCGAAAGATAGCTTTGGATTTGTTGATGATGTGTTTGTTACAGCAAGCATCAGGCTCTCTCTTTTTTAGGGAGACTCGCACGGCAAGTTCTGGATTAGAAAGAGTTTTCAGGCATAGGTCTTGAAAACTTTTTTTTAAATCGGCATCAAAACCGTGATCGTCAAGAAGGGGTGGGGTTAAGAAAAGTTTAGGGCGATTCGCGAGAAGTTCTCGTGACGCCGAAGAGTTGGACCTCTTAAAAATCAAAGGGCTTTTAAGGAGGCGGTGAATGGAATTAGAAAAAGAACAAGAAATTAAAAAATCTAAAGCTTCAGCATCGAAAGGCGCAAAAGCAGTGGGGGCTGAGGCCTCGCACAGGATGCGAGTAAAAAAACGAGATGGCTCGTTGGTTCCAGTAGATGTGAATAAAATTATCACTCGGGTAACCAACTGTGCTGCCGGCCTGGATTCGGTTGATCCGATGAGAGTGGCGACGAAAGCGATCAGCGGTCTTTATGATGGGGCGACCACGAAAGAGCTTGATCAGCTTTGTATTCAAACGGCCTCTCTTTTGACTTTCGAGGAGCCTGAGTATTCGAAGCTGAGCGCGAGACTGCTGTCGGAATATATCGACGAAGAAATGGCGACCCAACACATCGCAAAATTTTCTCACTCGGTTTTAGCGGGCAACAAGCAGGGTTTGATTTCTGATGAATTGACGGGCTTTGTCTCAAAGCATGCAAGAGAATTAGATCGTGCCATTGACACTTCAAGAACAGACTTCTTTGAATATTTTGGCTTAAGAACTCTCTATGATCGCTATCTTTTGAAACATCCTCAAACTCGAGATGTAATAGAAAATCCCCAGTATTTCTTTTTGCGAGTGGCCTGTGGCTTGTCGCAGAGTTTTGAAGAGGCCGTTCATTTTTATGATTTGATTTCTAAGCTTGATTATATGCCAAGCAGTCCCACTTTGTTTAATTCGGGAACTTTGCGGCAACAGCTTTCATCTTGCTATCTTTTAGATTCTCCTCGAGATGATTTAGAGTCGATCTACAGAAAATATTCAGACGTAGCTCTTCTTTCGAAGTTTGCGGGAGGTATTGGAGTTTCGTATTCTCGCGTGCGATCGCGAGGTTCTCTCATTAAAGGAACAAATGGCAAGTCGAATGGAATTGTTCCTTGGCTTAAAACTTTGGATTCTTCCGTGGCGGCGGTGAACCAAGGCGGGCGACGAAAAGGAGCGGCTTGTGTTTATTTGGAAACATGGCATGCGGATATTTATGAGTTTTTAGAGCTTCGAGAAAATACAGGTGACGAAGCTCAGCGAACTTATAATTTGAATTTAGCAAACTGGGTGCCTGATCTTTTTATGAAAAGAGTAGAGGCCGATGCGCTTTGGTCTCTTTTTGATCCGAAGAAAGTTCCTGAATTGGTCGATTCTTTTGGGGAAGACTTCGATAGGCTTTACCAAGAGGCTGAAGAAAAGCAGCTGTTTGAAAAGCAGATCAAGGCACGAGATCTCTATGCCCGAATGATGAAAACCTTGGCTGAAACAGGCAATGGTTGGATGACTTTCAAAGACCCCTCAAACTTAAGATGCAATCAAACAGCTGAAAAAGGCCGTGTGGTGCATCTATCTAATCTTTGCACCGAGATTTTAGAAGTCACCTCAGATCAAGAGACGGCCGTTTGTAATTTGGGATCCATCAATCTCGCTAAACACAAAAATGAAAATGGATTTGATTTTGAAAAGCTTGAATCCACGGTGAAAACCGCCGTTCGTTATCTTGATCGAGTGATCGACATCAATTTTTATCCGATTTCAACGGCCGAGAGCTCAAACAATAAGTGGCGGCCTGTGGGATTGGGTTTAATGGGGCTTCAAGATCTATTTTTTCAGCTCGATTTGGCTTTTGATTCAGAAGAGGCTTTGGCTCTATCGACCAAGATTCAAGAGCATATTTATTTTCATGCCCTGAGCACCTCTTGTGATCTCGCTGAGAAAAATGGACCTCATGCGGCCTTTTCTGAGACTCGAGCGGCAAAAGGTGATTTGCAGTTTGATCTTTGGGGGGTTCAACCATCGTCTGATCTCGATTGGGCGGGCCTCAAGAAACGAATTGAAAAATTTGGCTTAAGAAACTCGCTTCTGATTGCGATTGCTCCCACAGCGACAATCGCTTCGATTGTTGGGGTTTATGAATCGATCGAGCCTCAGATTTCAAATTTGTTTAAAAGAGAGACTCTCTCGGGAGAGTTTTTGCAAGTGAATCGATATTTGGTTTCTGATTTGAAAGATCGTGGGCTTTGGACGGATGAGATTCGAACCAAAGTAAAAATGTATGAAGGCTCCATTCAACAGATCGAAGAGATTCCCGAAGATTTAAGAAATCTTTATCGAACGGTTTGGGAGATTCCCATGAAAGCGCTCATTGATCTTGCAGCGCGTCGTGGGCCTTACATCGATCAAAGTCAATCATTGAACCTGTTTATGGAAAGCCCCAATATTGGCAAGCTTTCTTCGATGTATTTCTATGCGTGGAAACAGGGGATCAAAACGACTTATTATTTGCGGTCTCGACCGGCGACTCGAATTTCTCAGGTGACCACAGCTCCTCAAGGGGGCTCTAAAGCGAAGAGCTATCAAGATGCCGAAGCTGTGGCGTGTTCTTTAGAAAATCCTGAGGTTTGTGATGCTTGCCAGTAAACTCAGACGCTGACATCGTAAAAATGTTGAAAGGAGAGCATTCATGATTTTAAATCCAGGCTTAAACCTCACCTTGAGGCCGATGAAATATCCAATTTTTTATGAGATGTATCGAAACGCCATCAAGAATACTTGGACAGTAGAGGAAGTTGATTTTAGTACCGACGTCATTGATTTGAAATCGAAGCTTTCGGATTCAGAAAATCATTTGATCAAACGCTTGGTGGCTTTTTTTGCGACGGGCGATTCGATTGTGAGCAATAATTTAGTTCTCAATCTTTATAAACATATCAACTCACCTGAAGCGCGGCTCTATATGTCGCGACAGCTTTTTGAAGAAGCTCTTCATGTTCAGTTTTATTTGACGCTTTTAGATACTTATATTCAAGACCACCAAGAGCGAGCTGAGGCTTTTTCAGCGATCAACAATATTCCTTCGATCAAACAGAAGGCTGATTTTGGCTTTAAGTGGATGGATAGCATTTGGGAACTCGATCAGCTCAAAACCGCTGATGATCGAAGAAAGTTTTTATTGAATTTGATTTGCTATGCCGCTTGCATCGAAGGTTTATTTTTCTTTGCAGCTTTTGCTTATGTTTATTTCTTAAGATCAAAGGGTCTTTTGAATGGCTTAGCGACAGGAACAAACTGGGTGTTTCGAGATGAAAGCGCTCACATCGACTATGCTTTTAAAATCATTGATATTGTGAAGGAAGAAGAGCCTTCATTGTGGACTCCACAGTTGGAGCAGCAAGTGATCACAATGATCGATGAGGCGATCGACTGCGAAATGGGATTTGCCTATGACCTTCTTCAAGAGGGAATTGCGGGGCTTTCAGCGACAGACATGAAGAGCTATCTGCAATATATCGCTGATCGACGTTTAGAGCGTTTGGGTATCGCGGCGCATTATGGATCAAAAAATCCTTTTGATTTTATGCAGCTTCAAGATGCTCAAGAACTCGCAAACTTTTTTGAGCGACGAGTCTCTGCCTATCAAGTGGGTGTGACTGGAAATGTCGCCCTCGACGAAAGTTTTTAGTGCGGCGCATCATAAATCTGGTTGAGATTTATGAGATGGAATGAATCAAATTCTAACTTCGGCCGAGTGTTTCAAAAGCATTTTCAATGCTAAGATAAACTATTCTCGTTTGCCTAAGGGGGGTTGGAGATGCGTGCTAGGCTTTCATTTTTAAAAACAATTCGATTTTTAGTGGCGATGCTTTTCGTAAGCGCGTCTTTGCTGAGCATTCAAAGTTGTCGAGTCGACGAATCAAGCTCTGATGGAGGTGGCGACCCGACAGAAGGGGATAGCCCCGATCTCGGACTCACTTCTTTTAAAGTTTATGCGGAATCTGAAGATGCTTCATATTCTCTCTATGCCACAAAAGATGGCGATGGCGAGACGCCCTGTATTCCCACTGAAGATGATAAAGATATTACGTGTGTGATCGATATGGAAGAGCTCGATCTCTTTCAGCGAGGTTTAACGATCAAAGTCGATATACCCGGCAAAGATTCTGAGAATGATTTTCAATGCTCATATCTTTATGAGCATCCTTACTATTACAGGGTCGCACCTCTGAGCTTGATAACGCCATCACGGGTCTATATCGCGGAACTAGACGGAGATCTTGTGGATCCGGCCGATAATGCTGGGGCTGATTATCCCATTGATGGTGGTACAGCTGATATCTATTACATTATTGGAGGAGTAGAGTTTTCCCATCTAGAGCTTTATGGGCGTGCGGCGTCAGGCGCGAGTGATCTAAGATGTCCATGGGATTATTCAAAAGTAGGAACAATTTATGAGCCACCAAATTGTTGTGTAGGCTGGTATACAAAATATCAGGCCACCTTATCTGCCACCGAAGACCCGGAATTTGACACAAGTTCATCAGATTGGGGGGGAACTTACGATGAGTGTCTGGCGGGCTCAGGGGTATTGGATTGGCCGCATCGAACCGAGGATGGAATTCCGGAGTATCTTATTCATAATATACCTTTAGGAGGCAAACAGCATGAGTTTGTGATTTCTCCTCCAATCAATACAGCTCGGGAGTTTCAAACCCATGCCACTAATTATTTCTCTGGTGAGATGCCAAGCCCTCTTGCCGATGGAAACCCTTATTATCTCTATGGATGCTTAGATCATAATCAAGAGTATCTCTATCGCATCAAGGTTCAAGTGCGGGAATGGAATAAGGCGGGTGAG
>JBMTHG010000095.1:0-5729 GCA_049436045.1 Bdellovibrionota bacterium
ATATGATCTTCATGGGCATGAGTCAAAAACAGAGCCTCAATTTTTATGCCCAATTCTTTGATGAAATCCACTTTTGGAATAATCAAATCGAGTCCGATCTGATTATTTTCGGGAAACAGAACCCCACAATCGACGCCGATGGCTCGTTTTTTGTGAATAAACAGCATCATGTTCATTCCAATTTCGCCGAGACCGCCCATGGGGGCTAAAAAAAGAGAGTCAGAGTTTAAAAGATCTTTTTTAAAATCCATGAGATCGAAGTCTAGTGTTCATGATGTTTAAGGTCTAGCACGATTAAAGGCCTTTGCTGAGATTTGACCTCATTTCAAAGCAAAGGTACTGATGAGTGGCATGATCCGCTTATATTGCGAGTCCCGATTTCATGTTGAAGACTTAGTGCAGCTTCAAAAAGATGAGTGGCACTATTTTAAAAATGTACGTCGCGCTCAGGGCGATATCATTCTTTTTAACTCCTTTGGTCAGGAGGCTGAGGTTGAATTAGAGCATGACTCTTTTCGAGTTAAAAAAATTCTTGAAACCACTTTCAGTCCATGGCAAGTGCGACTTTGTGTCGGCTTGCCCGACCGCCAAGTTTGTCGAGATCTTGTTTTTTTGCTGTCGGAACTCGGAATCGAAGAACTGTCATTTTTTCCTGCCAAAAGAAGCCAGTCTGCTCGACAAAGATTCGATTCAATCTCGAAATTAGAAAGATGGAGTATCGAATCAGCCCGACAATGTGCTCGTGGCCGGCCCTTAAAAATCTCCTCGATTTCATGGGATCAGATTTTAGATTTCTCAGCTTCTTCCACTTTTGTTCTCGATGAATCCAACGAGGGCGAGGCCCCGAGTTTTTTTTCTGGCGCCCTTGAATCTTGTCAGATCGTGATTGGCCCAGAGGGGGGATGGAGCGAAGAAGAGCGAGAGGCCTTTCGATCTCGAAAATTTAAACGAGTTCATTTTCCGACGCCCATTCTCAAGGTGGCAACGGCGGCATCGATCGGCGCGTTTTGGGCGATTCAAGGCCTTTCTCGGAATCCTGCATCATCGAATTCGTCTCTAAAAGTCTAATAATTCTAGGGAGCTGAGCCGACATAGGTTGACCCATGGTCTAAGCTTTACATACAATAATAGAGTGAGAAGCGCAGTTTGGATGATTGCATTAGGTTTAAGCCTGAGTCTTTTGGGCTGTTCGACTCGTTCGTCTGGAGCACGATCAGGAGTAAAATCAGATAAGAGCTCATTGATTTTATTTGAAGAGGAGCTCGAAGCTAGAAATCGTGGTGAAATTTTAGAGCTCGATATTTTGGCCACTCGAAATCAAAAAGTAGAGCAATGGTTAGATTATTTCCAGGGCCGAGGTCGCAAGTGGTTTTATGTTTGGATGGAGAGATCCGGAAAATACATTCCCTTCATGCGAAAAGTTTTAAGAGACCACGGTCTGCCTGAAGACCTTGTTTATCTATCAATGATTGAATCTGGTTTTAGCTCGAAGGCTTTTTCAAGAGCTCGGGCCGTTGGTCAATGGCAGTTCATGAAGGCCACGGGGCGTCGTTATGGATTAAAAGTGGATTTTTGGAGAGATGAGAGAAGAGATCCTGAAAAAGCCACGTTGGCGGCGGCTCGACATTTAAAAGATTTATACGATCGATTTCAAAACTGGAAGCTAGCGGCTGCTGCTTATAATGCAGGAGAGGGAAAAATATCTCGGGCGATCAGTCGCTACAAAACCGAGGATTTTTGGGAGCTCACTCGCGGAAGATATTTAAAGCCCGAAACAAAAAATTATGTGCCAAAATTAATTGCGGCCGCCCTCATTGCGAAAGATCCAGAGCGCTACGGATTTAAAGATATAAAATATGCTGATCCTTTAACTTACGACAAAGTCATCTTGAAGCAAGCCGTAAACCTTCAGCATCTTTCTGAAAAAGCCGGATTTTCGTTAGAGGACGTCATGGCTTTAAACCCAGAGCTCAACCATGCGGTGACGCCGCCGAACGAAACTCAATATGAGCTGCGAGTACCAACGGGAGCCTCTGAGAAATTTTTAGTGGCTTTTAATTCTTTAGGGCCGGCTGAATTCTTTCAGTATGCGACTCACAAGATCCGAAGAGGCGACACCATCTCTCATATCGCTCGTAACTACGGCGTTTCGCAAAGTGAGATCTTTCGTTTAAATAAAATTAAATCGGCTAGGAGCCTTCGTCCTGGGCAGACTTTAATTTTACCGGTTCCAAAAGGCGTAAAGCTTTCGAAGATGGCAAAAGCTTCATCTGAGCCTCGAAGAGCTGCTGTTCAAAAGCCAAGAAAGAAAAAATCGCCTCCTCCAAGACCAGAGAATTCGGAAACAATTGTTCATGTTGTTAAGCGTGGTGAATCCTTGTGGAGCATCTCACAACGTTATCGAATTCCAATCTCAACCATTAAGAGAGAAAACAATCTGAGGCGATCAACGATTTATGCAGGAAAGGTTCTACATATTCCTGCCATATGACTGACGAACGAGCGAAGCTCTGAGAATTAAAAACACCTTCAAGAAAAGCTTCGATAAAGCTTAAAAAAGTTGAGGAATTTTTTCAATTCTCTCGCAAAGTCTGTGAATCTGTTTTTCAAGAGACCCCGAAAAGCCATCGATTTCTCTGCAATCAATGTCTAGTTCAGCGACAACTTCATTTTGAGAGTTTCGAATAGGAACAACCAGCTCACTTTTAGTTTCTAAACTACACGAGAGATAGCGATTATCTTTTGATACATCAGCAATGTTGAGTGTGGATTGTTCTCGAATCGCCGCTCCGCAAATTCCCGAATTGATCGGAATTCTTCTATGTGGAGTAGCGCTACCCAAAAAACATGAGACAAGAAGCTCTGAAGAGTTCAGGGGGTCAATGCGATAGAGTCCGACCCAGTTAAAGCTCGGCTGAAGCTGCTGAATCTGTTCTAAAATCGCAATCAACTGAAGCCTTGATTTAAGAGGAGCTTCACTCCAAAAGAGAAAAGATGAGATTCGCTCTTGAGCATCTTTGTTGGCACTTAAGCTTTCAAAAAATTCGGAGCTTGTCTTTAAACTGCCGACCCAAAAGTCTTCAAAATAAAGCGGAATATCTTTCGCAGCTTCAGACAGACTTTGATTTGAGCCCAAAAGTTTTTGGTCTCTCGACCATAGTTCAAGAGGAAAAGAAACCCAGTCCAAGCCGAACTGGGTTCTCCAAAATATATCTGACAGATTTTCTGAAAAACTACTTTCTTCCGCGAGTCGCATAATACTCAGCGATAAGACGCTCGTTGTAGTTAAAGGGAATATCACCACTGGTTGGATTGTTGACGATTTTACCTTTTAAAGGCTCAGTCTTTTCCAAGTATGGTGGCAAATCTAAGCGGGGGCTATTTTGACACTGCAAAACTAGCGAGTGTTCTTTTGAGCCTTCTTTGATTTGAACCTCATCACCAGGCTCTAAAACCATTGAACCAATATTCGCTCTCTTACCATTTATAAGAATATGACCATGACGAACCATTTGCCGAGCGGCTTGAATCGAAGGAGCAAACTGAAATCGAAAAACAAGATTATCAAGTCTTAACTCGAGGCGACGAGAAAGTTCAGAAATCCAATTCACACCAGCACGATGGCTGTCTCGAACGAATCGTTGCAGCTGTCGCTCTTTCAAGCCGTAGTGTGCGATGAGTTTTTGTTTTTCACTCAAACGCAAAGAATACTCCGAAGGTTTTCGTTTTGCGCTACCATGTTGGCCAGGAGCGTAAGGTCGACGATCAAGGGCGCCAGGCTTTCCTAAACCAGGCAAATCAGTTCCCAGACGTCGTTGAATTCGGAATTTTTTAGTTGTACTCGTTTTTGACTTCATTTCTGTTTGCTACCTCGTAGATCTAAATATCTCAAAACTATTTTTAAGCCCTCTAGCAGTATCCTAAAAGATAGCCAGTTCCAATAAGTTTTGATATTTAAGCCTTTTAGTGAAGGATTCAAGCATGATCAATAAAATTTCAGGAATTAGTACAATTGAAGAGCTTTTAGGCGAAGAGGCCAGCCTTTTGGCGTATAAATGCAAGGGAATCTCAGCCGAAAGGCTTTGTTTGCCCGGGGGGGACTTTTTAGAGCGCACCTTGATTCATTCTGACCGAAATAATCGGGTTTTATCGAACTTTCAGTCGATGTTGAAAATGGGTCGGCTCGGTAACTCTGGTTATCTATCAATTTTGCCGGTCGATCAGGGAATCGAGCATTCGGCTGGGGCCTCATTTGCTTCGAATCCCGACTATTTTGACCCCAAGAACATTATTAAACTGGCCGTTGAGGGGGGCTGTAACGCCGTGGCGAGCTCCTATGGGGTGCTTTCAAATGTTTCGAGGCGCTATGCTCACCGGATTCCCTTTATTTTAAAACTCAACCATAACGAGCTTTTGACCTATCCGAATAAGCACGATCAGGTGTTTTTTTCGCAGGTCGAATCTGCCTTTGATATGGGAGCCAAGGGAGTCGGAGCCACGATTTATTTTGGCTCTGAGGAGTCGTCTCGTCAGATTCAGGAAGTGGCGGCAGCCTTTCAGCGAGCTCATGAATTAGGTATGTTTTGTGTTTTGTGGTGCTATCTAAGAAATCCCGCTTTCAAAACAGAAGGGGCGGATTATCACTTGGCTGCCGATTTAAGCTCTCAGGCAAATCATCTCGGAGTGAGTCTGGGGGCAGACTTGATTAAGCAAAAAATGCCCGAAAATAATAACGGCTTTGGTGCGCTCGATTTCGGAAAAACACACGCTAAGGTTTACAGTGAGCTTGTTCCAGATCATCCCATTGAATATGTGCGCTATCAGGTGGCAAATTGTTATATGGGACGCGTTGGTCTTATCAACTCAGGCGGAGCAAGTGGAAAAGATGACTTTCGAGAAGCGATTCGAACGGCTGTAATCAACAAAAGAGCCGGAGGAATGGGCTTGATCTGTGGTCGGAAAGCTTTTCAAAAGAGTTTTGAAGAGGGCGTGGCACTTCTTCAGGCCATTCAAGATGTCTACCTTTGTAAAGAAGTCGAAGTCGCTTAATCAAAAGTCTTGGGGGTCTAAGATTAGACGAAGTTTCGCGAGCGTGCGGCTCAAAGTTGATTTGAGGGTTCCAAGCTTTTTTTCAAGATGATTAGCGGCTTCAACCAGAGTGAGACCTCGATAATAAATTAAGTGAATGAGTTCTCTCTCATCGGGGCGAAGTCTCTCGATTGCCATTTGAACTTTTAAAGCCAATTCCGGATCAAGCTTGATCGCTTCTAGCCTGGCCCGAAGATCAAAGCCATCATCGATGGGAAACTGAGGCTTTTCAGATGTTCTGATGGAGGCAAGATGTTTTCGAATGGCGTCCTTTACTTTTCCTTTCAAAACCAAAGCTAAAAAAAAGAATTTTGCCTTCTCCGATGTCACATCATTTCGGCTTCGGTCGAAGGCGGCGTTCAAAAAAATCTTGATGATGTTTTCGTTTACGACTTCGGTAATGAACTCTTTTTCGGCATTAAATTGAGTGCCATTTAAAAATCGTCTCGCTTGGGCAGACTTGATTCTCCAACGAAAAGAGTGGGTCAGATAGCCGATAAGATTATCATAAAATTGAATCAGGCGTTTTTCTTCTAAAAAATGCAACTCATCAAATTTCATTTTTTGAATCAATTTTTGAGCAACTAAAGAGCTCTCTATGCCGTTCAAATCTTCTGGAGATGTTTTCACAATCTCGTCAA
>JBMTHG010000096.1:0-5675 GCA_049436045.1 Bdellovibrionota bacterium
CATGGGATCAGGATAGTTCTTTAAGCGTTTGCTCATCTTTTTGCCGTCTTCGGCAAGAATGAGTCCATTAACGACAACATTTTTAAAGGGAATTTGATCAAACAAAATCGTGCCTAGCACCGAAAGAGTATAAAACCAGCCGCGCGTTTGATCTAAACCCTCCCCAATAAAGTCGGCAGGAAATTCATTTTCAAAAGCCTCTCGATTTTCAAAAGGATAGTGATATTGCGCATAGGGCATCGAGCCACTTTCAAACCAACAGTCTAAAACCTCGGGCACTCGACGAAACTTTTTCGAGTTTTTTTCGATGATAATGTCGTCTAGATGATGACGGTGCAAATCAGGAAGTTTTCGGCCCGATAATTTTTCAAGTTCTTCAGCACTGCCGACCACAAAATATTCACGCGAATCTTCTGGGTCTTCAAAAGATTCAAAGATGGGCAGTGGATTTCCCCAATATCGATTTCTAGAAATCGCCCAATCTCTCGCATTTTCGAGCCACTTGCCAAAGCGACCCTCTCGCAAATGCGAAGGAACCCAGTGCGTCTGAGTTTTATTATTTTTAATGAGAGATTCTTTAATTTTTTCGACGCTTACAAACCATGAGCTGACTGCCTTATAAATTAAGGGAGTGTCAGTGCGCGGACAAAACGGATACGAGTGTTGTAGAGTGTCTTGTTTAAACAAACGCTGACTTTGCTTTAAATCTCGGATGATATTTTTATCAGCATCTTTCACATATTGGCCGGCATAGTTTGAGATCTCGTTTGTGAACTCGCCATGATTGTTAACCGGACAAACGGGTTTTATGTTTTCTTTCTGACAGGCAATGAAATCATCTTCTCCAAAGGCAGGCGCCATATGCACGATGCCCGTTCCCGATTCAGTCGTGACATGGTCACTGGCAATCACTTTGAAAGCATCAGAGCGATCTTTATAAAAATCAAAGAGAGGCTGATATCTTAAACCCAAAAGTTCACGACCAGAGAAAGTTTTCTCAATTTCAAAAGAATCTTTTTTGAAATAATTTTCGATGAGATTTTCAGCCAAGATAAAACTTTGTTTCGAGGCGTCTTTGACTTTCACATAAGTGATATCAGGCCCAACGGCCAAGGCGAGATTGCTTGGCAAGGTCCAAGGTGTTGTCGTCCATGCCAAAAAATGGGTATTCGGATCGTCGATCAGCGGAAAGCTTACGGTGATCGCCGGGTCTTGCACTTCTTGATAATTAGAGCTCGCCTCAAAATTTGAGAGCGGGGTTCCAAGCGAAGTGGAAAACGCCATGACTTTGTAGCCACGATAAATCAGACCCTTCTTCCAGAGCTCTGCAAAAACCCACCAGACCGATTCCATGAAATCTCGATCCATTGTTTTGTAATCATTTTCAAAATCAACCCAACGGCCTAATCGAGAGATGACGTTCTTCCACTCTTCTGTGAAGCGAAGAACAATGGAGCGGCACTCTTCGTTGTAAGCTGCGATTCCAAATTTCTCGATCTCTTCGGTCGATTTGAACTGATGTTTTTTATCAATTTCTTGTTCGATCGGAAGTCCGTGGCAATCCCAACCCCATCGGCGCGGAACTCGAAAGCCCTTCATCGTCCAATATCGTGGAACAATATCTTTGAGGGTGCTTGCCAGAAGATGCCCGTAATGAGGAAGGCCGGTGGCAAAAGGAGGGCCGTCATAAAAGCTAAAAGCCTTCTTATTTTTTTCTAAAGATTTTTCAAAGGTTTGATTTTCTTTCCAAAAATGCAAAGTGCTTTCTTCCATTTGCGGAAAAGAAAGGGTCGGGGTGTCTTCTTGAGCCATAAGGGCTTTTATTATGGACGAAAGGGAAAATCCAGAGCAAGCCCTTAGCGAGGCTCGAATTTTTGATGCTCCAAGCCCTCTAGAGGCCTAGATTCTTAAATGGGAGCAAAATCCTTTTGCATTTTTTTGAATGTCCAAGGTAAAAGCGAAGAACTCGGGCAGTTAGCTCAGCTGGTAGAGCGCCACCCTTACAAGGTGGATGTCATAGGTTCGATCCCTATACTGCCCACCATTTCATTAACATTTTCCGGCTAAAACTTTGATTCCCTCAGAAAAGACGATCTCCATCCGGTCAGGCGGAATGGTCTTTAAAACGACGCCACGACCAAATTTGGGATGTTGAATCAGATCGCCCACAGAAACTTCCAGATGAATTGAATAGGTCTTTGGGCTTTTCATCAAACTCTCTTTGATTTTGTTTTGGTAGAGCTGACTTACGTCATTCACCTGACGACTTCGAGGAATCGTCGAGGCTCTCGAAGAACTTTCAAAAAGCTTTCGAGCCCGAAAGTTTCGCTCTGACTTGCAAGTATTGCAACGAACCCGAGCGGGCTGGCCACTGACCATTGCTAAGACTGTATGGCCGAGCTCCAGTTGACATTTTGGACAAAAATGCACGAGTTCGCTGCCGACTTGATATCTTTTCACGCTCTTTTATTAAACTGGAATCTCATGGGGGGATCAACCGAGCTATTGGCTCAAATTTCAAGAGCTCTGCAAAGCCTGTTTACTTTTTCGCCAGAAAGAGATGTTTTTAAACAGACATGTTCAAGTTTCCCTGGAGGCCTGCCGCCGCTCTTTTGTCGCGATCGGCTCTGAAGAGCAATTTAGATTTGGTTCGCGAGCGCTTAAAAAACCCGACGCCTCTTCATGCCAAAGGGGCCAAAATTATGGCCGTGGTCAAGGCCGATGCCTATGGACATCGAAGCTCAGTTTTTTCGCCTCAGCTCTGGCGTCATGGTGTTCGAGATTTTTGCGTGGCGAGTTTAGAAGAGGGTCTTGAGCTTCGAAAGATTTTACCGAGGGCTTCGATTTTGGTTTTGGGAGGCACTCTTCGATGGAATAAAGAAAGTTTTCAACTGGCGCAGAAAAATCGCCTGAGTGTGGCCATCAATGATCTGAAATCACTCTCAAGGGCTTCGAGCTTTCGATCTCTTCAATTTCATATCAAGTTTGATACAGGAATGAATCGTCTGGGCTTAAAGTCGGAAGATTGGGGAGCTTGCATTGAGCTTTTAAGAAAAATGAAAATACAGCCGGAGGGCATCTTTACCCATTTTGCCTCTTTTGGAGAGAATTCAGGTTTTTTACGTCAGGCCATTTTGTTTGAGGAGTTTGTTCGCTGGTATTTCAACGAAGGCCTAAAGGCCAAAACTGTTCACTGTGAGAACTCATCGGCATTATTTTCACAGCTGAAAATGAAAAAAGGCATTCTTTCGACCAAAGTGAATTTAGTTCGACCAGGAATTGCGATTTATGGCTACATGCCGAAGGGCTTTCTTCGAAAATTGCCTCTGTCTCCTGTTTTAGAGCTGTGTTCGGAGCTTTCTCTCATTAAGACGGTTAAAAAAGGTGAGGGAATTAGCTACGATCATCTCTATCGAGCGAAAAATGACCATCAATATGCCGTTGTACCGCTTGGTTATGCCGATGGAATTGCGAAAGAATACTCGCAAGATTTGGAGCCCCTTTGGTACGATAGGCGGGGGAGAAAAAAGGGGCGCTTAAGTCTCTGCGGGGCGATCTGTATGGACATGTTACTTTTGAAATCAAATGGAAAGCCTTTAGAAGAGCAAGATCGCGTGTCATTTTGGGGAGATTTTCCGAATCGCTTGATCGAGAGAGCGGGCGTTGATCCCTATGAGCTCAACTTAAGAATTGCTCCTCGAATTCCGAGGGTTTGGGTGCCATGAGTTTTGTCTTGATGGTCTCAAATGGCTGCTCGCGCTTTCTTAATAACGCCGGCCATTTCGTTCTGATTTTTTATGAGGGTGTTCGATCGATTTTTCGAAGGCCTTTTCGCACTCAGATGCTGCTGAAGCAAATTGAGTTTATTGGAGTCAACTCAAGTTTCATCATTGTTTTGACGGGCCTTTTCACCGGCGCCGTCTTGGCACTTCAAAGTGGAAAAACGCTTCGACTTTTAAATGGCGAAGGTGCCACGGGTTCTCTTGTGGCACTGTCGCTTCTTCGAGAGTTGGGGCCTGTGATGACGGGCCTCATGGTGGCGGCGCGCTGTGGAAGTGCGATGGCCGCCGAAATTGGAACAATGAAAGTTACGCAGCAGATTGATGCACTCAAAGTGATGTCGGTAGATCCGATCAGTTATCTGATCTCTCCTCGTATTTTGGCGACGACATTGATCATGCCCTTTTTGAATTTGATTTTTTGTATGATGGGATTGTTCGGATCTTACCTTGTGGCGATTGGAATTTTAAATATCAATGAGGCGATTTATTTCGATAAAATTCAGCAATATGTCGGCACCGATGATCTTTGGAATGGCATGGTGAAGTCAGTGTTTTTTGGAATGATCGTCTCTACTGTGGGGTGTCGAATGGGTTATGTCACCTCTGGAGGGGCCGAAGGCGTGGGGCGATCGACTACCCAAGCTGTGGTGATTGCGTCTGTTTCTATTTTAGTTGCGGATTATTTTTTAACGGCGGTGATGTTTTGAGATCTTTAGAAATTAAGGATTTGAAGAAAAGCTTTCATGGCCAGAGTGTCTTAAGAGGAATCAATTTAGAGATTCCAGCTGGCCAGATCACGGTCATCATAGGAGGAAGCGGAACCGGAAAAAGCGTTCTGCTAAAGCATATCGTCGGGCTTGTTCGGCCGGACTCAGGTGAGATTTTTCTCGATGGGATCAATCTGTTTGAACTTGGTCGAGAAGAGATGAATCAAGTGAGAATGAATTTTGGCATGTTATTTCAAGACGCCGCTCTTTTTGACAGCATGAACGTTTTTGAAAATATCGCATTTCCATTAAGGCAGCACCGAAAAATCGGAGAGACAGAGCTTCGAGAAATTGTAAAACAGAAACTTCGGGATATTAATCTGAGCGGTATTGAAGAAAAATACCCCTCTGAGCTATCTGGTGGAATGCGAAAGCGGGTGGGCCTTGCACGAGCCATCGTTCTTGACCCTGAAGTCATTTTATATGATGAGCCGACCACGGGCCTTGACCCCGTCATGGCAAAAGCCATCGATGACCTTATTGTTTCGACGCACCAGCGCCTCAAAGCCACCACCGTGATTATTAGTCATGATATTCACTCAAGCTTAAGAATTGCAAATAAAATCGCAATGCTTCACGATGGTAAGGTTGTGGCAGAGGGCGATCCAAAAAGTTTCTTGAAATCATCGAATCGAGTGGTCACGGAGTTTTTTGAGCCCGTTTTGAGGAGAGATATCTAAATGCCTCAAAAAAGATTTCCTGTTGAGGCGAAGATCGGTTTGTTTGTTGTGGTGGCGCTCATCGCCTTGGTCATTGTCACTACTCAAGTCAATCAATCCGGAATGAGTTTTCGCTCGATGAAAACCTACTTTTTACAATTTCAGAATGTCTCTGGGCTTTTGGAGAGTGCTCCCGTGGAATACGCCGGACTTCGCGTAGGGCGAGTGGATAGTTTTCAACTAGACGAAAAAAGTGGCGCCATTTTGGTGAAGATCAAGGTGGAGAAAAACTTCTCTCTTTATGAAGATTCAATCGTTGAGTTGGTCACGCGCGGCCTTCTCGGAGAAAAAATCATTATGATTCAAGGGGGCGGAAAAGCTCCAGTGATTCCCGAAGGAGGGGTGATTAAAGCCTTTCGATCGAGCTCTGGTCTAGAAGAGGCGATGCAAAGCTTTAATGATATTTC
>JBMTHG010000097.1:0-5523 GCA_049436045.1 Bdellovibrionota bacterium
TCTCTGAAGATTGCAGTTGAGGCGATTTGAATGCGATATGCGTTTTTATATTTTTTGCGACCGACTGATCTTCAAGAGGCTTCTCTTTCAGCGATCTCTGCAGCGCTTGTCTTTCTTTCTCAATGTTGGATGCAAAAAGAGTCTTCAGAAAGGAGGCCATGCCTTGAGAGTTGTAAGACATCTTATGATTGAAGCTGAATTCTGTGAGTGCTCCCAAAAACTCACCGGCGTTAACAAAGCGTTTCGATTCGTCTCGCTGCAGGGCTTTTAAGACAATCTGATCGAGCTCTTGGGGTATGCTTGCGTTTTTCTCAGAGGGTTTAGGAACGATGGCTTGCCGCACTCTCTCGAGAGTTTCCATATCCGTATCCGCTCGAAAGAGACGCTGCCCTGTGAGCATCTCATGAAGCATCACTCCGACAGCATAAAGATCAGTCGACTGCGAGATGAGTCTTCCTGAGGCCTGCTCAGGCGACATATAACTAAACTTACCTTTAAGAACGCCAACCTCGGTTTTCGAAAGCTTCGAAGAGGCTTTGGCGATTCCAAAGTCTAGAATCTTCACCTCACCCTCATAAGAAACAATCACATTCTGAGGGCTCATATCGCGGTGGACGATTTCTAGGGCCCTTCCCTGAGAATCTGTTTTTCGATGGGCGTAATCAAGGCCCTTTAAAATTTCTGAAACAATAAAAACAGTTTGAGGAATCGAGAGCTGAAGATTTTTGGTGCTAAGAGCTCGAATGACATCTCTTAGGTTCTTGCCTTCAACATACTCCATCACGATATAGAGATTTTCGTTTACCTCACCGAGCTCATAAATTTGAACGATGTTGGCTTGGTTGAGTTGGGCGGCGATCTTTGCCTCATCTTCGAACATCGAAACGAATTCGGGGTCGTCACCAAGATGTTGAAGGATTTTTTTTATGACCACAATTTTTTCAAAGCCGCGGGCTCCGGATTGCTTCGCTCGAAAAATTTCGGCCATTCCTCCGACCGCAATTCGATCTAAAAGGATATAATCGCCGAAGTATTGAACGATAAATGATGGGGTGCGGTCCATAATTTCAAAAGCCAAACTAGACAGTTAAAGCAATTTAAAGAATAACACAGATGGTGGCTAAAGTATTCAAATCCTTTCAGGAATTGCCAAGAGCACAGCGTCGAGTCATCGCCCTTGGAAACTTCGACGGGCTCCATTTGGGTCATCAAAAAATTTTGGAGAAAACCTTAGAGAAAGCGGATGAGCTTGGGGCGGAGCCTCTAGTTTTTAGTTTTGATCCACATCCAAGACAATTTTTTACGCAAAGTGATGAGCCTCGGCTTCTTATGACGAGAGAAGAAAAAATCATATCTCTCTCAAGGCTCGGTTTTGAAAATATTCTTCTTCAAAAGTTCAACGAGGAATTCTCAAAGATTAATGTGAATGATTTTATGATTGAAATTTTGGCAAAGCATTTGGGAGCTGTCGCCATTGTTGTGGGCAAAGATTTTCATTTTGGCTTTAGGGCCGAAGGTTCATTTCAAGATTTGGTAGAGTGTCAGCGATTTGAGGCAAACGTGATTCATCCAGTCGTCAGTGATCAGCAAAAGATTTCAAGCTCTTGGATTCGACGATTGATCGAAACGGGTGACATTGAGGGGGCGAGTCAATGCTTGGGTTATACGTTCTCACTTGCAGGCAAAGTGATTCAAGGGCAGGGGTTAGGTGCAGAGAAGCTTCAAGTGCCCACTGTGAATATTCAGCTTGAAAAAAAGATTTTGCCGAAATCAGGAGTTTATATGGGAATTCTTGAAGATCTTTCGACGGAACATTTTTTTCCAGCGGTGATCAATCTCGGGCATCGGCCTACGGTTGGTCAGGAAAATGATCTCAGTTTAGAGGCCCACTTAATTCATTTCAAAGATAATATGTATGATCGTTTGGTAAGGCTTTATTTTATGAATCGAATTCGCGATGAAAAAAAGTTTTCGAATTTTGATGATTTGAGGAAGGCGATACTTAGCGATTTAAGAAGAGTAAGCTCGTTTTTCGAGGCAAAAGCTTCAAGCCCTGATCTTTTTCAGGGAGAGCCGAGAAATCTTCAATCAAACGATATTAATTTAGATCTTATCGAAGACTTTGGAATTCTTAGAAAAATTTGTTACTGAAAAAATCTTTACCGATTGACGCGCCGAATTTGACGACAAAAGTTGGCGCAACTTGTCACATTTTGTCAATTCTGAGCTAAAATTAAGTAGGGGTGCGAGACTCAAGTCGGGTTTCCTCGGGGGAAGATTTTATGCCAATTTCATCGGATCGCTTAGGCGAGCTATTAGTCAAAGAAAATCTCATTTCGGCTTCTCAATTGATTAAAGCTCAGGAAGAAGCGCGAAAAGGTCACGGGCGTCTTAGTGCGAGTCTGACAAAACTTGGCTTCATTCAGGAAGCTGATCTCACGAGTTTTTTAAGCAAACAGTATGGAGTGCCCTCCGTTGATCTTAATTCTTTTGAAGTGCAACCCGAAGTGATTCAACTCATTCCACGAGATGTGGCAAGTCGGCATTCGATTTTGCCGGTGAATAAAGTCGGAGCGAGTTTAATCATTGCCATGAGTGATCCCAGCAATATCTTTGCAGTCGATGATATTAAGTTTTTAACAGGCTATAGCGTAGAAGTAGTCGTCGCTTCTGAAAATGCGATTCGCCAGGCTATCGAAAAATATTATCAAAACGAATCCGTGATGATGAGTGATGTGCTTGCCGGCTTTGATGAAGAAGATATTGAGGTGATTAGTAGCGAAGATGCTGCCGAGGCTCGTGATATGGCCTCAGCTTCAGAAGATGCGCCAGTTGTAAAGCTTGTGAATCTTATCTTGATGGAAGCCATCAAAAAAGGAGCTTCAGATATTCATATTGAGCCCTATGAAAAAGAGCTTCGGGTGCGATATCGAATTGATGGTGTGCTTCAAGAGCAAATGAAGCCTCCAATTAAACTACGAAACGCTATTTCATCGAGAATCAAGATTATGGCCTCGCTCGATATTGCAGAAAGACGCTTGCCGCAAGATGGTCGTATCAAGATGAAATACGGCAAGGGCCAAGATATGGAATATCGGGTGTCAGTTTTGCCGACGCTCTTTGGTGAAAAGATTGTTCTTCGTCTTCTTGATAAGAGCAATTTGCAGCTCGACATGACAAAGCTCGGATTTGAAAAAAAACAGCTTGATGATTTTCAACACTCTATTCATCAGCCATTTGGAATGGTGTTGGTGACTGGACCTACAGGTTCAGGAAAGACGACGACTCTCTATTCTGCATTGGCAGAACTCAACAAAATTTCTGAAAACATTTCAACGGCTGAAGATCCTGTCGAATTTAGTTTGTCGGGTATCAATCAAGTTCAAATGCATGAAGAGATTGGGCTGAACTTTGCGGCTTCGCTTCGATCTTTCTTGCGACAAGATCCTGACATCATCATGGTGGGGGAGATTCGGGATTTTGAAACGGCAGAAATTGCGATCAAGGCAGCTCTCACCGGTCACTTGGTTTTATCAACGCTTCACACGAATGATGCTCCAAGCACGGTGAGTCGACTTTTGAATATGGGAATTGAACCATTTTTGGTGTCTTCCGCTTTGAATTCGATCTTGGCCCAGCGGCTGGCGCGGCGAGTTTGCAAGGATTGTAAAAGCGAAGATAAAGTTTCAGTTCAGGCACTTTTAGATATCGGGGTGAATCCAGATATGGCGCCATCAATGAAAGTTTTCACGGGTAAGGGATGCTCAAGTTGTAATGGAACGGGCTACAAGGGCCGAGTGGCGCTCTATGAAGTCATGGTGATGAAAGATGAGTTAAAAGAATTCGTTCTTAATGGCGCAAGTACTGCAGAGTTAAAGAGAGAAGCGATTCGCTTGGGAATGCAGACTTTAAGACAAAGTGCCATTTTAAAAATTGCAGAAGGTGTGACAACTATTGAAGAGACTCTGCGGGTGACGGCATCTGATTCTAACTAAATTTTTGAGGGGATTCTATAATGCAAGAACAAGATCAAATTTCTGAGATTGAAGCTCTAAACTTGAATCATCTTCTGAAGGCGATGATTGAAAAGGGTGCGAGCGACCTTCACATCACAGCCGGCACTTCGCCCTCGCTTCGAATCGACGGTGGTATTTTGCCGATGAAACTGCCGCCTTTGAATCCACCTGATTGTAAGAAACTCTGCTATAGCATTTTGACAGATTCGCAAAAGGCTCGATTCGAAGAAGAGCATGAGTTGGATCTTTCATTCGGAGTGAAGGGTATGGCGCGCTTCCGTGCCAATTTGTTTTTCCAAAGAGGTGTGGTCTCTGGTGTTTTTCGTCAGATTCCATTTAAAATTTCAACGATCAAAGATTTAGGTCTGCCTCCTTCGATTGAAGATTTGTGCCTAAAGCCGAGGGGTCTTATTCTTGTGACAGGCCCGACGGGCGCAGGAAAATCCACGACGCTTGCGGCGATGATCGACAACATCAATCGTGAAACTCATCAACATATTTTGACAATTGAAGATCCGATTGAATTTTTGCATCCTCATAAAAATTCGATTGTGAATCAAAGAGAGATTCAGCAAGACACCGAGAGCTTTGGAAAAGCCTTGAAATATATTCTTCGGCAAGATCCTGATGTGGTGATGGTGGGGGAACTTCGAGACCTTGAAACCATCGAGGCAGCCTTGACCATTTCAGAGACGGGTCATTTATGTTTGGCCACACTCCACACGAATGGTGCTGTGCAAACTATTAGTCGAATCATCGATGCGTTTCCGCCACACCAGCAAGCTCAGGTGAGAACACAGCTTTCTTTAACTTTAGAGGGAATTATCTCACAAAGCCTTTTGAAGAGGTCTTCGGGCACAGGTCGAAGCTTAGCCGCCGAGATTCTCATACCAAATGCAGCCATTCGAAATTTGATTCGTGAGAACAAGATTCATCAGATTTATTCGCAAATGCAGTTGGGGCAAGAAAAGTTTGGAATGGTCACCTTGAATCAAAGTTTAAGTAGTCTTTATATGGAGAGAAAAATAACTCTCGATGAAGCTTTAGCGAATACAAACGATGTTGATGAGTTAAGAAAGATGATCATGAACTCTGTAGACAAAACTGATGATGCATCCAAGGCGATTGGAAGCTTGAATTCTAAATTCCAGAAAAAGGGAGCTTAATCGATGGCAAGCTTTAAGTGGGAAGGTGTGGCGAGAAATGGGCAGATGCAATCTGGTGTGAAGGAGGCTGCCAACGAAGCAGCGGTTCTTCAGTTTTTAAGAGCTCAGCAAATTCGACCAAAAAAAATCAAAGCCAATAAGGCCAGTAGTTTTGGTAATATCAATTTAAGCTTTGGAACAGGAGTCACCCAAAAAGACCTCGTCGTATTTTCCAGACAGTTTGCCACCATGATTGATGCGGGTCTTCCTTTGGTAAAGTGTTTAGATATTCTAAGATCTCAGTCACCAAACCCAGCATTTCGAAAGATTATTCAAAGTTTTCATAGCGTTGTGGAGGGCGG
>JBMTHG010000098.1:0-5493 GCA_049436045.1 Bdellovibrionota bacterium
TCATGCTGATGGGAATATCACCCGAGATGTCGCAACTTGCCTATCGAATTGGAGACTCCATCACGAATGTATGCACGCCACTTTTGCCCTACTTTCCGATCATTATCGCTTTTGCGCAAAGATATGACAAAAACGTGGGCATTGGAACTTTGATTGCTACCATGATTCCTTATTCCGTTGCTTTTGCGATCGCATGGACTTTGATGATGATTGTTTGGATTGTCTTCGATTGGCCACTTGGCCCTGGTGCTATGATTTATTTTGGAGGATAAAACTTAAGATCGAGTTTGCCTCCAAAATCGAAGACAAAGAATGAGGGCGATCGCAAATAAAATGATCGCAAAGCCGATCCAAACGCCAACAGCCCCAAGCTTCAGAGAGAAGCCTAAAACATAGCAAAGCGGAAGGCCGATTAACCAATAGATCGAAAACGTAATCCAAGTTGGAATCTTCACGTCTTCTAAGCCTCTTAAGCATGAAATCGCTGTCACCTGAAGCCCGTCAAAAACTTGAAAAACAGCGGCCAAAATTAAAAGCTTTGCTGCCAATGCCTGAACTTCAAAATCATCGGCCACAAAAGCTTTCGCGATTTCAAATCGAAAGAAATAAAATAAAAGAGCCATCAAAAGCATAAAGACTGAAATGAATCCAAAAATTCCGAGCCCGATTCTGCGAGCTGATTTGAGATCATTTCTTCCAAGAGCATGACTCACTCGAATGTTTCCTGCAGCTCCAAGCCCTAAGGCCACCATGAAGGTGGCAGAGGCTAAGCTGAGAGCGATTTGATGAGCCGCTAGTGCCGCTGCTCCAATCCAGCCCATCATGATTCCAGCAATCGCAAAAACACCGACCTCAAATAAACCTTGAAGCCCCGAGGGAAAGCCTAAGCGAATGGATGTTTTTAGGAGTTTTTGATTAACAGCCCCGATCCATTTTTGAGGACGATATTTTTCAAACTGAGGATTTCTTAAAATGATCGCAAATAGAAAAACAAAGCTCATAAGTCGCACGAATAGCGTTGAAATGCCCGCTCCAAAGAGGCCAAGCTCTGGAGCTCCCCAATTTCCAAAAATAAAAATCCAATTAAAAAAGGCGTTAAAAGCGATCGAAGCCAATTGAACGTAAAACGGAATCCAGACCATTCCGACTGACTCAGAAAACTGTTTGCTGCCATGAAAAAGACAAAGTGGAATCAAAGAAAAAGCCAGCATACTTAAATAGGGGCCCGCCTCTAAAACGACCTCTGGGGGTTGAGAAAATTGATCGATAAAGGGAAGAAACAAGAACAACAGAGCTAGCATCAGCACACCCAGAAATCCTCCCACCGAGAGAGAGACTCTAAAGGCTTCGGCACATTCGCTAAACCTTTGTGCTCCAAAAGCTTTTGAGACAGTCGTTGAAGTGAAGTGAAGTGCGGCCACAGCAAAAACAAGAAAAAAAGAAAAAATAGAATTCGCAAAAGAGGCTGCGGCAAGTGATACCACCCCATAATGACCGATCATGAGATTATCTGTGATTTGAATGAGCATATACGAAAGTTGGCCGATCATAATCGGAAGACCAATCCTCAAACTTTGCTTTAGTTCGATCGAATAAGTTTTGATGAGCGTTTGAAGGCTAGACATAAAGCTTAGCTTCTAACCGAAGTCAGTTTGAAGGGCTATTCGATTCATTGTTGAATTAAAAAATCTAATCAAAAACTTTCGGGAGGTCGAAAAAAAATACTTATCGTCTAAGAAGTTGCGTGACTTTTTTAAGGAACTTTATTTTTCAGTTTTTTTCTGTGTCTTTTTCTTTGACGCTTTTTGCTGATGAGAGCCCGTCTCTTTGTTCTGTTGGGCTGGCCGCAATCGCTCTTCCGACAAATGCTGAGCGCACTGTTTTTGAGACAAAGCCTAAGGCCTCGAAGCCTAAATATAAGCTTGGTTTGCTCGTGGGTCTCGAGTCAGGCTCTAAAATTTTGGGCTTAGGCCACTATCTCTCGGGTCATGAATCAATTAAGCGAGAAATTGAAAATCGTTATGGCGATATCGATGAGTATTTTTGGGGCGGTGAAATTCTCATGCTCTTATCGATGGAATACCCCAATGGCTATTTTACAAAAATCAACGAAACCTGCGGATTGATTAATGATCTGCAAAAGAATTCTCCTCAGAATGGGCATGAGCCTTCAAAGCTAAACAACTCAAGTCAATTTTTAGAGAGGGCTCTAAATGGCTCTTGCTCTCATTATCATAACGGGCATCATGTGCCCGAATTTTTAAATTGGAGTCGTGAGAGACCGCAGCATCTTCACCCAAAACTTGCTGATTCAGATGTGAATTTAAGACATTCGATTTTAAATTCGCTTTTTATCATTCGATCCTTTGGCATTGATTTTTTGTTTCGCTATCCCCTTCATCCAGAGGCAAGAAAAACAATATTATTGCTAGAAAAGCTTCTCGATTTATTTGATGAAAATGATTTTGATGCTGAGCTTATGACTTTTTTGCGAGATGCTCATCAAGTGATTTTGAGACAGGAGTCGTTAAATCTAAGAGAAAGCCTTCAGCTTGAAAAAATCTATGCCGCCTTAGAGAAAAAATTTCTAGAGTTTGATAGGAGTTTTGAATCCACGGTCGTTGATGTAGCTCTGACTTTGAAATAGGCCTCAAATTTCACAGGAGGTTTTTCTTGGCAAGAACGGCCGAATACGAAGAAAAATCTGGTAGCCAAGGTTCATGAGGCCCTGAATCCATTTCGGTTTTGACACTCGATAGGCCCACTGCCATTCAGGCAAAATCTTCCATATCTCTCGAAATCCAGCGACTCCTTGAAAAATCTCACCGGAAGAGTTTTTCACATGAAAAATCCTATGAACTTTCTGGGCATCTAAACCCTCTTCTTCGGCCTTAAACTGAGGGTTCATAATGTCAACGAAAGAGATCAGGCTTGCCGACCTTGATCTTTGATAGATCGAAATCTCATGCGCGCAGACACGACAGCCACCATCAAAAAAGACTTTTAGATTTTTTGATTCCACAGATTTTAGTTTAGTTCTTTTCAAAAAAACAGAAAAGCTAGTTTTTGATTCTTAGAGCTTGCGAAGCTTTCAAAAAATCACTTCACTAATAAAACGTGATTCGTTTTTTTATAAGTCTTCTTCTTTTGATTCTTGGCCTAAGATTGCTCTTTGCCTCCTCGGCTCTTAGTTTAGAATATCTCTCTTGGGGCTTCTCAGAGGCTGAGATGCGCTTAGCGGGGTTAGGTCAAATTGTGTTTTCAGTCGTTGTTTGGTTTAAAAAAACAGAGATTCTTAGCTTAATGTTTGCCATCGGCTTAAGCTCGATTGCTTTTGCGACACATTGGCGTTTGGAGCATGCCACGGCGAGTTTTTTGCCTTCGATCATTTTGCTAATCTTGGTGTTGATTCGGCTCTATGAACGAGATCTTCGGAGTTTGCGCTCTAAAAAAATTCAAAAGCCGAGCTTTCTGGCTCAAGTTTTTGATTTCAAATCTTTCGAGCGAAATTCTTTTGAAAAGAAATTTAAAGTTCGCGCCACACAAGAAGAAGCGGCTGAATTCTTAAATGATACAAAAACTTTTACGAAGGGTCAGATTTTTCCGTATCGCTGTGAGTTTATCGATCCAAAAACCCAAACGGAGACAGATAAATTCAAAAAAGGAGTTTTCACCAATCATCACGGCCCCTTTCTTTCGGCGGCGGGCTGTCTTACGAATATTGATGGAAAGCGTTATCGCGATTTACAATATGCCTATGGCTCTTATGCGATAAGCTTTCGTTTGTTTCGGCTCGATCAGTTAGAGATGTGGTTTTCGCCAAGAGAAACTGGAGCGATTGTGAGTGTTCGGTTCAGTGTCTACTGCCGCAGAGGTTTCGGCTGGTTTTGGTCGCTTTCTCAATATGTTTTCTGGCAAGTCTTTGCTTGGAGTATTCAAATGAGATTTTATTTTCAATCATTAAAAACAGAGTTTCGGATTAAAAAATGATGTTGCCACTTGAAGGCATTAAAGTTGTCGATCTTTCAAGAGTTTTGGCTGGTCCTTATGCCACGCAGATTTTAGGCGATTTAGGGGCTCAAGTTCTTAAAATTGAAAAGCCTCAAGTGGGTGACGACACTCGCTCGTGGGGACCCCCTTTTTTTGAGCAGAGCTCTGCCTATTTTCTGTCAGCCAACCGAAACAAAAAGTCTTTAGCTCTTGATCTTGCCGATCTCAAAGACCGAGAGAAGCTCTTAGAAATTATTTCTGAGGCAGACGTTCTTGTTGAAAATTTCAAAGTAGATGGTCTGAAAAAATTTAATCTTGATTTTGATTCGCTACAAAAAAAATTTCCTCGCTTAATATATTGCAGCATTTCAGGTTTTGGGCAGACGGGCCCTTTCTCTCATGAGCCAGGCTATGACATTTTGATTCAAGCAATGGGCGGCTTGATGAGCATCACGGGGCCAAGCGCTAATCAGCCGATGAAGGTGGGAGTCGCACTAGCAGATTTGATGACGGGTCTTTATGCCGTGATTGGAACGCTTGCCGCTCTCCGAGAACGAGAATTTTCAGGCCTGGGTCAGCGAATTGACCTTTCTCTCTTTGAAGTGCAGATCAGCAGTTTGACTAATGTCGCTATGAATTATCTTGTGTCAAAACAAGTGCCAAAGCCTATGGGCAACGATCATCCGAGCATCATGCCCTATGGGGTCTATGAGACCAAAGACAAGCCAATTCTACTCGCCATCGGAAACAATTCTCAGTTTCAAAAATTCTCAGAGCTCTTGAATCAGACGTGGCATAAAAATGAGTTGTTTGAAACTAATGAGCAGCGCGTGCTTCACCGAGAAAGTTTAAAAATTTTAATTCATCAAGAATTGAAGACACGAACGAGAGATGAGTGGTTGAATCTGTTTAAACATCATGGATTTCCCTTTGGCCCTATTTTAAATCTCGAAGAGATTTCTCAACATCCCCAGACGCTTCATCGAAAAATCTTTACCACGATGGATGATAACAAGACCCCGTGCATTCGAAGCCCGCTGCATTTTTCAAGAACGCCCATTCAAAACTATCGAGTGCCACCACAGATTGACGAGCACTAAGAGTTTTCTAAATGACCTCTTGCTTGTTCACAGATCTTTGATTTTGGGGAAGCACTTTTTTTCGAATTCTTAAAGATTCAGGAGTCACCTCAAGCCATTCATCGAACTCGAGCCACTCTAGAGAATCCTCTAACGAGAGCTTTCTCACTCCTTGAAGATGCACCAAGGCCTCTAAATGAGAGGCACGCATATTCGTAAGTTTTTTCTCACGACAAACATTAGCGTTGATATCGAGATCTTTGTTGCACTCTCCGACGACCATTCCTTCATAAACGCGCACGCCGGGCTGAATGAAGAAGATGCCACGATCTTCGAGATTACGAAGGGCATATTCAGTGGCTGGGCCTTCTCGATCTGCCACGATGGCGCCATTAATTCGAGCCATGATTTCGCCTCGTGAAGG
>JBMTHG010000099.1:0-5473 GCA_049436045.1 Bdellovibrionota bacterium
CTTTCATAGGCATAGAGAGCGCCTAGAGCAGAGGCCGGAGATTTTTCTGCTAAACGAAAAAATGTCGTCTTAATATTCTCAAGCTCAGGACCGGCTTCATAAGTCTGAAGTTCTGCTTCGTTCCAACCCAGCGCTTTGGAGAAGGCCTTCCAAAGTTGGGGATGATTTTTTTCACCCTTCTCTTCATCAATAAGATTTTCTAACAAAATTTGTCGGGTCTTAATGTCATCAATATGCGAGTGCATTCGGCTTAAGTATCGAGGAAAAGCCGAAACGTGCTGAAAGTATTCAGCGGCATAGGTTTTTAGCGTGTCTCTTGAAAGAGAGCCGTCTTCCCAAGATCTATAAAAAGGGTGCTTTAAAAGATTCCATTTTTGAACGTCTAATTTCATAGGTTCCTCCGTATAGATTTAAGACTACAAAATTGGATTTAAGAATGTAAAGACTTCTCGATTATATTTCTTCAAGTCGAATAAAATGGGGCTGAAGCTGCTTTTCTTCGTCTGTGCTTTTGGCAACAAGAGCAAAGCTTAAAGAGGGATTTAATTTCGAAACCCATGCACGAATTTCTTTGCTCACTTCAAAATCACTTTCGAGTTTGGGGATATCGTGTGGGTAGGGGATGAGGCGCAGCAAGGATTGCTCTAGGCATTTTGCATGGGCCTCAAGTAGAGACCATCTTAGAAAAAAATGATCGATTTCCGAAATATTCAGATGGGTTGGAGTTTTATCTCCAAAACACTTTTGGTGAATTTTTTTGATCTTCGGGCGCACTGAAATTTCTTCGATATCAATACCATGCTCACGTGGGCCAAGACTTAAAGCTAAAAAATTTTTGCTGTGTGAGAGGCTGATAAAATGAGTTTTAGATTCTAAACTTAGCTTTCCCGAGGCTCTTTTTTTGAGAGGTACTTCGCGAGCAGGGATGCCCATCACTTTTGAAAGCCATTTTCGAAAATAAAATCGGCTAAAAAGATATTCATCGCGACGTTTTAGTCCCAGATTTGAGATTTCAATTTTTTCTAATTCATTAAGAACATCAATTTTATTCGAAGCCTCTAAGCCTGATTTTTCAATGATCAAAGTAGAAAAGCGATGGGGGTACAAATAAAAATCCTTCGTCACTGATAAAATGGTGGAGGCGGGGGGAATCGAACCCCCGTCCGAATGGCTTTTCACACTCCGTCTACGTGTGTATCTCTTCCTTTTGTTTTAAAACATGACACCGCTGAAGAGCGAGCTAGTCATGCTCGAGCAACAGGTCGAATAATGCTTACCTAGGACTGCTACACTCGAAGGCTTGCATCCCTGCTTTTTATTCGCCGTCCAGACTTAGCAGGAGTCAGACTGAATCGACGAGCAGCAACTTAGGCTGCTAAGGCGTAGTTTTCTTCGCCAATTATATTTTTGCCAATAAGGGTAACGAGCTTACTGACGCACTCGACACGCAAGAGGGCAATACGACACCCGTCGAAACCGGTGCGCCCCCATGACTCTAATATAGAGACTTTCTGAACTTAATCAATGAGACCTCGATTTGAAACTACCCTTTAGAAGAAAGAAGCCCTAGACTGGGCTCCTTCATGAAAAGCATGGCTTTATCCGAAGATCTAAAGAGCCTTCTTCAAAAGAGAGCTCAAAACCCCATTTCTTTTGGGGAGCTCGTCGATACGGCCGGAGACCGAGCTTTTGGTATCATTTTTTTGATTCTTGCCTTTCCGAGTGCTTTGCCGCTTCCTGCCACAGGAATTAGCACGCCCTTAGGAATCGCCATGTTTTTGCTCTCACTCCAGATAATGGCAGGAAGAGAGCAGCTCTGGGTGCCGCAAAAAGTCAGAAACTTGAGCCTGCCCTTTGGGGCGGCGGAAAAAATGATCCGAGCTCTCTCTTGGGTGCTCACTCTATTTGAGAAAATTTTGAGACCAAGATGGCTCTGGCTACACCAAAAAAATGGAAGACGAATCACAGCTTTTCATATCGCACTTCTTTGCATCGTGATGCAGGTTCCTATTCCTCTAACAAATACCATTCCTGCGGCCGTGATTTTTATTCAAGCTCTCGCGCTTACTGAAGATGATGGCCTTGTCGGGTTTCTGGCGAACCTTTTAGCGGTCACAGTCGTAACCGCCTATGTGATCGGATTTGGCGCTCTTTTGTATCTCGGATTTACAAGCTTCGATCAGCTTTTTGAGTGGATTCGCTCGGAGCCGCAAGGATGAGACTTTCAAGACTTCGAGTTTGAATTTCTTTTTTCCACTGATTCATTAAAAATTCGATCGAGTGACTTCCGAGATTTCCTTCTTTTGGGGATTTTATCGATAGATTTTGAGTTTCTATCTCTTGATCTCCAATCACGACAATATAAGGAACTCTGGCGACAGTGGCTTTTCTAACTTTTCCACCCATGTTTCCTTCAGATAAATCAGCAAAGCTTCGAATAGAACATTCGTCTCGCAAGCGTTTTTCAATTTGCGAGGCAAATTCAAAATGCTCTTCGCGAACGGGCACAATGTAGACTTGAGTGGGGGCCAACCACATCGGGAAAAACCCTTCGCAGTGCTCCAAATAAACACCAAAGAATCTCTCAAGTGATCCAAAAATCGCACGATGAATCATCACGGGGCGGTGACGGTTTCCGTCTTTTCCAACATATTCCAGCTGGAAGCGTTCTGGTAAGGCAAAGTCGAGTTGAAGAGTGGCGAGCTGCCAAGAGCGTCCGATCGCATCTTTAATATGAAATTCATATTTGGGCCCGTAAAACGCGCCCTCTCCTGGAGCCAGTTCATAGGGAACTTTTCTCTGATCGAGCATTTTTTGAAGAATACTTTCAGCCTTATCCCAAAGCTCTTCGCTACCGACTCGAGCTTCCGGTCGAAGCGCGAGTTTGACTTCATAGCGATCAAATCCAAATGTTTTATAAACACGATCTACAAAATCAAAAAACTTCGAGGTTTCACTTTCGATCTGATCTTCAGAGCAAAAAATATGAGCATCATCCTGTGACATGGCTCGCACGCGAGTGATTCCGTGAAGAGCGCCTGATTTTTCATTTCGATGAAGTTTAGAAAACTCTGCAATTCTCAGGGGGAGATCTCGATAACTAAAAAGTCCCGATTTGTAATACAAGCAGTGGCCAGGGCAGTTCATGGGCTTTAAGCAGCTCATATGATCATGAGCATCCATCTTAAACATGAAATCTGAAAAGCTCTCTGTATGACCGCTTTGATCATAAAGCTTTTCATCAAAAATTAAGGGAGTGATGACTTCTTGATAGCCATATTCTTCATAGAGCACTCGAATAAAATCAATCATCTGATTATAAACCATCGTGCCCTTGGGGTGCATGAAGGGAATTCCTGGAGACCAAGGATGAAAAGAAAATAAATCAAGACGCTTGGCGAGCTCTCGATGATCTCTTTTTTTCGCCTCTTCTAAAAATCGAAGATGCTCATCTAAAAGCTCTTTGCTTTCAAAGGCCGTGCCGTAGATTCGCTGAAGCATGGCATTGTTTTGATCAGCCTTCCAATAAGCACCCGAAGTATAGAGAAGTTTGAAATGTTTTAGCTCTCCAGTTTTTTGGATGTGAGGACCTTCACAGAGATCCACAAAATCACCCTGTTTATAAAATGATACCGCTTCGTTTTCAGGAATCTGGTCAATGAGTTCAATTTTGTAAGTTTGCCCCTGCTCTTTTACAAAGGCCTTGGCTTCTTCTCTGGGCAACTCAAAATATTCGAGCTTTAAATTCTTTTTAACGATGTGCTTCATCGTCTTTTCAATTTTTTGAAGATCTTCGGGAGAGAGGGTTCTTCCTCCTAAATCAATGTCATAGAAAAAGCCGTCGTCAGTCACTGGGCCAACGGTAAGTTTAGCTTCGGGAAAATGCTCAAGCACGGCCTGTGCCATGAGATGGGCAGCCGAATGCCGAAGAGCGAAGCGATAATCAGGATCATTAGGGCCTTTAAACTGGGCTGACATCTTCTCATTTCACCATGAAATAAGAATAGATCAACAGCTTTCAGGCCCTAAATTTGCTCAGGAAAAAATACCGGAGCTTTGGATCCTCTTTTGAGCCTCAGCTAGTTTGAACTGCAGAATTCGAGTGGCATTGAGATTCACTTGATAACCGGCAATCTTTTTTGAAGTAGTTTGCTGAGTTTGAAATGTTTGATTTTTTGCTGATGATTTCATGTGTTACACCCCCCTTAAACTTCACAAGCAAGACGATTAAGATTCAAGTTTGATGCCGTGCGGGGGAAAAATTTTTTTACTGAACTTTCGAGAGCTTAGGAGTCTCTTGAAATTGATGTGGAGCAGCATAAACAACAAAAAAATTCCATTTGCTATGAAAAGTTTTCAAAGAAAAGCCCCAGACAGAGCTGGGGCTTTGGAATTGAAGAATCAATCTTAGTAGTAACTAAGAAAGATGCCGAGATCCGCGGAGTCTACCCGACCATCATTATTAAAGTCGGCACGGGGATCATTCGTTCCCAGATAACTTAAAAAGACTCCAAGGTCAGCTCCATCGATCTTTCCATCGTTATTGAAATCAGGGCTTGGGGTGGGGTTGTCAGTCGACCAGTTTGATAAGAAAAATCCTAAGTCGACAGCATCAGTGACTCCGTCATTATTGAAATCCGCGACAGGATTATCTGATCCATAGAGAGACATAAAGATCCCCAAATCGATACCATCAACAGAGCCGTCTAAGTTTAAATCAGGACTTTTTGTCGTTTGATTCCAGGCAGCGAGAAGAATAGCAAGATCGGCTGAGTCGACTACGCCATCTTGATTCAAATCAGATTGAATATTGGAAGAGTTAAAGTGACTCATTAAAATCCAATAATCCGAAGCTCCGACCACACCATCAGAGTTAAGATCAGGATTGGGAACATATTCCTCAGTCCACTCTGCTAAAAGTAATGACAGGTCAAGTCCATCAACTACGCCATCACTGTTAAAATCAGCCGTTGAGTTATAATCAGCAGCTCCGAGTAGGCTCATAAATGCTTGAAGATCTTGACTGTTGATCACACCATCTTTATTGAGATCAAACTGCGAGAAGCTCGTGCTATTTTGCGTTCCATTTCCTGAGCCTGACCCGCTACCGGATCCTGAGCCTGACCCGCCACCGGATCCTGAGCTTTCGGAATTGGCTTTTTGAGAGGAGCCACAGGCGAGGTTCATGCTCAAAATGATTCCTAGGCTTAAGATAGCGGGTGCTGCTTTTAAAAATTTCATAAACTTTCCTCCGCGGTGAAGAATTGCAAGGTCTATGCCACTTGATCGGTTGGGTTGACTTGATGACTTGAGGCATTTGGGTGCTTCTTCGACTAAAATCGGGCAATAATGGGGTAAACTTTGAAAAAGATGCGTACCTGCAAAAAAAGCAGAGCTCTAAGTGCTTCTTTGAAGTCCCATATCGATGATCTTTTGAATCAACTCATCATAAGGTATTTCTGCCTTTCGAGCA
>JBMTHG010000100.1:0-5420 GCA_049436045.1 Bdellovibrionota bacterium
TTAGCTCAGCATCTGAGATGGCGTCTTGGACAATTTTGGCGTGTCCAAGGATTGCGGTGAGCGGATTTTTGATCTCGTGAGCAATGCTGGCACCCAGTTGACCGAGTGAAGCGAGTCTTGCGGAGTGAACGAGTTTCATGCCTGTTCGAGCGAGGCTTTTTTCACGATCTTGAATTTCGTGCATCATTTTGGAGAAAGCCTGAGAGAGTTCTCCAAGCTCATCCTTTCTGACGTGTGGGATGTCAACTTGATGATAATGACCGGATGAAATTAAACGTGAAGCTTCGATAAACTTCTTTATCGGAGAGAAAATTAGTTTCGATAAGAGAAAAGCTAAGGCCAAGCTGAGGCTCAGTAATACCAGAAAATAGGGTAGTAATTTCATCGCAAGGGCTAAGAGGTTTTCAAAAAGAGAATGAAGGGGTGTCGTTTCAATTACCCAACCTGAAAAATTTTCTAAAGGGGTGAAGGCACAAAGATGAATCTTGCCAGATTGATCAGCACACTTGGTGACAAGAGATCCGCTCATGGGAGCTAACCGAGCGATGCTGGCTGAAGAAAAATCATGCTCACGACCGCTTAAAAGACTCGAATCAGATTTCAAAATGAGATTTTTGTTTTTAAGAACGATTTTTTCAATGGGAAGATTTTTTTTGAGATCATCGTTGATCTCTGAGGCAAGGGCTTGTGAGCGGCTGGCGACTAAATCATAAGTGTAGTTTTCTTCTTGCTCCAAGACAATTTGAGCGAAGCTAAATATCGAAAAAATACTAACGATTAAGATAATGAAAGCGAAGCTCAAAAAAATTTTAGTTGTTGCTGATTTCCACATAAAATCTCTCCAAAGAACTAGAATACTCTATTCCGTCGATTTCGCAGGTGACCTGCCAATAAATTTCACCAGGATCTAGATAGTTGACCTCAACTTGTTCGGCAGAAGTCTTCTGAGAAAGAATCAAATCTCTCTTCTGAGAATCGAGATAGATTTTCCATTCATATTCCACACCGTCTCTAAAAGCCTCCCATTCAAACGTGAACTTGTTTTCGCCATTATTTTTAAGCGGAAGAGTTTCATTTGCTCGAGGGTAGAGCAGACGAATGCTTGGAACAAAGCTTTCCACCCTAGGCATCTCCGAGTCTTGTGCTTGAATCTGTTGATTTTTCTCAATCGCAATGGGTTCAAGTTTGGGGTCTACTGGTTGAAAAGAGGCAGATCCCTCTGACAATTGGAAACTAAGAGAGCTTTTTGTGACTTGAGTTGATACTTCGGTGGCTGGCTCAGCCGCTCTTGAAGAAATTTTAAGATTTCCTTTTTGAGTTCGGATGAGCCAAGAATCCTCAGGAGACAGAGTCTTTAGCCTCGCGCGGAGTCGCCCATCTTTTAGCTCAACCTCTCTCGTAAGGCCCTGAATTCCGGCAGAATCTCCAGATCGTCCGATCACAAGAAGGCTATTTTCTCGAACGACTACGAAATTTCCGTCAGGATATAGAATTCGAGCGGAAGCATTTTCGTAAGTTCGAAGACTGTCTCCCTCTGAGAGTTCTTCATCAAGTTGTGCATTTTCCCACTGAAGCGAGTCTCGCATTCTGACTTCAACCCGCCCTTTTTTTGTGGCTAATTTTGCTCTCACTAAACTGGCAGAGTTCTCCGTTGTCTTCTCGATAGAGCTTTGATTCGAGCTGACCACTGGCTTCAAATCGGTCGAAGAACTTTCGCTTTCTGACAATTGCCATCTCAAAGCGATCGAGCTGAGTAAAACAAAAGCGATACTAAAACTCGACCATAGAATCCATCGTGGACGAGATTGAGGGGCCGAAGAGATGGGGCTTGGATCTCCTGACTCTGATGTCTCTGCGGATTCAGGATCAAATACGATTTCTTCAGAGTGGGGCGCTAGAGCCTTGAAGCGATGTCCAATCCGAACATCTTTTAGTTCGGCAGACAGACGAATTTGTTCGCTACGACCAAAGCTTCGACCCACCTGATAGGGGGTCACGTGCATTGCTGCAATCAGATTACTATCATTGAGTTGATAGATAATCTCGCAGGCTTTTGAAACAGCCGCATCGTCCGGAAACGAACTTAATGTTAATTCGAATCGAACTTCAGGCTTAGTCATCTTAGATTTTACAATCGAGACCTAAAAACTTCATTAAAAGACCATCTTCAGTAGTGACCCCATCAATAGTTTTGCAGCTACTCACCGACATCCAGCCCTTCTCTCGAAAAATATCATCACTGGCAGCGAGAATCGATTTCGGCTCATAACCAGGGATGCTTAGAAAAACACTTTTCGGATAACTAAGATCAACACGCTTTTCGCTTGCTACATAAAATCCCACAACGGGCAAACGAAGATCGCCATTTAAAAGTGTTTCGAGATTCAAATTGATTTCTAAATTTCGAAAACCATTCTTAAGAGCTTGGGGGCTGTTTCCTGGAAGAGTGCTCTTAATCAAGACGAGATATTGCATCAAAGGATAATAGTAATCAAAACTGATAACGTGATAGTTCAGATAGGTTTGAGGAATTTTCTCCTTGATCCACGGCAAATATCTTTGGGGGTGATATCTTAGAAAAACATTGAGGTCAATGGTGCCAGCCTCTGTGGCTCGAAACGATAGACGCACTGGTTTGTCGGTGTATCGAGAGAACACCTCTTTTAATTTAGCGCCCGCGACAGCTTTTTCTACAAAGCTTCGCATTTCCGGAGCAATGTTTTCAAATTGGATTTCAAGCGAGAAACCGAGATTTTTATCCCGAGCACATTTCTCAAGAATCTCTGACTTGTCTTTAGAAATTTCTATTCTTGTATTGAGATCGTGAAGAATTCCTTGTTGTCCCACAACAACACTTTGATTGAGTTTTTCTTTTGATCTCAAAAATAACTCATAAGCTTGGCGATAAGTAGACAAAATATCTTGAGCCGAATCACAGTTGAGTGCGGTCTCCGAATCTCTTTCATTTTTTTGGCTGTAATCAAAAAGAATTTTTCCAAAATAGAGAGGGTCACTTTGGGGGTAAATATTGGGGTTTTGCAAAGAATTGAGTGCTGTATTTTTTACAATTTCTTTAAAGGCCAGCTCGAACTCTGGATTAAAGTTCCATGGAATGTTAGCACGCATGATTCCGACTGTTTTTAGATTCGCACCATTGATGATGCTGCCGGTGACATCTGCACTTAAGCCGGAGAAATTTGCTTTCTGCGATCTGGCCTCTTGGGGAGAACTCGGCATAATCTGCGGCTGCCATGGCAGTGGTGGAAGATTCACTTCAAAGATAAAAAGATCATCTACTTTTGAAGAGGCGATAGCATAGATATTGCGAGCACTTTGAAGAGGCTCCTTTGTATCAAGATCAATTTTCACCATTTTTCCAAAATAGGCCTGCTCGATCGCTTGGGTGAGTAGCTTTTGATAGTAGGCTTTGGCCGCTTCACTTGATTCTGAAATGTGTTTAATGACGACGGCCATGTTTCGATTCGCTGATCTTTGAATAGCTTGTGGCGGGTCTTTTTTTAAACAAGAAGTCAGAGCTAAAAAACTGAAAATGAAAACTAGAGATTGGGGAAGAAATTTTGAATGCATTTCAACATTATAGCCCGACTCTCTGTCGAACTTGAGAGATCATTTTCTTAGCTTTCTCCTGAGCTTTTGCTGCACCATGCTGAAGGATGGCGTCAATCTCTGATGGATGAGACATATAATGATCAAATTTCTTTCGCTGAGTCTGAAAAATTTCCATGATCTCTTCGAAAAGGGCTGTTTTGGCATGCCCATATCCGTAGTTGCCTGCCCGCAACTGAGCGGCCATTTTTTCAGCCTTCTCAGGCGATGCTACTAAGCGATAAATTTTATAAATCAAACAATCGTTTGGATCTTTGGGTTCTTCCAAAGTCTTAGAGTCTGAAATGATTCGCATGATCTGCTTTTTTAGCACTTTTTCAGGGGCAAAAATTTCAATGCCATTGTCGTAACTTTTTGACATTTTTTGGCCATCGACCCCAGGCACCACAGCGATTTCATCCTGAATCTTCGCTTGAGGAAGTTTGAAAAGCTCGCCGTAGGTTTCGTTGAAAAATGTCGCCATGTCTCGCGTCATTTCAAGGTGTTGAAGTTGATCTTTACCAACGGGAACAAGATCAGCTTCATAAAGAAGAATGTCAGCGGCCATGAGAACGGGATAATAGAATAGACCGGCTTTTAAGACCTGGCCCTTTGCCCGAGCGTCTTTTACGGAGTGACCCCGGTCGAGAAGACCAGTCGAAGTGACACAACTTAAAACATAGGCCAGCTCCAAAACCTCAGGAACATCAGACTGGCGCCAAATCGTAGTTTTTTCTGGATCTAAACCGCTGGCAAGCCAAGCGGCAGCGCACGAATAGATTCTTTTTCTTAGCTCTTCGGGCGGAGGGCTCGTCGTTAGACCATGGTAATCGGCAATAAACAAAAAACATTGATAGTTTTCTTGGTTTTCAAGTGCGGGCTTCATGGCACCCAAATAATTTCCAAGATGAATATCTCCGGATGCTCGAATTCCAGTTAAAAGAATCTTTTTAGTCATTTTTGCTGTTGGTACTTTCCTGGGGTTAGCCTTGAAATTTGTGGTATGGCGGCTAATAAACTTTCTGTATACGGCTGCTTCTTATACTCAGGATTTTGCACTTGAGCTGGACTTAACTCTTCTACGATTTTGCCCTGATTCATTACCATGATTCGGTCACATAGATATTGAACAACATTTAAATCATGAGAGATGAAAAGATAAGTTAAATCAAATTCGTCTTTAAGTTCGATCAGCAGGTTGAGAATTTGAGCCTGAATAGAAACATCAAGCGCAGAGACGGGCTCATCGGCGACAATAAATTCGGGCTCTACGGCAAGAGCGCGCGCGATACCAATGCGCTGTCGCTGCCCTCCAGAAAACTCATGGGGGTAGCGATCGTAGGCATTTTCTTTTAAGCCCACCTTTTCTAAAAGACGAAGCACCCGCTCTTTTCGGTCTTTTCGAGTTCCGATCTGATGAATGATAAGAGGCTCGCTCAGAATCTCTCCAATCTTCATTCGAGGATTGAGTGAAGAATAGGGGTCTTGAAAAATAATCTGAATATCTTTTCGAATGGGGCGAAACTCCTCAGAGTTAGTCTTGGTGATGCTACGATTTTTAAAAAAAACTTCCCCTGCTGTGGTCGGCACAAGCTTTAAGATCGATTTACCTAGGCTAGACTTACCGCACCCACTTTCACCAACAAGGCCTAAAATCTCTCCTTTTTTGATTTCAAGGCTAACGCCATCAACGGCTTTTACCGCCTGAGCTTTTTTTTGAAGAAAGCCCCCAGTTGATGAAAAATGAACTTTTAGATTATCTAATCGAAGCAGCTCGTCAGTAGCTTCAATGGATTTTTTAACGATTGGCTGAA
>JBMTHG010000101.1:0-5376 GCA_049436045.1 Bdellovibrionota bacterium
GGAATCAAATGAACATGGCAATGAAAAATCGTCTGGCCCGCAGCCTCACCACAATTCATCCCAATATTAAAAGCTTCAACTTTTGAGTCTTCTTGGCGAATTCGATCAGCCTGCGTCTTTAGAAAAGAAAACAGCTCCTCATATTCGAAATCTTCTAATTCAAAAAAATCCGAACAATGTCGTTTTGGAATAATCAAGCAATGCTTGGGAGTCACGGGATAGCGATCTTCAATGGCAAAGAGGTGCTTCGTCTCGCCCAAAATGGCGCGGCCATCTAACTCGCAAAATAGACATGGCTTTTTGTGCTGCACTCTTTAGTTCTTCTTTTAAACTCTTAAAAAGATCAATTGCTAAACCAAGATAGGTCGCTTGATTCGCGATGAAGGATTGAGCGATATTAAAAATATTCGTGGTAAACTTCAGAATGCAGAGATCACTCATCTCGACGATGCTTCAAAAGCTTGAGAATTGGCACAATTGGGCCTCAGACACCAAAGTGGTTTGGTTTCCATTTTTATTTCTGAAGCTAAGGCCGCATCAGCTTTTGACTCGTAAACGAATTTTAATCATGACGCCCTGTTTTGCGACTTACTTTTGTTTCAGCTATTTACTTTCACAGTCGTTGTTAGGCCGCACATATAGTCTTCAGGCAATCTTTGAAAATCTCGGACTCTTTCTTTTGATCTTTTTTGTTTGGTTTAATCTCGTGACCTATAGCTTTTGGAATCGGCGCGCACGTCGGTTGCAAAAAGAAGCTTCGGGCAGCGGTCTTTGCTAACTAGGCTGACTCACGAAAAGATCAATTACTAGGCCAAGATAGGTTGAAGCTGCGAGCAGATGCTGAAAAAAGCTCTTGTTTTTATTAGGTCTTCTCTCTGATTTCTGATATCTGTGGTTTTTCACTTCCGCATCGGGACAATTCTGCTCAGGCTGATTTTTCTTAAGGCGGCTCGCCAAGCGACCTAGCACAGGGCTATTTCATCTTGGGGTGAATTTAGCCGCCAAAAAAATGGCGAGACAAATATTAGGAGAAACTTCAGTGAACACATTTAACGATATGGCCTTGCCTGCGCCATTAAAGCGGGCTTTAGAAAAACTTCAATTCAACACGCCCACCCCCATTCAATCTGCCGCCATCTCTTTAGCGATGGAAGGAAAAGACTTGGTGGGCTCGGCTCAAACCGGCTCAGGAAAAACCGCAGCATTTTGCCTCCCGAGCCTTGCAAAAATTTTATCGAAACCCGATCAGCGAATTTTGGTCTTGGCTCCAACTCGTGAGTTGGCCCTTCAAATCAAAGATGTGGCGCGCGACTTAAGCCAGTTTTGCTCTCACATTCGCTTGTGCCTCTTAATCGGCGGCGCCTCGATGGGAGCACAGTTTAAAAATCTCAGAGGCCAGCCAAATTTCGTGGTCGCCACTCCTGGAAGATTGCTCGATCACTTCAAAAGAAAAAGTATTCATTTAAAAGACTTTCAAACTATCATTTTAGATGAAGCCGATCGCATGCTTGATATGGGTTTTGCTCCAGCGATCAATCAAATTTTAGCAGAGCTTCCTCAAGAGCGACAAACTCTTCTTTTTTCTGCAACTCTTCCGCCTCAGATTTTAAAAATGACTAAAGATTTTATGAAATCGCCCGAGTGGGTCGAAGTCAAAAAAGAGAAGGGCTCAGAACCTAAAATTGAAATCACGACAATTGAAGTTCCTGGTGCTGAAAAAAATGAGCGCATTTTAGCTGAGCTCTCTCAGCGCCACGGAAGTATTTTAGTTTTTGCGCGAACTAAAATTCGAACCGATCGATTGGCGAAATTTTTAAATCAAAGTGGATTAAAAGCGAGCGCGATTCATGGGGGCCGATCTCAATCGCAGCGCCTTCAGGCATTAAGACGCTTTCGTGATGGAGACTCCTCGATCTTGGTCGCTACCGATGTCGCATCGAGAGGAATTGATATTCCGTCGATTGGACTTGTCGTGAATTTTGATCTTCCTCAAACCCGAGAAGATTACATTCATCGAATTGGGCGAACGGCTCGAGCGGGCGCATCAGGCGAAGCTTTGAGCTTCATCACTCCAGAAGAAAAGTCTCACTGGAGAATGCTCACTGGAGAAAAATCTCAGAGATCTCAAAGATTTGAAAGATCTGACAGAGGCTCTGATTTTCAAAAGCGCCGCCCCTTTAAAAAAAGACGCCGCTTTTCGGCCGCCTCCACACCGAAGTCTGGTGGCTTTAAGATTTTTTCGGCTTTTCGGAAGAAAGATCGAGCTGAAAAACAAAGTGCTCAAAAGCATAGATCAGCCCGATAAAATAAACCAAAACGAGTCCTACAATCACGGCGATCCCATTCATAAGAATGGGATGGCCTTGGTTTCCGTATTGCATCAGCGAATACAACAAAGAAAAACTCACTAAAAAAATAGCGCTAAAAAAAAGCCCTGCACTTTTTTTCCAACTGCGAAGCATCGCGACTCCGGCTAGAAGCAAAGCCACGGAAGAAAAAAACATCAAAAAGATATGAAGAATATAGGGACCTCTTTCTAAGGTGGGATTCGCTTCACCAAAATCCATGAAGTTAAGCCAACCCAATAGCATCAAAAGACCAACTGCTAAGGTCGTCATGCCAGCCAGCCTCTGAGTGAGTGAGAGATCATTTGGAGAAGCTTTAGAAATGCCCTCGCTTCGAAAAACAAGAATAAAAAACACTAAAAATATAAGAGATAAAAAAACACCAAGGCCGAGGCCAATCCAAGTAAAAGCTGATAACATTTCTGCAATAAAGTGGAATAAGGCTTAAAAAGCCACTCACTTTCGTCTTGTTTTTTTGCGGTTTTAATTTTTTAAGCTGCTTCTTTTTCGGAGGTATCTGGAGTTCGATGAGCCGAGGATTTTTTCTGAGAAGCGAAAATCGTATCCCAGAGTGAGGGAGATTGCCTCTCTAAATCTCTCAAACTGTCTTCGAGCATTTTTGTTGCTCCAGTTTTTTCCATCCATCTCTTTTCAGAGCTCAGCCAGATAAAACAAAGGCCCACAAAAAGACTAAGTGCTGCTCCAATACCCAACATGACCATCGCCAAAAGCCGCGGATCATGGGCGAGAAGTTGATAAACGCCTAAAGCCAAGCAAATCAAAGCAAATGCACTCAAAACAAACAAAAACCCAAGACCAAGAACCGCCAAGAACGCAAAGCGAAGAATCTGCACTCCTTGAAGATAAGTTCGAGTGATTTGAATTTTCGCTGAGGGAAAATATCCGAGCTGTTGAAAAACTTGCACAAGCACCAACGGCAAAACTTTTTTAACAAAAATCATCCACATGATTGAGACCCCTTTCGTTAAAACTATTTTCGCCCGCGTAGAAGCGCGCCGAGCACTAAGCCTGCCAGTGCTGCTCCACCAATATAAAGCCATGGCTTTTCGTGCACTTGATCGTCGACTTGCCGACCCACTTCTTTTGCTCGCTCTTTGGCCTTATCTTGCCATTCATGGAGCTTTTCACTCACAAAACCCAGCTCTTCTTGAGCTTCTTCGCCCACTTCTTCCATCATTGACCTTAGATTGCGATAATTTCGCCCAATCATCTTTTTTATCTCTTTTTGCTTTTCGAAAGCGGCTTCATCCAAAATTTTTAAAGCTTCATTGATTTTATCGGCAGAGGCTGGTGACATTTTTTTTCTCCTATCAGATAAGTAGCGGATTTCATTCATTCTGAGCGACAGACTAAAACACTCGTTTCGAAAAGAAATCAAGCTTTGGAGAGGCTTTTTAATGCCTCGGAATTTCTCATTTTTTTTGTTGCACCAAGGCTCTCAGAGGGCTATCTGGGGGCCCCATGAAGCTCTTTAAAACTTTAAATCTCGTCTTTTCCCCTCTGATATTGGGCCTTTTGCTGCTTATGGGCAGCCTTCCTGCGAGCTTAAGCGCTGAAAATTCATGCCGCACAAAAATTCAACAGATTGAACAGGCAAATCCAAACGCCATTTTAAAGGCAAGGCAGTATGTTTATTTTTTAATCGGAGCTCCTAATGCGGGAAAGGGCACAGCGGGTCGCCCGTTTTCGAGAGCGCTTCATCTTCCCTACGTGTCGACGGGAGATATTCTACGAGGCATTATTGCGTCGGAATCAGAGCTTGGAAAAAAGATTGAACCCATTATTTCATCTGGAAAAAATATTCCAACAGAAGATCTAAAGCCCATTTTGTCGGAGTGGATTTCAGCGCAGAATTCGCAAATCGGTTTTGTGATGGACGGTTCACCCAGACGACTAGAAGAGGCTCTCGCTTTGGAGGAAATTATCTTAGACGCAGGTTACAAGGGAATTCGTGCCGTTTATTTTTCAATCTCAGAGAATAGTATTTTTACGCGCGCGGCGGGTCGACTCATTTGTAGCAATCGAAATTGTGGCGAGTCTTTTCATCTTAGGTTTCTCGCTCCTCGCGTTGCCGATCACTGTGATTTTTGCGATAGCCCCCTAAAAAGAAGAGCCGACGATGCCTCTCGAGAGATTGTCTCAGAGCGAATCAAGACTTTCGAGCGAGAGACGCTGCCGGTGATTCAATATTTTGCGAGCAAAGGAATGTTACAGATTATTGATGCCGAAGCCTCTATTGAAGAAGTTCAAGAAGCTCTTCTAAAATCTGCTATCGACGATTAGTAAAAAAGAAGGAGTAGCGGCATGAAAGCTTTATTATTGTTTCCATTTGCCCCGAATAAACTCGCTCGATTTATCATGGCTTGCGAATCAGATTCGGTACAACTTGAAATTGTCGCCAATCAAAATCTTACCGAAGGGCTCCCACCCAATGCAATCATGACGACTGAGACCGCCTTAAGCTTTGCGGAACTTTCTCAATCTGTTTCCTCACTCGAAACTTATGATGGTTTCGTCCCGTTTTCTGAATTCTCTGTGGTGCTTACTGATCAAGTGGCTCAAGCCCTTGGAAAACCTTGTAACGCCATCAAAGACTTAGAATGTCTCACCAACAAGTATGCGATGCGCAAGTCTTTTGAAAACACAGGAGTGCTACAGCCAAAAGTTTTGAAGTTTTTAAAAAGAGACGAAGAGATAGATAAAGAGAGTCTCGAGCAGTTAACTTTTCCGGTTGTGGTTAAACCCACCGATGCCGCGGGTAGCTTGAATGTTAAAATTGTTCATTCTCCAGAAGAAGTAAAAACAGCCATCGAAAACATTCGGAGCTTTTTATACTGGAAGGATGCTGAAGTAAAATTTAGCGGAGATGCCATCATCGAGGAGGCAATCGGCGGCCAAGAGTTCAGCACAGAAGTCATCGTGCAAGATGCTAAAGTTCTTTTTCAATCAAATACTTTTAAAGTCATGAGCGCTTGGCCCTCAACCGACGAGTTAGGCCATGTTTTGCCTT
>JBMTHG010000102.1:0-5206 GCA_049436045.1 Bdellovibrionota bacterium
TCTAATCGAAGCAGCTCGTCAGTAGCTTCAATGGATTTTTTAACGATTGGCTGAACTAGTTTTTTTTCGAGATCATGATCTAAATCTATCCAGCGTTTCTCTAAATCCACTTTTTCTCCCACTCCTGGAACTGAAAACGGAATGGAATATAAACGCTGTCCTCGTTTTTCAAATGAGGGAATGGAGGCCTGAAGAGCTTTCGTATAGGGATGCTTGGGGTGCGACAAAATCTGATCCACAGAGGCACGCTCCACAACTTCTCCAGCATACATGACCATGACCTGATCGGTAACTTTTGAAATCACACCAAAATCATGTGTGATCAAAATCAAAGACATCTTCATCTTTTCTTGCAGCTCTTTGATCAGATCAAGAATCTGAGCCTGGATGCTAACATCCAGCGCTGTTGTCGGCTCATCTGCAATCAAGATTTCAGGTTCGCATGCCAAAGCCATCGCAATCATTGCGCGCTGACGTAGGCCACCCGATAGTTGATGAGGGTAAAACAAGAATCGCTCTTTGGGGTCGGGAATTCCAACAAGATTCATGATCTCAAGACAGCGAGTTAAAGCCTGGCGCTTCGAAAGATTCTGATGAATCTCAATACTTTCTAAAATTTGATCTCCGATCGTGAACACCGGGTTCAAACTTGTCATCGGCTCTTGAAAAATCATTGAAATTGATTTGCCGCGAACTTTTCTCATTTGATCGATGGGAAGACGTAGTAAATCCTGATCTTTAAAAATGATCTCTCCAGAATCAATTCTTCCCTGAGGTTCTTGAATCAAGCGTAAAATTGATAGAGCCGTCACGCTCTTTCCGCATCCGCTTTCGCCTACAATTCCAAGGCACTCGCCAGCCGAGATGGAGAAGGATACTTTTTTTACGGCTTCAAATCGTCCGAGCGGAGTTTGAAAGCTCGTTGATAAATTTTTAACTTCAAGAATCATGAGTCTGAAGAATCCTCGGGTGTCGACTTTGATTTATCATAGAGACGAGAAACATTTGTGAAATTCTCATCATAAAAAACCGTTGAAATAGGATCAATTGCCAAGGCTTCAGGAGGTTGGGTTTTCTCAAGAACAGAGATGCCGCTAATGTAGTTTTCAGACAAAGACTCTGTTTCGTTGAGGTAATATTTTCGAATAAACCAATCAATATCGCCATCGGGGGCAACCATGGCAATCACGGGTAAGCCGGTTTTAAACTGAATATCATCAAAAATGCTAAAGTTGCTGGGATCCGAACTCGCGAGAATAAGACGCTTCTTTTTTTTGATTTCTTTTACGGCCAAGGGAACAACTCTCTCCCTTCTAGCAAAACCAACTTCAATCAGGTCTAAAAGACTCTTGGTGATTTTCGATGAAGGAATTCGGGTGACATCAATCATCGGAAGCCTCAAATGCTGAGCTAAAAAACTGGTGAGCTCTATTTCCGTTATGAAGCCAAGATCCGTTAAACAAACTCCGAGCTTTTTGCCCCAGCGACGCTGATGAGCGAGCGCTGATTTGAGCTGAGCATTATCTATCTTTCCCGATTCAATCAAAAGTTCGCCTAATCGTTTGCGCATCTTTCAGCCTTCACACTTATATTGGTTTAACTCTAAAAGCCCTGTCAAATCTGAGAATTCGATCCTACACTGTTTCACTCGAGTTGGCGTCAGATATTCGCATTCCACTTCATTCTTTCCACTCTGTAAGGTCCTCGATTTTGAGTGATAATTGGTGCTAATCTTCGCCTCTGGATCAGCGGGTAAAATTCCAAAAATAAAGCCAAACTTCTCCCACCAACGATCACGGATCAAATCAGCAAACAGAGGATGCTTTTTTAGTGGGGTCTGTCGTGAAGCCTCCATCCAAATTGCTTGAGTGGGCGTGATTTTTAACTTTGCCGCTCGAGTGCCAAGGGGTGAAAAAAAAGTCATTTCTAGCTCTGAATTCTCACCTTGATTTTTAAACCGCATGGTGGCGGTCGATCTTATGTTTTGTTGATTTTTTCGATCCTCAAGTCGGATAAAAATTCGAGCTTGGCAATTTTTGATTGATTTCGAAGGTGAAGAGACATCGCGATGCCAAGTCTTTTGCCAGCGGGACTGGCATGAACTCATAAGTTGGGCGCAAATCACGAGGCTAATAAATTTGAGGCTTAAAATCTTAATGCAGGGCTTCGAGCTCGGGGAGGGCCGCAATTTTGTCTTGAATGCGACGTCGAGCGGCTTCCATGTCTTCGGCTTGATTTTTTTCTTGATCCAGTTCAACCACTCTTTTGTACATTCTAAGAGCTAGTCCGTGAAGCTCAAGTTTAGAATAAGCGTCTCCTAAATGCTCGGCAATCACACGTTCATTAGGTTCCAAGCGATGAGCTCTTTCTAAAAACTCTCGAGCTTTATTGTATTTGCCCTTTTGAAAATATAGCCATCCCAGTGAGTCAATGATGTAGGCATTTTGAGGCTCGAGTTGGACGGCCATGATCAAAAGTTCTTCGGCCTCCTCTAAATTCATTTTTCTTTCTGTAAAAACGTAACCAATGTGATTCATCGCATGAGCATGATTCGGGTTTAGTTTCAAAAGCTCTCGCATCACGCCAATTCCGCTTTCAAAATCTCCAGAGCGATCTAAGAGATTGCCGAGAAAGAAGAGTAGATCTTCATCTCTGGGCAGAGACTTTTTGCCCTGATTAGTCACTTCAATTGCCGCTTCTAAATTGCCCTTTTTTTCATATCGATACGCCAAGCTGAGGTAGAGCTCCTTTGAGTAAGGATTAAGTTGGATCGACTCTTTGAGATTCTTGATAGACTCTGGGTGATCGTTTAGAAATTCTTCCCAAATCGTTGAAATTTTCAATCGAGCTTCTAGAAAATGCTGAGAGCGCGCCGGGATTTTTTCATAAAAAGAGATCGCCTCAGAGTATTGATTTTGCTGTTCTTTAATATTTGCTATAAAAAAGTAAATTCGATCGTGCTCGAGAGTTTTGTCTTGGCTCAATTCCAAAAGATATTTTTCAGCAGTTTCAAGATTTTCAAGTTTGAGATGAATCAGTGCGACTCGAAACTTGAGAGCTGAATTTTTAGGATCAGACTCTAGAACAAAATGAAGATGTTCAAGGGCCGCAGAATAATTCTCCTCAATCAACAAAAGGTTGGCGATTTTGTTTCGAAGCGGGATGTCCTCACTCGATATCAAAAGTGCTTGCTGATAAGCCTCAATCGCCAATGGATTCTGACCGTTCAGCTCATATTGAAGACCAAGAGCTTTTGCTGCTGCTGAGAAATGTGGCCTCAATTCCAAAGCCTCTTGATATCGTTTAACCGCTTCACTTGATTCTCCACGAATGGCATGAATTCTTCCGAGAAAGAAAACAGCGATCTCATCTTTCGGGAAAGTCTTTAAATATTTTTTTAGTGTCTCGACAGCCAGATCAAATCTTTGCGAATCTGAAAGAAAAGCCACTTTCATAAAAATACTTTCTCTCGCTTTGATGAAATCTCCACTCGTATTGAAAATCTTTATCGCTTTATCGAGATGCTCAACACTTTTGTCTAGATTGAGCTCAGTCGCAAAAACTTTAGAGAGCAGCAAATGATACTGCGGATTTTCATTCGCGGCTGTCTCTTCCAGAATTCTTTTCGCTTGGTAGACTTGGCCCAAAGATATCCATTGCTCAGCTTGTTTGATTCTCAAATAAGTGGAACTCGGGTGGTGAGCGGCTGCCTTTGAATAGAGCTCTAAAGCAAGATGAGGATTAGAGTTAAGCTCTGCGAGCCGAGCTAAGGTGAAATATCGATAGCTGATCTGCGAATCATATCGCTGGGTCGCTTTTAGTTTCGATGTCTCTTTGGAATTCGCATGAGAGAGCTGCTTCGAAGCGCACTGAATGTTTGTGCCTCCGATGAAAAGGCATATCAAAAGAAGTCGAATAAAATTCACAATCAAAAGCTCCTCCCCCAGTCGCTTAACCTCTATTTTAAAGGGGATTGCCACTTTTAAGAAGACCCTCGAAATTCTTGGGATTTTTTGAAAAAAAAGGCCGTTGTGAGTTAAGGGAGAAACTCACAACGGCACCTAGGGAGTAATAAGAGTAATAGGGGTATTAACAATCAGATACCAATGCAAAGTCAGTGCCAGTGGCCTTCATCTGCTAAGTGGTTGAAATGCCTCAAGATAGCATTCCCACTATGAAAACTTTGCGAGAATGCGGGCATTCAGGCTACGCAAAAAAATCAGATGAGATAAGGCTCGATTCTCATCGAAGCCTGAGTAGCTCTTTGGCCGCTTCTTTTTGAAAATCAAATGACTCTTGAGGCGGGGCTAAAGATTGTTTGGTTTTTAGACTGATTTCGAGGCTCGAATGCTCATGAATCGGTATGTAAGTTTGGAGTCCATGGGGTATCGGATCGCAGTAACCAAATTGTGATGGAATTGGCTGAATGATGTCTTCTATCGCAATGTCCGACATTTTGGTCGGAGCACAAGGAAGAGATTTATCTCTCTTACACTCTTCAATCAATTGCTCGATGAGAGGGTCAGGCAATTCATAGTTTGGATAAACGCCACTCACTTGAGCCGAATAACCGCTTGGCCCAACAAACTGCATCATCGTCATTTTGAATTGACCTCCTAGTTTAGAGATAGGCCCGAGAGATTCGCTAAATTGACCGATGCCTTTTCCAAAGGTTCTCGTTCCTACAAAATAGGCGCGCTTATTTTCACTTAAAATTTGAGTTAAGATGTCAGCGGATGAGGCTGAATGCTCGTTGGCCAATACAATCATAGGCTGAGTGTAGATTTTCCCGATTGGCGAGATAAAAACGGGATCTTGTTTATATTCTAATCCATCATGATAAATATCAAATTCCGGATCGAAATCCTCTGAGCCGTTGATTGATTCGGCGGGAGGCTCTGCTCGGCGAATAATACTTCCGACTTGTGTTTCGGGCAAAAACAATGAAGCGATTCGAAGGGCGTCTTGAAATGAGCCTCCAGGATTAAATCTTAAATCCAGAACGATTGATTCAAATTCTCTCGCCTCCTCATCCAGTTCTGAGATCTTCGAAACCAACTGAGAGTATGAATTTTCTGCGAAGCTAAAAATTCGGATAAAAAGAATCTGATCTTCGACCTCAACAGTCACGGCGGGAGTTTCAAAAAAGTTCATGCCCTTCAATGGCTTTCCGATCAATCGAGTGCGATATATTTTCTGAGAGGCA
>JBMTHG010000103.1:0-5174 GCA_049436045.1 Bdellovibrionota bacterium
CGAAGGGAAAGATAAAAAAATAACCAAAAAGAGCACCACCCGCAAACATGATCGATGCAGCGAGAACAAAGGGAATAACCAGGCGACGCTCTTTTGAATGAAGCCCGGGACTTACAAACTTCCAAATTTGAAAAAAAATCCAAGGCGAGGCGAGAAAGAGACCTCCGATAAGCCCCGTTTTAAGATACACAAGAAAAGCTTCAGCAACACCCGTTGTGATAAGGCGGCAAGAATCATTCTTGAATGCTTGGCAAAGCGGTGTAGAGAGCCAATTAAAAATTACCTCAGCAAAATAATAGGCGACACCAAAGCCAACGACAATGCCAAGCATGGCATGAATCACCCTCTTACGAAGTTCAACGAGGTGATCAAGGAATGACATATCAGACTTTTCGTTCATCTTCTTTAATCTCTGAAAGCTCGGGGGCCGGCTCTCTCTCGGCAAGCTCTGACATCTCATCGACTACTTGCCCGAGATCTTTTTTCATTCGCCCCAAATCGAGTTCATCTTTCAACTTTGATTTGATCGACTCAATCGGCTGACTAAGACTTTGTTTTACCTCATTCACCGATTCATGAATGTCTCGAATTTGATCATCTTGACGAACAGTGTTCATCCACTCTTCTCGAGCTTTTGAGAGCTCTCGAACGAATCGCGCGAGAGTTTTCATCAAATCAGGTAACTGCTTCGGGCCAATCACAATGAGACCGATAATCGCTAAAACTAATAGCTCTGTGAAACCTAAGCCAAACATCAATAGTCACTCTGATAAAAATCCAAGACTTCTTGAGAATTATCGGCAGATCGAACGGGAGCCGTTCCCTTCACAAAGGCTTCAAAAACTGCTCCTTTTGTTTTTTCATCGGCCAAGCGACCTGTCACCGGATCAATTCGAGCAAACTCGATATTATCTGGCACTGGAAAATCAAGCTTTGGATGTTTTGCGGTCGCATTTATCATGAAATCTAACCAAATAGGTACGGCCGCTCGAGAGCCCGTCTCAAAACGGCCTAACCTTCTTAGATTATCATATCCCACCCAAACACCAGTGACGAGTTGGGGGGTGTAGCCGATGAACCATGCGTCACGATTATCATCGGTCGTACCAGTCTTTCCTGAAGCAGGTCGATTCAACTCGCGAGCTCGACGCCCTGACCCATAAAGAATATTTTCTTTCAAAAGATGCGTCATGAGATAGCTCGTCTCAGAGGCTAAAACCTGTCCGGCCTTCAATCGCGAAGCCCATTCCGATCTTTGCTTTTTATCTTTATCGACAACATCTTTCAAAAACGAGGCATTTTCATCATCCGAATCTTCTTTTACATCATGAGTTTTTCGTAATTCTACCTGAGCAACTTCCTTCAACATTGTGCCAACAGAATGATCTAAGATTTCATCAATCGGAGCACTAAAGTTTTCTTCTACATTCTCCTCAATGATCTGCCCCTCACGATTCATTATTTTTTTTATGAAAACAAAATCTTGCGGATAGCCCCCATTAGCAAAAACAACATAGGGCTTGATCATTTCTTCTAGCGTAACAACGGATGAGCCAAGCGCGAGGGTAAAGTCTCGACTTAAAAAACTATCGATTCCCAAATGCCTTGCTTTTTGAATGATAGGGTCTAAACCAATCGAGTTGAGCAGCTTAATTGTCGTAATATTCCTCGAGGTAAGCAAACTACTTCTTAATGTCGTATCACCGACGAATTTTTGATCATAATTATTCGGGCGCCATCGCTCTTGATCGAGCTGATTCTCGAAAGTGATGGGACTATCCTGCAAAAGACTCGCTGGAGTGAATCCGTACTCGAGTGCCGCTGCATAAATAATAGGCTTGAAAGAAGATCCCGGCTGTCTTCTCGCTTGTACGGCTCGATTAAACTGAGAACGATTGAAATCGTAGCCTCCAATCATGGAATAAACGAACCCATTACGAGGATCGACACTCATCAAGGCCCCTTCTACCTCGGTATCTTGCTCAAGGGCCGCTTCGATCGATATCGAATAAGGTCGATCTTGACCTTCGGTAGCCTCGGCAGATTCAGACAGAGCCTTTACTGTCATCACGATCACATCTCCAGAGTTTAAAACCTCAGAGACTTTGGTGACTGCCTTGATGACTTGATCTTCATCGTCTGGAGAAATTCTCTCGTGCGCCCATTTCAAATCCTCAAGCTGAATTCGTGCATAAAGTTCAGGCTCATATTCAACAATGACTTCATTCTTAGAATCATCCACACGAACAACAATGCCTTCAATAAAATCGCCAACCTCTAGTGCTGGGCCGGACTTCATGCGAATAAGACCACGCCCTTCGGTTTCTTTCTGATCAACCTCCAAATTTTGCTGAATATTCTCTGAACCAATCTCCTGCTCTTCGAATCTTCGACCCGCGAAGTATTTTTCAACCTCTGATTTTTGCAGTTTCTTCAGCGGGCCCTTATAGCCCTGACGCTTTTCGAGTTCACTCAAACCCTTTCGAAGAGCATTCTGAGCATAACGCGTCATATCTAAATTCAAAGTGGTATAGATTTTTAAACCATCTTCCAAAACCATCCTCGAACCATATTTGTTCATTACATATTGACGAATATATTCGACAAAATAAGGGGCCAAAGTTTTATTGATGTCTCTCCTTGGCTCCACATAAATATCTTCGTTGGCAGCAGATTCGTACTGGGCTTTGGTGATAAAATTTTCATTCAACATTTGCCGCAAAACATAAAGCTGTCTTCGCTTTACTCGATAAGGATTTCTAGCCGGAGAATACCGACTTGGCGCTTGAGGTAGACCGCCTAAAACTGCAGCCTCTGCCAGACTTACATCTTCTAATTTTTTACCGAAATAAATCTGAGCCGCCGAAGCCACCCCATAAGCTCCGTGCCCCAAATAGATTTGATTCAAATAGAGAAATAAAATCTGCTCTTTCGAAAGACTCTGCTCAATCTTCCACGCCAAAATGGCTTCTTTAATTTTTCTTGTGTAAGTTCTCTCAGAGCTTAAAAGAAAGGCCCTCGCTACTTGCTGAGTGATAGTGCTCGCCCCCTGACGAATTCCTCCCGCTTTTAAATTCACGTAGGCGGCACGCAAAACACCCCAAAAATCGATTCCTCGATGAGAATAAAATTGGGCATCCTCCGCCGCAATAAAAGCCTGTTTGATCACTTCTGGAATGTCTTTAACAACAATTCGTCTTTCCTCAAAAAACTCGCCAATCACCTCGCCTTGATTTGAAAAAACCAGAGAAGCCTCTTTCGGTTCATAATTTTTTAAGCTTTCAATCGAAGGAAGGTCTTTGTTGATGAGAAATAAAAATACGAACCCAGAAATGAAGCTAAGCGACAAAGAGCCCAAGCCTAAAAAGAAAATAATTTTTATACCACGCCGCAACATAGGATACTTAGCTTGAGATTCACTCTGTTATAAGTTGATCTTTTCAACACCCCTGCTTGAATCTTAACATTTCTGATAATTACTAGAAATCTTTTACTATTCTTGAGCCCATTGTACAATGAATGGTGTCGAAGCTCCATCAATCGCATGCTGGTTTATTGATTATTAGAGGTCAAACTCAGGTGATGATTCCTCTGGTCAACGAGACCACCAGCATCGGTAGAAAGCAGGCTGATATCATCATAGATGACGTAAAAGCCTCTAGTCTTCATGCCGAAATCATCAAGCTCCCCATGGGCTTTAAGATCGTGGATCTAAATTCAACGAACGGCACTTTTTTAAACCGCCACCCCATCTCCGAATCGCCTTTGACCGATCAAGATGTTATTGAAATCGGCGAAACCACGATCTGCTTCTTCGCTGACGTGAGAGACTTTCATGGGGTTGCAGATGAAGTTTCAGTTAGCGTTAAGGCCAAAGAAAGTCCTGCGCCAGATCAAACGCAGCAATTGACCTATGTCACATCCACAAAGACCCTGCATCAGGCGCAGATTGAGCTCAAAATCTTATCGGGAAAAATGAAGGATAAAGTCTTAAAATTCCAAAAATCATCGATTATCATAGGAAGAGTAGATGCTGATCTCATGCTGGACGACCTTGATGCGTCGCGAAATCATGCTCTCATTGAAGTCTTAAGTGAGAAAAATGTATTCCTTAAAGACTTGGATTCGACAAATGGAACTATCTTAAATGGAAAGAAGGTTTCGGTTGAGCGTTTAAAAAATGGGGACCAAATTGAAATTGGAAATACTAAAATTCAGGTCATCATCTTGAAAAACTCATAAATTGTAGAAAGGTTTTAGGCAGCTTTCATGAAATTATTGCTAAATGTGATCGACGGGCCAGAAAAAGGTAAATCCTTCGAGTTAAAAGTTGGAACCTACATCCTTGGAAGATCTCAGGGTGAGATTCGCCTTGCCGACAAAAAAGTCTCGAGCCGACACTGTGAAATTCATATTTCTAAAACAGATTGTTGGATAGAAGATTTAAACTCAACTAATGGCACATTTGTGGGTGGCTCACAGCTTCGCGAGAAAAGACAATTACAAAATCTTGATATTCTGACGGTAGGCCTCTCTCGCATCAGTATCAATTTGTTTGAAGATATCGCTCAAGCCAAAAACGAAATCGATCTCGAAATAGAAACTAAGCCCGAAGCTTCAGAAAAAGAAAAGATAGAATCGGCGCAAGAGCCTTCAGACTCGGTCTCTCAGGCAAACTTTGAAACCTTACACCAACCCAGCACGGATCTACCCAAAGCCGATTCTCTTTATCGAGAGACTGGAGTCGTTCGAATTGGATCTCTGATTGAAAGTGAGCTCGAAACTCTATCGAAGTGGGACCATCCCGCTCAAGCTGATGACTCAGAGCCCAGTTTCATTCCAAAAGTGAAAGTGATTCTAAAAGTACGCCAAGCTCCCGGAGAGCTGTCTGAAATTATTTGCACTCAACCCGTCACAAGTATTGGTCGAAAAGATGTAGATGTTCGGATCAATGATCTTGATCTATCTCGAAAGCATTGCGCGATCGAAATCATGGCCGGCACGCAGGTCATGATTCGAGATTTAGGAAGCACCAATGGAACTTATCTTAACGGCAAAAAAATCTCTGCCCAAGAAGTGAAAAACGGAGATCTCATTCAGATTGGCCAGTCTCTCTTCGAAGTATTCATACAAAGATCGTGAAAGCTCGAATCACAGTAAAGAAGGCTCAAGAG
>JBMTHG010000104.1:0-4939 GCA_049436045.1 Bdellovibrionota bacterium
CGGAGTCTCTTCAACAACTGGTGCTTCGGCAACAACCGGAGTCTCTTCAACAACTGGTGCTTCAGCCACAACTGGCAACTCGGCAGAAGCTGCTGCCACCTCTTCAACGATTTCAGCCTCCGAGATTGAAGCTTCAGCGGCCGGCAATTCGGGTGCCGCCATAAGCTCCTCAGATATTTGCACCTCTTCCGGTATCGGCATTTCTTCAGTCACCGCAGAATCAGCAGGAGCCGCCTGAAACTCTTCTAATGGCTTGGCGCTCTTCCAACGATTTCGCCCGTCTTTCTTAGCCTCATAAAGTGCTTTATCAGCGGCCTCAATCAACTCAGCGGGAGTTTTTCCATTTTCAGGATAAGTCGCCACTCCCATACTGACTGACACAAAACCCAGCGGCTGCTTTTCTCGATGCTCAAACGCATGCGTCTCAACGGCAGCTCGAATTCGCTCAGCCTTTACCAAGGCCCCTTCGTGCGGAGTAAACGGCAGAATCATCACAAACTCTTCACCTCCATAGCGAGCCACGATGTCAGCCTCTCTTCGAGCGATTCCTGATTCATTATTTTTCTGCCCCTCTTTTCGACTCAGGAGTTTGGCCATCTGGCGTAGAACTTCATCTCCCGCGGGATGTCCATTTGTATCGTTAAAATTTTTGAAATGATCAACATCCATCAACAAAAGGCTAACGGCCCCACCCTGTCGTTGAGCGAGAGCGAGCTCTTGTTGCAAGCGCTCTTGAAAATAACGATGGTTATAAATTTTTGTGAGCCCGTCTTTATTGGCTAGACTTGCGATCTCGCGATGAAAAAGAACTTTCTGATAGCAAAGCGCCAACTGATGAAGAAACAGTTTTGATAAAGCTTCTTTCGTGTTTTCAAAAACAATGGCATCTGTTTTTGATTTTTCATATTCGAAAAACTGAAGCTTCATATTTTTCAGATCGCCTTCTGATTGCAATTCCCCATTTACAATCTTAAGACCATCAAAGCTCTCCACGCTTGGCGTCGCTTTTTTTAGAAGCCACTGATCTTCTTCAAAAGACCACCATGCGGCCTTGATTTCTTTGTCATCAAAAAGCTCGGGAAAGTTTTGAATACAAGTTGATTTCAATTCTTCAAGATCAAGAATGCCACTAAGAAGCGTCATCGAAGAAACTAATCTCCTCAAGTCGTGAGTCGCGATCTTAAGCCGTCTCATCAGCTCTTGGTTTTGCTGCCTCAATAAAATCTTATCTGCCACTGAAGATATTTTTTGAGTCACCACATTAAGATCATCAAAGGGCTTATTGAGATAATCATAAGCACCGAGCTTCACAGCCTGCACCGCCGTATCTAGGGTGGCATGCGAAGTCATAATGACAAACTCTGTCGTCGGGCGCTTCTCTTTCACAAATTGCAAAAGTTCAATGCCCGTCATTTCAGGCATATTGATGTCACTCATGACGATATGAAATTTTTCAGCCGTGATTCGCTCTGCGGCCTCTCGTCCGTTTGCCGCCGTGTCGACTGACCAACCATCTTCTTTTAGAGTGATGGCGAGCATTTCTCGAATTGAATTCTCGTCATCAACAATTAAAACCTTAACCTTGGATTTGTCATAGGAGACTTCCATAAACTACGCTGCCGCCTCCTTCTCACTTGATCCATCTGCCTCATTGTCAATCGGTATTGAAATTCTAAACGTGGTGCCCTCACCCACAGCGGAATCTACTTCAATCAATCCTCGATGATCTTTCACAATACCAATACTGACCGATAAACCTAGACCCGTTCCTTTGCCGACGCCCTTCGTCGTAAAAAAGGGCTCAAAAATTCGATTTTTTACTTCTTCTGTCATTCCACAACCCGTATCGCCAATCGCAACGCTCACGAGTTGCTTCTCTTCATCTAGCAGAGTTTCTACGGTGAGGGTTCCGCTGTTTTCCATAGCATGCTGAGCATTGAGCATGAGATTGAGCATGACTTGCTGCAATTGATTTGTGTTTCCTTGAATATAAATAGGATTAGATTCAGCGGCATAGCGCTGAACAATCTTAATGCCCGCCACACTTAATTGATGCTCGACTAATCGAACTGAATCTTTAACTGCCTTGTTGAGATCGATGCGAGAGAGAACAGCCTTCTCTTGTCTCGCAAACTTCATCAAATTGTCGACAATCTCCTTACAACGATTGGTCTCTTTTTCAATGATTTCGAGATAGTTTAAAATGTCGGGCTGGCCTTCGACTTTCTTTTTAGCAATCTGCGCATAACCCAAGATTCCGGCGAGCGGATTTTTCACCTCATGAGCAATTCCAGCAGACATCTGACCAAAGGCCGACATCTTCTCAGACTGAATAAGTTTTTCTTTCGCATTTTCAATCTGACGATCGCGATCGGTTAAATCTCCAAGCATCTTGTTGAACACTTTCGCCAACTTTCCGATTTCATCTCGTGACTTAAATTTAATCCTTCCCGTAAATTCCCCTTTACCCGCTTTTTCCATCAGCGAAATAAGATTCTTAAGCGGTGAAGTGATCTGTGTGGCAAAGAGCGCGATCAAAGTAATCGCCAATGAAACAACAAAAATTCCAACTAAAAAGCTTTTCCACTGAATCTCTTTTTGTCCTGTTAACAAAACTGAATCGGGCTCCTGAAGAACTAAGGCCAAGCCTTGACCCACTGTCAGTCGATGAATCCATGTTAACTGTGGCTCACGATCTCGATATTCAATGGTCTCCATCACTCGTGAGCCCAAATTTAGCTCCTTGAGTCGATTCAAAATTTGATTGTCATCAAGCGAGATACGAGTTGGATCCCAGTTTTCTTTTGATGAGTATAAAATATTGGAATTTGAATCCATCAAGATCAGGTCTTGCCCAAGCTTTGGATGAAGCTGATTGAAAAGAGCTTCGCCTGAAATTTCTGCCAGAACAATATGAGTCGGCGATTGATCTTCATAGGGCTTATAAGCTGAGGCGAGTAAAAACGTCGGAAGATAAGGATCAACGGTGGAGTTATATAAAACCCACTCGTCGGCTCGACTGAGAATCTGCTTCACCTCATCAATTAAGGCGAACTCATTGCGCTTGCCGAGAAGCTTGTCGGTGCTGATATCAAGCCGATCGAGACGATCTTTGGCAAACCATTCAAAGTTTCGATCTCCCTCCCAGTTAATGATATTGATCCAAATATGATCAGGGAAAAAATCTGTTTCAATTTTAAACTCATCATTTGAAGCATAGGCCTTAGCGAGCGATTGCAGCTCTTGACGATACTCCTTCATCCGAAAGTTCACGGTCTTAGAGATCATCTCTGAAATTTGGCGGTTGGAGAACTCCAACGACTTGCGCTTGTCGATTTTTATAATCTGGGTATTCGTAAAAACCACAGTGGCAAAACTTGTTAAAATAATAACAAGCACGACCAAAATAAGCTTTACATGAAGATTAAACAAAACCCCCGCCCCCAGATAAAATTGTTTACTTAATTATAGCGTGAATTTTTTCAATTGAAGAGCCGAGCTAAGATCTGATTCTTCTTCGCAAAAAAAGTTGCGGCTCTTAATATAACTTATCCGTCGATTTCAAGAGCTTAGAAGCAGAGCCCAAAGCCTGATCGCAAACCACAGAGAGCTCGTCAAGCTGCTGATCAAACTCCAATTTTTCTTCCGCAATATCTAAGCTTTGATCTGATTTAAAATCCATGATGGCCCAAGAGTTTCGAAAAACAGCTTCAAAGAATTTTGAAGTCATCGGATCAGAGGTTAAAGCAAGCTTTTGAAGTTCAAGATTTCTTTTTTGAGATTTTTCGAGCTGCACACTCATTTTTTCTAATTTTTTCGAAAGATTTTTTAAGTCTTCGCGAGCCTCTGAATCTCGGTCATACAAATGATCTGAAATTTTCGTCATCTGCTTTGTTTTAAGATAATGAAGTTGCGATCGAATCAAATCTTTTGGATGAAACGGAATGTCTTTCAATAAAAGACCTTTGTTTGCAAGATTCAGAAATTTTGTTTTCGATTTTCTCGCGATATCTTCAAATTCCTGACGAAAAAGCAGCCAATAAGGATCTGTCTTTAAAAGACTCCCATCATAAGCATTCGCAAACGAGATATTTTTTTCCTTCTCCCTCATCTTCAGGCTGATGTCTGCAAATTGACTTTCATAATACGGGGCGATTGACGAATGAGATTTAAAATCAGCAGAATAAGATAGATCAACGCCCATCAGATAGGCTTCTGGACAACCCAACACACTCGCTAGACTCATCGAAAGCCCAACGCAACTATGCCCATGGTTGAGCATTCCTCTTCTTAAAGGCAGCGCAGCATGAGCATCATCAGAGACGAATGAAATTACTTTTTGATTAGAAAACAACTCATAGATTCTTGGTACGAGACAACTCGTGCCTACTAGGGTCGCTGAATCTTGTTGACCTTGCCAGTTTTCAAAAAACCTTTGAACAGCGAACCCTCTCTCAATCGATGAATAAAAATCAACCTCGATTCCAAATTTTTTCAGCCTTCCTGCAAGCGTATCTGGCGCAATGACCACGGCCTTTGATTGATAGTCTTTTATAAACTCAATATGACTCTCAAGTGATTCACCCGCCCCCAAAATAAAAGCTGGGTTTTCACTGCTTATTTTTTTCAAAATTCGAGGGTCTGGATTTTTCATCAAAGTTTCTAAGTTTTGAAACGTTTGAATGACGCCTTGTAAAACATCATTAGATTGACTCGAAAAATCTATATCTTCTTGAGATTTTTCAATCATTTCAGTCAAAAATTGATTTTCTAAGTTTTTATGAGAAACAATTTCTTCTTCGCGCACATGATGCGCCGGATGAAATAGACAAATGAAGCGAGTTGGCCTCAGAAAATCAAGCTTCTCAATCCCGAACTTAAAATCAGAAAAATCCATAGATTTTAAAACTTCAGGCTTTAAAAAATAAAAATTTAAAGC
>JBMTHG010000105.1:0-4935 GCA_049436045.1 Bdellovibrionota bacterium
CTCTCGAATAAGCATCTGCCCGAGAGGGGTGTTGGAATCAATATTGAATTCTAGCAAAATCTTATGCAGATCTTTTGCGCTGGCTTCAGATTTTCCTTCGACTCTCAAGAAAGAATCCAAGCGATCACCAAGAGCCTGAAAAGCGTCAAAATATTCCGAAATTTTTCCGGGCCTTCCATCCAATCTTTCAAACTCAGCCGTTCGAAGGGCTTGACCCTGCTTCACTCCCGAATCCCAAGCTTCGTTAAACTTTTTAATCGCCTCTTCCACCGTCAATACACGATTATTTTTCATATGCGCACGAAGAAGGGGGTTCATCATCGCTCCAGCGTTCATTTCATTATAAATTCGTTCGTAATGAAATCGTACGCTCGCTTCGGCTTCGGCTCGAAGTCGCTCCATTGGTCGACCTTGCATCGTCCAAAGTCGAGCAAGTCTTTCAATCATCAGTTCGGGATGAACTTCTTCGTAAACTATAGGAAAATTCTCTTTTACAAACTGCTCTGCTGAAACTTCTAATTCTTGCTCTGATCTTCTTTCTTTCTCAGGCTTTTTCATTTCTTCTGCTCGAAGAGTTTTCAGACGATCTCGCTTCGCCCAGTCGTAATATCTTTGAGAATTTCCTCCATAGGCTTGCGCTAAAGTCTCCAAAACCCTCGACTGCGCTGAAGGTTTGCCTTGAGAGGCCATCAGCTTTTGATAAGTCACTCGATCGAGAGCCCTTCCGACTAGTGGGCTTCCCGCAATCAAGCCCACAATAAAGCTTCCAGAAATCGCTGCCATGATTCGATTTTGATCTTCAGCCCATTGAGTGAGCAGCTCTTCTCCATTGGGCAATTGAGCCCATTTTTCTTCGTCCGGAATGGCTTTAGAAAGTGCTCCGACTCGCTTCCAATAATCCTCGGGAAGACGATCATATTCCCTCGATTTTAATTCAAGATTCGAGTCTCCAAAGGCGACATTTAACAGATCTCGAAAGCTTTCACTCTCGACCATTAAGCTTTGAGTGACGTTTCTTGAGGCGTCTTTCACGATATAGTTAATCAAGATCGTTGAGAGCAAACGATTTGGCATCGGCCACTTATGAAGACTCAAATGAATCAAAGAAAGAGCGCCCATAAAACCTATACCGTGCGCAAAGTGCTCACCAAAACCTTCACCCAGATTTTCTAAACTGCCATAAGCGAGATACTGCCCCCCTAAAGCTACTCCCGCAATCAGAGCAGAATCGATGAGAAGACGGGGCGCCGTATTTTTCGCTACCGCGCCCAGGAGTGGAGACCATCGAGTTGCTTGATCACTGAGAGCCCTTCCTGTTCGAGCCAGCGCAGTTTCAGCACTTGCTCGTGCCACGGGGTTGGCAGCAAAACGTGCTGCCTGAGTCTGAACTCCTGCCGCCACCGCCCTCTGAGACGCTGCACCTCGAAAACCACCAAAATATCGCTCTCTCGTCATAAACGAGCCAAAACGGCTCGCGGCCAAACGACTCTGAGCTCCCGCAAGATTAAATCCTGGCCTAGAAACACTTTGAATCGCTTTTGAGCCTCCTTGAAGACCAAGACTCGCCGCCTTTAATCCACCAAATGAAATTGCCGTGATGAAAAGCCCCATTCCATCAGCAAGCACTTCGCTTAAAACATCATCCGAGCCTCGCAAGATTCTTTCTTTAGAAAAGTTGCTCACATTTTCTAAACCAAGACTCTCAGCAAGACTTCGAGCCACATCAGAACCCGTAGAATAACCTCCAAAAGCGGCCACAGAATTAACAAGTAGATTTTCGAGAACAAGCCGATAAGCTTCGGCCCCCATTCCCTTCACTCCATCCCAAAACATATAGCCGATATCTTTTACGAGACTACCAACAAAACTCGAATCGATTCGCGTCCTTTCCGCTCTCATCATTTTGATCCGATCGTATTGTTCCTCCAGATCTGCCTTGATTCTATTTTTCGTGCCCTCAAGTAACAGATCAAAATTGATCGGCTTTTGATTGGGAATATTCGAACGATTGATTGTCGATGGAAGCTCTAGAGCCTCTTTCATTTTCGGAAGAATCGCGGCCACGGCTTCTTTTCGATAAGCCTCCCCATCCACTCGTGTAGCCGCCATCGTTAATGCATTAAAGACGCTATTCAAACTTGAGTTTAAGTTTTTCAACGACTGCAAATTAAACTCCAGGTTTGAGTCTGATAAAAGCGCTTCTCTTTGCGATCGAGGAACTTCCATTTTTGAGAGAAAAGACTCAAAAGCCTCTCGACTAAAAGATTCATTCATTTTTTGTCGAATTGAATCATTTAACGACTCGATTAATGCCGGATTATCGACTCCTTCGAGCTCTTTCAGACTTTCGTTTACCGCTATCATCGCTTCAAAATGATTTTTAATCGCCACTTTGAAAAACTCTTCGAATATTTCAGAATAGATTTTTTCATTTGAATTACCCCAGTTTTTGATCTGAGTTTTATTCCACTGATCAAGAAGGAGGCGAACAGATTGATTTACAAGAAACCGATCCTGAGTCTTAAGCCTTGAAAAGAGAAATCGATAGTCCTCTTCTCCGAGCAAAAATGTGAGCAAATCCGAAACAGATGATTCCCTCTGAGATCGCATAAAAAACTCTGGATTCTTTTCATTGAGAAAATCAAAGCTCCTCTCGAGACTTGGTACAATTCGATCAAGATTCGTTAAGCTCTCTTCCACCGAACCGGTGCTTGCAAAGACTTCATCAAAGGGAATCGCTCGACGCGCCATCCGAGCCTTCTTTGCCTGACCTTCTTTAAACAAAACAGAAATTTCAGAATCGAAACTAGCGACCAAATCATCAAATCGAACTCCTTGAGATTCGCCCGCCTCAGAATAGATGGAACGAAGCGACATTTGATTTTCACTCACCGGAAAGGCTTTTTGAAACTTTTCTAACATTTCGGCATTGAAAGATTTCTTGGGACTCATCGATAAAACATTGAGAAACTGCTCAACCGACGAGTCTGAATTTAATGATTTTAAAACTTCTCTTAGACTCGCTAAACTATTCTTCACCAATTCCTGGTATGACTCATCATTCAATTGCGAAATGGGATGGCCAGAAACTGACCTTGGTAATATCACCGCCTGCATGAAAGCATTCAAAGACTCAAAAAATAAGTCAGCATTGATTTCATTCGCTAAAATTGCCGCTTTTAAATCGGCTGAAAACTCACGAAATAGTGCCTCGAACTCCTCATTCGACTCAGAATTTGATGACATTCCTAAATCGATGATTATGCCTTGAAATTCAGAAAGTCGTTGATCTAATTGACGATCTAGGTCGTCAACGAGAAGCTCTTCGATCAGCTCATCATCTTTATTGGCTTTTTCAAGAAGCTCTAAAGATAAATATTGAATAAGATTTTGTGACAAAGAGGCCTGAAAAGCTGGAAACAGCTCTTGAGCCGAAAGAATAAACTTTCGCAAGCGATTCATTTGCGCTTGAACTTTTTTCAGATCGTAATCTTTTGGCTCATGATTTAATTTCTTCAAAAGAATCTCGACCGTCTCTTGGCTTAACTCTTCTCCTTCCTTCAATTGCCCCGAGGAGTCATAGCCCAAAAGATAATGGGAAACTTCAGGATCTTTTGAAGCGTAAGTTAATTGACTTAAATCTTCCTCCGATAGAGGCCCGAATTTAACCCAATGGGCTTCTTGAAAAAATTTGGTCGCTGCATCTTGAAAGTCACTCCAAAGTTTGGGATTTTCTTTCTGAATCATTTTTAGTGTCTGCCGAATGAAAGACGGAGGGCTAATTTCTCCCAGTTCAAATCCCAAAAGATTTAAAAATTTTTCTATGGCTCGATTACCCGATGGGGGCTCCCCCTGAAAAAATCCTAAAACCTGTTTTGTGTTCTCTTTCTTTTGACTTCCAAAAAAATCAATCAGAAATTCATCATAGGCCATTAGTGAGGAATTTATGGCCTCAAAAAAAGCTTTCTCGAAAAAGCTTGAGAGTTGTGCGAGATAATCCTTTTCAGTATGCGTCGCATAAATCTGCTCTTTTTCATCAGTTTCAAAAATCTTCATCTTTGACGCTACTTCTCGAGAATCTCGATCCTCGAGGAGAAACAAATCCAAATCTTCTATTCGACTTTTTTCGAAAAGCCATCTTGTGACTTCAGCCGGTGGAAACTTGTCTGATTTTTTAAATTCTTCTCGCTTCTTTGACTCTTCCGATTTCTCCAACTGAGCTAAATAGGCTTCAACATAAAATTTCCAAGCGATTCGATCTCCCACCTTTAAAAGCTTTGAAACATGCTCCGGATGAGTGGGAATATTCCATCGTTGAAGAACATCGAGGCCCTCATGGTTAACTTCAAAGGCGCGGTTTAGGCTCCTATCTAAACTCAAAGGCCCAGAAAAATAGCCAAGGCTTCCCGACAGATAGGGTATGATACGTCTTTGATGATCCACTAAAAAATCGAGTACCGCCTTTGTGTCTTCCATGCCTAAGGCCATCATCTGTGTTGGGGACAAATCTGAGCCCAAGTGTTTTTGCCAATCTTCTCCCCAAATTTGGGGAACAACAGAATCTGAGATGGCCAAGGCATCTGAACTATCGATGAGTTCTGCCATTTTTTGAAAATCTAGAATTCCAAAATTTTGATCCGAACCGGCTTCAAAGTTTTCAGATAGCCACACAAAAAGATCTTGTGAATTCAAAGACCCCGAGCGGGTCAGCATTTGATCCCAATAATTTTTTTGAGATAGAAATTTTAAAGCCAGAAGCTCTTGAATCGAGGCTCTTTCAAAGCTTAGCCCGACCAGTTGAGCCATTGAGGCTTGATTTTCAGAGATCAAATCTTGAAGCGAAAGATTTCTATCTCGAATTTCTAAAACAAGAGATAAATCAGCTTGTAAAAACTCCACAAGCTTCTGCCTTAGCTCTTTTTCATTTTCATTGAG
>JBMTHG010000106.1:0-4906 GCA_049436045.1 Bdellovibrionota bacterium
AACGCTACTTGATTCATATTAAGCTCTCTCCACCACACATGCTCCGCCTTGGCCGCCGCCAATACACAAAGTGGCTAATCCTGTATTAAGATTTTCACGCTCCAGCTCTTTCAAGAGCGTCAGCACCAAACGAGTGCCCGAGGTTCCCACAGGGTGTCCGAGAGCAATCGCCCCACCATTCACATTTAAAATCTCAGGATCAACCGCACCGATGGCTTCTGTTCTTCCTAAGTGCTTCGAAGCAAACTCCTTGCTTTCAAAGGCTCTTAGGCAGGCCAAAACTTGAGCGGCAAAGGCCTCGTTGACCTCAACTCTTTGCATGTCTTTCATCTCTAGACCGGCAGCTTCGAGTGCCATCGGAGAAGAAAAAGCAGGCCCCAAGCCCATTCGGCTGGGCTCACAGCCCGAAAACGTAACACTCTTGATCGTGCCCCAAATCGGCAAGCCCTCAGCGAGAGCTTTTTCTTTGCTCATCAAAACAAGCATGGCCGCGCCATCGGTCACTGGGCAGGCATTTCCGACGGTGACAGAACCATAGCGACGATCGAAATAAGGCTTTAACTTTGCCAGCTGCTCTAAACTCTGACCCTCTCGAGGCCCCAAATCATACTCCACATGATCTTTAAACTTGGGCGAGATATACACAGGCGCGATCTCTTCTTTGAGTTTCGCCCGAGAAGCAATCGCTCGCTCATGAGAGCGAAGAGCAAATCGATCTTGCTCCTCTCTAGAAATATCAAAATCTCTCACCAATCGCTCGGCCGTCATTCCCATATTCATTCCTGAAATCGGATCTGTCAGACCCGACTCCAAAGCGACGATCGGCTTTAGATCGGCGAGTTTGAATTTTCGCAGCACTGCGAGTTTTTGTGCCATAGTTTTCGCAAATACAAAGCCAAAAAACTCAGCCTTCAGAGGTTCAGAAAACAAAAGAGGAATCTGACTCATGCTTTCAGTTCCTCCAGCAACCACCACATCTGCTTGGCCTGATGAAATCTGCAAAGCCGCCTGACTAATCGACTCTAAACCACTCGCACAATTTCTTTGAACCGTAAAAGCGGGAGTAGATTTTGGAGTGCCCGCATAGAGCGCAATCACGCGAGCAATATTCGCAGCATCGTGAGGCTGCGCCACATTGCCGATCACAACTTGATCAATCGATGCATAGTCGATGTTGGCTCCCTCAACAGCTTCTTGAAAAGCTCTTACACCGAGCTCTACTGCTGAAATATGCGCAAGAGCCGTTCCCGCTTTGGCAAAAGGGGTTCGAGCCCCTCCCACGACGACAACTTCTCTTCCAGAAAACTTATTTGGGCAAAAGTCCATAAATTCAATCTCCCCCACCTAACATCATAAAATCTAAAACTTTTCTCGAACAGCAGAAAGAGTGTTAAAAAATGAACTAAGAAATGATCTAAGAATAGTCTTCAACGACTTGATGTCGCCCCTTCCACTCCATTAGCTTAGCTTGGGGCAAACTTGGCTCATTGCGATATTCAATCAGAACATAAGTTAATCGATGCGATGCGCCAAGCGATCGAACATCGAGACTTAAATTTCGCGTCCAGGATCCACAATTAAAATACTCTTTTCCGTTTCGAAACTGACGATAATTTGGAATGTGCGCATGACCGAAAATCACTTTTTGAAATTCATCCGATGTCAAAAGCACTTCGGCATAGTTTTCGAGAGATTCCGAGTCAGCGGCTTGAGAAAAAAGTTTGAAAATCTCTACCAAATTTGTACCGGGATATAGCCGTTTTGAGCTCGCCGAAAACAACATTCTCAAAAACTGTCCGACAATACGAAAAAAGAATCGAGTCTCAAAAAACAAAGCCCAAACGAGATAAAGTCTCATCGGCCGCACTCGGTAAAATTGGGGCCGAATTCGACGTAGTGGCTGAATAAAATGGGCATTAAAAAATGCTCCCCAAGGCAGTTTTAAAACAGGAAGTCCGTCTACCTCTTTAAAAGCATCAGAAGTGTTCATGGAATAGATGGAGTCATATTGATGCCCGTGCTGCACATAGATGCCATCAAAAAAATAATCGTTATTGAGAAATTCAATTCTTTCTGAAATGCGCGTGCGAATCTCATTTTGAACTTTGGGCCACAAAGCTCCCACATCAGCCTCTCCCATCAAATAGACCAACTTATGACTGGGGTTTTTCATGAACTCTCGAAGTGCGTCGACAAATATCGGATGCCCATCTAATTCCAATCGAATCAACTCTAACGCATAAGTTTCGAAAAGAATGTCAGGATAATCCTCAAGAGCATGGCATCTTAGCATTTCAAAAGTATTGCCCGCTAAAATCAACTCGACTTCATCATAGGCTTTTGAAAAATAATCTAAAAACTCAGCGAAACGAGAGTCGACGCTGAAGTCTTCCAAAAAATTTAAACTGCCGTCCCAATTCCGGCGCCCCTCTCCGAGATGCAGATCGCTGACAACAATTTTAGCTTTCGTCTTTTTTCCGAGCTTTGACTCTGTGATTACAGGCCCTTCAGACATCGCTGCACTTCACCCAAAAACACCTCAGCCCAAAGCGGCTGGCTAGCCTGCGACAGAGCCTCGATTTGAGATCTTAAATCCAAAGAAAAAACCGAGCCGCTCTTACAGGCCATTCTTAAAAAATCAAGCTTTTGATTTTCACTGAGGTCTTGCGTCGACAGCCAAGACCAATAGACATCAAAAAAATCTGGGTGCCGAATGATGACTTTTTTCATCAGAGGCAAAACTCCCGACAAATTCTCTTCGTTGACTACAAGGTCTGATGAAAAATAAAGCGGAGCCAGTGGAAACTGAAAATTATCAAACTGCATTAAAACATCAATGATCTTCGAGTTCAGTCTTTTGTTTTTCACCCGAACATAGTCGTATAGAAAAAGCTCTACCAAAAGAGCATTCGTTGTTAAAAACTCAGCCGCCTCCGCAGACCATTTTGAATTATAACTTCCGAGCTTCGAAATATTTCCTCTGATTTTCTTCACATCCGCAGGCAAAACATTGGCTTCGATCTCAGATTTTAATTGATTCAAAAGCTTCTCTTTCTCAGTCGCAAACGAGGTCGAAGCTCGATTCTCTGAGGGGCGCTGATCGGATTCGATCAAAATCTCTTCTTCTAAAGTTTGAGCCAAAACTTCCTCTTGAGGGTACATCAAAATCCACATCAAAGCTAAGAGGCTAAATCGATTCATGTTTCTCTACTTTGCCCGCAGACTCTTAAATTGAAAAGATGATTCTGATATACTTCTGAAGTGGCCCGTATTTTTGCATTTTTTCTTGTCGCTTTGTCTTTGACGCTTAGCTCAGTGACTTTGAGTTTCGCCACAAGTTTTCGAGAAGTCGCCCCTGAACTTCAGTATCAGCAAGCCGAAAATATTTGCTTAGTCGAATCGCGAGGCCTCATCGAAATTTCTGGAAAGGTTTTTTCGTCAGCCACGCCTATCGACTTTAAAATCATAGATTGCGCAAAAAGCGAAAAAGACCGGAAAGAATCTGAGCACGTTCAAGTTTTGTGGCCGGGCAAAGCCCAATCTCGCGCGCAAGTGAAAATTGCAGGAGTGGCGCCACCGCCTACCGTTGGAACTTTTCTAATCATTAGCTTTTCTTCTTCTCCCACAGAGGGTCTCTATTCACTCGTTGATTGGCGCCCACAGCAACTTCAGAAAGACTCAGAAGGCGATTTTTATATCAAGGAAAATTTAGCTCCATCCCGACGACGATCTTCCCCTAACCCAACCGATGAAGCTTCTAGCCTGCAAAGTTCAGACCGAGAATCTTGGGAAGATTACAAGTTGAAAGTTCAGCACAGCATCGAACAAATAAAGAAAGAGACTGAGTCAAAAGACAAGATTAAAAAGTAAGATTAGATTCTTCGGGGGAGGATTTTTTTTGCGAGGATTCTTTCAGTTCATTTTCGTTAGCTTTTTCTGGCTGCCTCAGGCTTATGGCTTCGCTTTTCTTTCTGAGTTTGTCAGCAAGAACGGCAATGACATTCGCTATGAGGAATCCGGCTTAAGCTCCGATGAAATCAAGCATCCCAAGTGGAAGAACTCTCCCGTGAATATTGTTCTTTGCACGGGTGGAACAGCGATTCAAAATACGAAGCTTAGACAATCTAACGGCAACTTAGTTCTCACGGACTCAGAGTGGAAACAAAAAATTCTAGCTGATCTCAATGATGCAATTAGCTCGTGGAACAGCTCCACGTTAGGCAGTGCCGTCTCGCTTGGCACGGCGACGGCGAATTCCAGCTGCGGCCCCAATATGGGACAAACTTATGGAGGCAATGATGGGGTTAATCAAATCTTCTTCAATAGCGTTTATGATGACGGAGTCGATTTGCCAAGAGGCGTACTTGGATTTACGTTGCTAAGTCTTGAAGTTCAAGATGGTGAACTGGTGATTGTCGACGCCGACGTTATCTTAAATGCGATGAATTATAACGACTACGTGAATGGGGATTACTATGACCCCGCTGGAATTCTTACTCACGAATTGGGGCATTTTTTTGGAATTGCGCACTCCTTAGTGAGCGATGACAACTCAAGCGACGAGACCCTTACCTCCGCCACCATGTACCCAAAAGTTATCGGAAATGGCAGCTACCTGATTGCTCTGGCATACGATGATGTGATCGCACTTCAAAACCTTTACCCAAGCACAAATGAGGGGGGCATTTTAAGAGGTGCGGTTTTTAATCATGAAGGAGCGCCTCTTCGAGGAGCTCAAGTTTCGGTTTTTAGCCTTCAAGAAAATTCAAGTATCTTGGAGAACACGAGCATCACGGCGGCGATCAGCGGGCTTTCACAAACTCGAACGAGTACTGATGGAAGTTTTGAGATTCGCGCCCTACCACTCAATATTAATTTTATTGTTTTTGTCGAGCCCATCGAACGC
>JBMTHG010000107.1:0-4856 GCA_049436045.1 Bdellovibrionota bacterium
GATTTCGCTTTTTCTTTTTTTATTTTCTTTGCCGGTGTTTTCAGCAACTAAGTTTGGCCAGCAAGCGAGAGGCATAAAAAAAGTTCAATTAAAAGATGAGGCCATCATTTCACTTAAGACCCGAGGGCAGGTGTTAAGTGCAGAAGATCTTCATCTGGAGGCTTCTTTTCGTGAGCCGAGAAAGCTTATTAAAAATTCAAGTTGGGAAGTCTTAACCAGTCGACCTGAGGGGTCGGAATTTAGAACTCTGATTTTATGGAAAGAGGAGAGCACGAGTGCTTTGAAGGCCACCGCAAGGCGCTTAGAGGCTTTGCCTCAGGTAGAATGGATTCGACCGAATTATCAATATGAAGGTGAAGCAAGAGAATTTTATACACCAGACGATCCGCTTTTCGGGCGACAACGGCATCATGATATTATTCAGAGCCCTTTGGCATGGATGTTAAGCCTGGGATCGCAAGAAGTTATTGTGGCCGTGACTGATGACGGCGTCGATATCGATCATGAAGATTTGGCTCCGAGCATTTGGATCAATCCCCACGAAATTCCAGATAATGATCTCGATGATGATTTCAATGGCTATGTCGATGATGTTCAGGGTTGGGATTTTTCCTCTGGTGACAACAATCCAAGACCCGTTTCATCCTGGTCAGGCGGAGATCACGGCACGCATGTCGCAGGTATCATCGCTGCAGCGAATAATTCAGTGGGGCTCATTGGCGTATCACCTCAGATCAAAATCATGCCGATTCGATTTTATGGTTCGAACACATGGACATCAGCCATCATTGCTAAGTCGTATGCTTATGCTGTGGATAACGGGGCAAGAATCATCACTACCAGTTACAACATTGATTATATGGTGAATGATCCCGTGTTTCAGGAGGCGATTGCCTACGTTTATAGCAAAGGTGCTATGCACTTTAATTCTGCTGGTAACTCCAATGCACTGAATCCCAAACGTCAGCAAATCGATGAATTGATTCTGGTTTGCAGCACCGAAGTAAGAGAGGGATTAGAAGATGTGAAGAGTGGCTTTAGCAATTATGGTCGAGGCGTTGATATCTGTGCGCCTGGCTCTGACATCTGGTCGAGTGTTCCTGGAAACGATTACTCCTCCATGAGCGGAACAAGCATGGCCGCTCCGATGGCGGCGGGAGTCGCAGCCCTGATTTGGTCGGTGCACCCGCACTGGAGTCGCGATCAGGTGGCTGCGCGATTGTTTCAATCCTCTGAAAATATTGATGAAAAAAATTCAAGCTGGATTGGGTATTTAGGAGCAGGACGAGTAAACGCTTTTGCAGGTGTCACTTTCAAGCATCGGCCTCCGCAATTTTCGAAGGTCGAGTTGGATTCCCTAGGAGGAAAAGTTCGAGCGCTTCGAGTGGCTACTCGAGATATCTTTAGTGAGAGCTCTTTTGAGAGCGAGAGGCTCTGGAGTTTGCTTCATGAAGACGGCGAAGAGGTCGCTCTCGAAATGTCGCGACCTTATAAATTAGGAACCAATGAGATTGTTTTGGAGCTTTCTGAGAGCTTAAGGGCGGGTAATTACGAATTGAGACTATTTGCCGAGGCCTGGAGAGATCCTTTTGGGCAAAGTTTAGATGGGGATTCGGATGATTTGCCCGGCGGAGATTTTGTGTATGGCTTCTCGATAGAAGAGCGCGGCGAGGATTGAGCTTCTCGCTGAAAAATGTTAGTGGCTTTCTATGATCGATAAACTCATGAAAGAAGCTCAGGCTCTACAGTATGAGATTCTTTATAATATTTTCTTTTTTGGTTTATGCTCTGTAGCAATTCTAACTGTTCTCGCTTTTGTATTGCCAAGTATCGTAGATCGAAAGAATAAGAAAAAAATCTAAGCTGTTTAGACCGATAACGCGATGGGTTGACGCATTCTATCAAGTCGTTTTTTTCGATACGATAGAGAGATTTGAAACTCATTTGGGATAGTCTTAGGTCTAAAGAAGGTCTCGGCTCCTTTGATTCCGTCGAAAATAAGCTTCGAGCGAGCAGACAAAAAAGCGCTGTCTCAAAAATCCGATCAGCCGAATCGCATTTGCAATTCAACCGACTCTCAAAAGTGCAGCGAGAGTCTCTTCGAGTGCGAGATCAAAATGCTCTGTCTTTAGAGGGCCAAAGACAAAATCCGAAATCTCTCTCGCGAGAGATTGATCCAACAAGGCGTCCTAGAATTGATCAATCTTTAGAGGCAATTTTCGCCGATAAAGAAAAGTTTTTTGAGGCGCATGATCGACCAGTGCCTCAACGAGTCGAGAGCCTTCTTCAATCTTAAATTCATGTCATAAGCAGAGGTAGTTTTGAAAATTCGGAGAGAGGGGGATTCGAACCCCCGGTACGGTATTACCCGCACGACGGTTTAGCAAACCGTTGGTTTCAGCCTCTCACCCATCTCTCCAACTAGGTGTTTCGCATCGGCTAAATCAGTCACATTAGTAGCATTAGCCAGAAAGAATCTGCAACTCTCGATGCAAAAAGCTCAAAAAAGAAGAGCAAGCGGAGCAAACGGGATAATCGAATTGAAATTCAAGCCAGTTGAGGTAATGTCGAAGCCGTGTTTGGCCCTCTCGAGGCTAGGCTAGTAAACCCGCCAGGTTCGGAAGGAAGCAACGGTACCTAGTTTTGGTTTGTGACGAGGGTCCAAACACATTTCTAAGATTTCATTAAAAACATTATCAGAGAAGAAAAAGGGGGGTAGGTGTCGTGCCCTCATGGGGATTCTTTAAAGTAGGGGGTAAATTCGCTTTAAAGACAGCACTGACAACCATACCCCTTCCCTCTTATTGGCCCTAGTGCATTTTCAGCATTCAAAGAAGCAAGGAGTGTGCCGAAAAACCCAAGTTTTTAAAGAGCCTTAGGCCCTGATAACTTTTGTTACCTACACTTCAAAAAAGCTTTTATGAGCCCATCTTTGTCGGTTTAGGTAACAAAGTTTGTCTTCGGCGATGCGACGATTTGACCCTGCGCACCCGAGATTTCGCCAAAGATGAGATCGCCGCTAAGGAGTCCTTTCTTTGTAAAAACAAAGCTGCCAACTGTCTTTGCATCAAGCGGTATCGAGGAGCTTGATGAAACTCCGACCGACTTTTCCTGATGTGAAATCGGCTCGTCAGCCTCTGGGGGGCTTTGCCAACGGCACTTTAAGACTTCAAATGCCGATGCTCCCCCGCGGCTTTTCACGCGCTCTACAATTTCTTGGCCGACATAGCAGCCCTTATTGGCATCGCAAAAGTTTTCAAGCCCCCAATCAAAGATGAGGCGAGATTTTGAGGCGTCTTCTGAGGGGAGAAGCAGTTGGTTCTCCCATCGATAGATCTGCCAGTTCAGCAGGTCTTCTTTTGAAAAATCCCCAAGACTAAAGAGAAGTCGACTTTGATTGTAAGAAGCCAGCCAACTCTTAGAATCTAAAATTTTCGTTCGACTCGATGTTGTGGGTTGGGGTGAATCTTCCCAGCGAACGCGAAGGCTTTGAGCTGGACCAATCTCAAACTTCTCAGAGAATTGATATCGCTCTACATTTTCTTTCCATGAGTGACTCGATGCGGGATGAATGACCTCGAACAATTCATGGGATCTCTGATAAAGCCAAAAAAGTTCAAGAAGGCGGGCTTGGGGGTCTAACAAAAGACACATAAAGCCCTCTTCCGCCTTCAAAAGCCGCATATCTCGAGTAAAAATTCGCTGAGCGAAGTCAAAGAAATCTGATCCACGGATCTCTCTTAAGACGAATGGCTCTGCACTGGGAATTCCTGTCGGCATTTGGCAAAAATGAGTGATAAATTTAAATTTCTCAAGTTTTTAAAAATTCAATTTAGGTTTAGAAGTAGATTGAAGGAGCAAATCATGGCTAAAGCCGCTGCAAAAAAAACAAAAAAGAACAAGAAAACATCAAAGGCATCTCGAAAGCGATCTAAGATTCCTATGAGAAAGAAAAAGACTGCTAAAAAGACAGTGTCGAAGAAAAAGAAGGCAAAAAAAAGCTTAGCGAAAAAAGCTTCAAAGAAAACAGGAGCGAAGAAAAAAACAGCGAAAAAAACCGCGAAGAAAATGGTGAAGAAAGCGCCAACCAAGAAGAAGTTGACGAAGAAGTCGTCAACAAAGTCAAAGATTTCAAAGGCAGCGAAGGTGGCGATTTTAGAACCGAAGAAAACGCTTACAAAGCCAGAGCTAAAAGAAGGAGATATGGCACCTTCATTTGAGCTTCGCGATCAATCCGGAAAGCTTCATTCTCTCCAGGATTATCAGGGCAAAAATATCGTTTTATATTTTTATCCAAAAGATGACACTCCCGGTTGTACGAAAGAGGCCTGTCAGTTTCGAGATGATCTGGGCCAATATGAAAATCTCAATGCGGTTATTTTAGGCGTGAGCTTTGATGATGAAGTAAGTCATCAGAAGTTCATTGAAAAATTTCAGTTAAATTTTCCGCTCTTGGCTGATGTCGATAAAAAAGCGGCTGAGGCATTTGGCGTGTATGTCGAAAAAAGTATGTATGGCCGAACCTATATGGGAATTGAGCGATCGACTTTTATTATTGATAGAGAGGGAAGATTAGCGAAGATTTTCAGGGGCGTGAAGGTTGACGGACATAGTGCCGAGTTGCTTGAAGCGCTTAAAAAACTTTCTTGATTTCGCTCTTTGATTCGGGTCTGGTGTCGGGGGCTAGGCCTGAATGTAAGGCGAGTTTAAAAAGATGCACCCGTAGCTCAGCTGGGTCACGCCAAAGGCGTGCAAAGAAAAAGAGTTGCTCTATCCAGCGGAGAGACGAGAGTGTAAGGCAAGTTTAAAAAGATGCACCCGTAGCTCAGCTGGATAGAGCACATGCCTACGAAGCA
>JBMTHG010000108.1:0-4820 GCA_049436045.1 Bdellovibrionota bacterium
CAAGATGATTCAATTTTGCTTAGTGGGAATAATGCTGTTTTTCTGGAATAACGCCTCTGACCCGGCCTTTAGGGTCTTTAATGTCTCCCCAAACGCCGCGGAATCAAATGAACATGACAATGAACAATCGTCTGGCCCGCAGCCTCACCGCAATTCATTCCGATATTAAAAGCTTCAAGGATTGAGTCTTGTTAGTGAGTTCGATCAGCCTTGATTGAAAAATTTATTGGGATGCCAAGATTTGCAAAAAGCCTGCGCAGCGCCAGCGCTTTGGAATAGCGCTTTGACCGATTAGCTTTTGCTGAACCTGAATCTCTTTTTCTTGTGACTGCTCTTGAAGTTTCAAAAACTCATCAACTTCAAGATGACCATGCTGCACAAGAGCAGTCGCTACCATGCGAGCCAAAACCCATCTCTCTTTAAGAAGTCTCTCGGCAGCTAACCTTCCTTCCTCTACCAGCAAACTAATCTCTTTTTGCACGGCTGGATTTTGGGTGAGCACCGCACCATCTTGGACCGGAAACTTTAAAGCCTCTTCTGAAAGTCCCCATTGTGCGATGGCTTTTTCAGCAATACTTCTGGCCTGACGAAGATCAGACGTCCAACCTGAATCTTTCGGAAAGCCCGCTAACTCCTGAGCAATTTGACCCGCTAGAGTTCGTGCGATTCGAGCAATCACACTTGGTCGATCAATAGTGCTGAGATGACCATCCGTCTCATAGCGAACATACCCACCATAATAACCCTCACCTCGAATGGTAATGAACCCCACGCGCTCGCCAGTCAAGTCTGGCTGATTAACTACGGCATGGCCAGCTTCGTGATAGGCCGTGATGAGACTCGACCTAAAATCGGCTAAAACTTTTGGCTTTGCCTCTCTCGTGAGGTCGATCTCATAGTTCGCCTCCGAATGATCTTTAAAAATAATTTTAATACTCAATACAACTTCTCGCTTACTGCTGTCTTTAGAACGTTTTCGAAAGCGCCCCGAAAAGGAGTCAGATATGTCTAAGATCATTTCGGCATCAGCGAGTTTTTCTCGTTGAAAAGAGTTTTCGATCAAGACTTGCCCCACAAGATCCACCACAGCATTCTCAGCAACCTCTCTCAAGCTGCGCCCGCCACGAGAATGAGAAAAAAAGCTTTCTGAAAGTCGGTCATAAAAGCCTTCAGCGACTCTTAAATTTTGAAAATCATATGAAGATTTCAGTTGGTCAAAGACTCGCTCAAGTTCTTTCTGCGCCACTTTCATTTGTTCTTCTCGAAGAAGTGGTTTCATCAACGCAATGTTATTTCCGATTCGACCGAGCAAGGGCTCTGGCCAGCCATGCTCTCGAAGTAAGCCTTGCAAGAAGTCTCTCTCATTGATTCGTTCCCACTCGGCTTGCCTCAAATCATCATTGGGAAGATTTTCGAAAAATTCTTGCCCTTCATTTGAGGTCATTAAGATAAAATGCTTCCGTAAATCATACGTCTTTCCAAGGGGGCTCGTCCAAACGCCCTCTTCAAAAATATCATAGAGACGTTTCAACAACTCAGATCGAGGTGTAGCACTCGATGGCATCGTAGGATCAGCCCCCATATTCCCAATCTCATCGAGAATAATCACCATCCCTTCCGGAAACTCATGTAGCGCTTGTTCAAAAGGAGGCATCTTATCAGAGCCGATCACTCCCCTCGGAGAACCAAAAATATTCGCCCAGTCATGCTCGTTCTTAATCTGCCCTAAACCGAACTGCTTGATTCGATTCTTCGACCCATAGAGAACCTGCGCAAGTGCGCGCCCCATTTCTGTTTTTCCGGTTCCTGTCGAGCCCAACAAAAGTGCATGGCCCGGCACATTCAATTTTGCATTTAATGCTCGCGTTCGAACGGCTCGTGAAACAATTCGAACGGCCTCATCTTGTCCGAACACAAATACTTTGATCTCTTCTTCGATGCCTTGAAGCTTTGAAAGAGATTGACTATCCATGAGCGGGCTTCGATCTTCAACACGAGCTAAAAGCCCAGCGATCAAAATTTCTTTCTTTGATTTTTGAAGTCGAAGCCGTATGAAGGAGTTGCCAGCCTCATCTCGATGGTGCCAAAAAGCTTTCATCGCCGAACCCGATCGTGGGTTTAAATTCAAAACCGCCTCTTGATGAATTCGATTCAAAAGATCACCCGTCTTTTGCAAAACAAACCGAACACCCTCCGCAGGACGATAAAATTGTCGAACAATCTCTTCCACAATCATTTCATCAATTTCTAGCGTGTAGAAATATTTTTCATTCATTCGAGCGCTAATGTCTTTTGCGTGCTTAGTGACGATGCTAACAGCTCCCTCAAACGAGGGCGGCAGAACAGCTAGTGCACGATCGATTCGCTGAAGTTCTGCAGAACCCCACACATTAGAGGTGTCATATAAATTCTCTGAAGATGCCTTCAAAAACAGCTCTCTTACCCGCTGATCATTAAAAGATAAAAGTCTCTTTTGAAGCTCTCTCTGGCTCAAAGCCTCGCCCTGAGTCGGAGGAAAAATTTCATCTGAACCCCTGTTGGAAGTGAAAATAACTAAAGAACGCCCCAGGTAGTAAGTTTGTCCGTCTCCCCCCTGAAGCCTTCCTGTATCTAACATTTCCATTAAAATCTTTATGAGGTCGGGGTGCGCCTTCTCAACCTCATTGATCAAAATGACATTTCGCCCCTTACCTCTCCCGCGCAAAAACTCTGGCAAAATTCCTTGTGGAGCTTCGGAATGATACTTTGCCGTTCCAATAAGCGAGTCAAAGTTACCATTTCGATATTTAGTCGCATCGATCTCTAAAAATCTCTCTGGATCTTGCAAAACTTGATCCGCAAAGTTCTGACCAGAAAAAGTCTTTCCCGCACCTGTCGGCCCAACAATAAGCAGGGAACGGTGTTTCTTCGAGCTCACTCCTAGGTTGACCTCCCTCCAAAGATCAAGCATCGCATCAACTAAATTTGACTGATCAATAACCAGCCGGCCAAGATCTTCTCTTGCAGTTTCATTTTTTTTGAAAAACTTTTTTGGATTTTGCGGGCCTATTCCATACAGATTCCATGCGGCGCGATCGACATCTTGAGGCCTCACTTGTTTGAGCGATTCGTTTCGCAGATCAGATTCAATTTGCTCCATTAAACGAATACTTCTCGCAGGCTCGAAAGAGCCCAAATCATAATCTGACGAAACGCTGACAATTCTTTTTAAAACATCTTCCGAAATATCCAAGGTAATCCGCTTTTCAGCCCAAGCTCGAAGCTTCTTTAAGAGAACCTGCTGACGCGGCTCCTCCACTCTTAACTCAGTGAACCTTCTTCGCAACCCAGGATCCGAGCCAAAGGCCCTTTGATACTCCTCAGCCGTATCTGTCGCGATGATCATAAGATTACCAAGCGCAATGTGCTTCTTTAACATTTGAAAAATATCAACTGAGCTATGTTGATGCGTTCCTAGCCCTTTTAAACTATGAAGCTCATCAAAAATCAGAACAACCGGCTGTGACAAAGAGGCTTGAACTAAAGCGTTAACCCTTTTGTCAATTTCACCCACAAGTGAGCCCCCTTGCTGAAAGACCTCTCTTGGCACCTCCAAAATCTCCCAAGTGCTCGGCAGTTGCTCCACCAAACCTTGAATTAAGGTTGTTTTTCCTGTGCCACTTTGACCAAGCAAAACAACTGCCTTCGAATCTGATTTCTTAAAAGCTTCCAACATTTTGCCAACAAGTTTCGTATCCTCGTCTGCAAGCGAGATTTTTCTCGAGTTTTTGATGCTATCTCTAAAATCTGGCAGGAGATCCAACAGATACTCCATCGCATCAAAGCGACCTCCACTTTGCCCGATTATTTTTTTCGAATCTTTCGGCTGGAACTGGGCTTCCATTTCAAGATGCTTCAGATCGAGGCTCCGCCCGGCCGGCACATAGAGGATCATTTCTTCAGAATCTAAAAAAATTTGTGACAACTCATTATCTCTTAAGACCTTGTTAGAGATTGAGATCAGTCGATTCTCATCTTTTTCAAAAAGGAATGTTCCAGTGAGCTTCAAAGAATCAACAGCAAAAATAAAACTTTCTTTCCCTAAAATATTGATAGGCTGAAGCTTAATTTGATCAAACTCGCTCGGGAAATCCGCGTGAGATAAAATCTCCCCCTTATTTGTTATCAAGAGCAGCTCATCACTGTCAGTCACGATATAGGTGAAATCTTTTGAACGATGAACACTTAGTTGAACACCCGCAGTTTCTTTGGTGACGACTTTTTTGTGAGGTTTTTTCGAAGACGGCTCGGTCGTCTTGACACCATCGACCATCGTTTGAAAGTCTGAGTAAATTTGTCTCGCGAATGAGGGTGACGAGTGCGCGTTGATCCCAATTTCTTTGACTTTTCCTGAGAAAATCCTGACGGGTTTAGCTCCTGACCTCGTGACGAAAACTTCCATCTCCGAATGCGGTTCTTTTTTCAGAAAATCAATAGACACTTGGGTATCGAAAAAAAAGTAACGAGTCGATAGGACGGGTTGGCCGCCCCCCTCACTATAGGTGGCTAAGGCTCCAAATACATCTGCGCTAAAAAGCCAAAAGATGAATACCGCTAAAATCTTAAAAACAGACACTCCCCGATCCTCTTACTCCCAGGCCTCAGCTAAGTGATTTTTTGATTTGCTGGCAAGCCTTATCAAATTGGATGGATCAAATATTGTTTTTTGTCTGCTATCACAGCCCTAACCCCGCCCTTAGGGTCTTTAATGTCTCCCCAACGCCGTGGAATCAAATGAACATGGCAATGAAAAATCGTCTGGCCCGCAGCCTCACCACAAT
>JBMTHG010000109.1:0-4800 GCA_049436045.1 Bdellovibrionota bacterium
GCTGAAACCTCTGAACTAAAGGCTCCGCCTTCTTCTTGATTGACACTTGTCGAGGTGAAAGTCTTGTTTGCAGCGTCAACCGTGAAAGACTCAAGACCCGTCACTTGATCACTGTTGCAAAACCAAAGTTGAGCGGTATATTTGCTCGCTCCTGCAGTGGCGGCTCCAAGAACTTTAATAAATACAGTGAAAGAATCACCTTCTCGAACACCTTCTCCACCATCCTCATTAAAAGGCATATTTGAAACATTTACTCTCACCAAGCGATCTTCGTCTTGTTGAGTGAAAATGCTCGTAGGCTCTGCCAACTCAGGCGTGATGGTCACACCCTCTGCCGAAGGCATGTTTTTCATATAACAAAGAGAGCCTGCGTTTTGCATAATTTGCCCAACAGATTGGCCAACCGATTGAGACATCCAGCAGGCGGTATCACCACCTACTCCACCCCCTGTCATTCCGAAAAACTCATCTCGCTCAGCTATGCAAGCGACATTGGGATTACCCGCTGAAATTCTAGTGAACAAATCACCATAGAAATCACCAACTGCGAGCTCGCTTACGATGGGCGGTGTTCCAACAACGGCGGGATTGACAATCATGCTATTGCTTGAAGATGAAGCGGCAACAAGGCCTGAAGCACTTGGCAAGCTCGATAGGCTGATATTATCTACACCCACCGCACTGCCTGAACAACCCGTATTCAACACAACCAATGCGCCTAAAGCGATTGATGAAAAAATCATCGAACTATTAAAATTAAGTTTCATAAATACCCCTCTTTAAGTTTGAAAATCTGACCTCTTTATTTTTCCAGTTTAAGAAAAATTATCTATATTTTTTTTCAACTTTCTATAACGCAACGAGGCAATCAACTTGTCGTTTTTCATCAGATCTTTTTTCATTTTTTGATTTTATTTTTGTGTAAACTTTTTTTTCACTGACAGTTTTCGACTCGATATTTTTGAGTAAGATTCAAAAGAGGCCCTGAAAGAAAAGTTAACATAAAGCTTAAATCATCATTTCGCTTAGGCAACTTTTGATGCACTGCTTCAGCACCGATCTTGCAAAGCAGTGTCTTGCGGAGGCGGTGATGGTTTCAAAAGTGTCAAAATTTGTCAGTTTATCAATCTATTTTTCTCTGATCCTCGATATTCAAGCTCAGGAACTCCCAAATGATTCGCTGGTTCAGATGCAGTGGCATCTTCAAAAAATTGGGGCTTTTACTGCTTGGGAGTCTCAAAAAGATTGCGATGTCAAAATTGCCGTGCTGGATACAGGCATTGATCACCAGCATTTGGATCTCAAGAATAATCTTTCAGAGGACCACTATGATTTCGTCAACAAAAATGAAATCGCACAAGATGATCATGGTCACGGAACATTTGTCGCTGGCTTAATCGGGGCTGAAGCGAATAATGCTAAAGGTGTTGCTGGCATTTGCTGGCGAGCTCAAATCAGCTCTTTTAAAGTGCTCAACCGAAATGGTGCTGGCTTCACGTCTGATGCCGCTCAGGCAATTATCGCAGCCGCAAATTCAGGCCATGAAATATTAAATGCATCTTTTGGCCACTCTCCGATCAACGGGCAAATTTATAATCAGTCAACTCTTCAAGCACTTCAATATGCTGAAAGTCGCGGCGTTTTATTTGTAAATGCCGCTGGCAACTCCAACTTAGACTTAAATCGCCTAAACACTAGAAAAATGATTGTCACTTATGCGCGCCGAGGTCGAAGACTTGTTCGTCAAGTGCGGTATGTTGATTCGCAGCCGATCATCCCATCGAATGTGATTCTTGTGGGAGCGACAACCAAAGAAGATCAACGCTCCTCTTTTTCGAACTACGGAAACAAAATCGTACCCATCGCTGCGCCAGGCTCTCAAATGATCTCGACCACGCTCGGTGGCGGCTATGGCAGCTCTCAGGGCACTTCTTTTTCTGCACCACTCGTTTCTGGCAGTCTCGCTCTGATTTGGACGAAGCATCCCGAATACAATTTCACTCAAACAAAAAATGCTCTTTATCAAATCGCTGAAAACCCCGAGGTGAAAACAATTAAACACCAAACCTCTAGAACTTTTGTAGGCTGGGCGAAACGAGGTCGGCGCTGGGTGGCTGTTTATAAAACAACGACAAAAGAGATCGAAGTTTCGTCGAAACCATTACAAGGTTTTTTTATCGGTGGCAAACGCCTAGACTTGAAAGGACTTTAAAATGAAAACAAGCCTTTTGATTCTTCTCAACTTGGGATTGCTGATCGGAATCATGTTCGCGTGGAACGACGTCAGCTCTGATGAATATCAATCGGAAGATGCCCCCACAAAAAAAGATACTATATTGCCTGACGATGAAGACGCCCTTATCGAAGAAAGTACCGACATTCATTGGACACCTGAGCGAAAAGAAGAACTCCCTCGAGAAAATGATAAAAATGATTCTCTACAAAAAGGCTCTCAACTTCAGCCTCTCAAGTCGAATGAGCCTGTGAAAGAATCACAAATTTTGAAGAAAATTAAATCTGGAAAACTCATTCACCAGCTCCAAACTGAAACTGATTCAGAAGGCGTTTATTCCATGCTCAGCATTTATCAAACAGATCTTAAATATAAAAATATTCTTGTAGAAGAAGACTTTAGCGCTCTTGAAGAAAGCGGTTCGGCCATCCGCTCAATTGCCATGGCGGCTGACCACCTGTTGATTCAAATTGATGATGGCACGCCTGATGCGAATCTATCCCAAGCCCTCGCTGAGTTAGAAATTCAGCTCGAGCCTACCGAGACTCCTGGCCTTTATCGCGCCAGCTTTGATGGCAGTGATCCGATCAAATTTCATGAAACTCAGCAAGCCCTTCAAGAGGCTCCTGGCCTTAAGTTCTCAGAGCCTGACTATGTGATCTCCTTAGACTAAGCAGAGCATCGATAAATTGCTGGCGCTCTCGCTCAAGCAAATCTAAAATTTGAATCGAGTGAGTCATTCGATCGAAATTCAAAATTTAGGTAAAACTTTTGGCTCAGGCCTTGTTGTATTTAAAGATTTTCAACTCACAATTCACGAAAATGAAATTCTTTCAATTTTGGGGCCATCAGGCTGTGGCAAATCAACACTTCTTCATTTAATTGCTGGCCTTCAAAAAGCATCCTCGGGTCGAATTGAAATCTCCCCTCCACTCCAATCTTTCGGCTTTGTCTTTCAAGACCCACATCTTTTGCCCTGGCGAAACCTAGAGCAGAACGTGTCGATTGCTTTGGAGTTTCAACAAATCTCTGAAGCCGAGCGAAAATCGAGAGTGGCCGAGGCCTTAGACATGCTGGGCTTAAAGGAGTTTTCAAAAGCCTACCCTGCAGAGCTCTCTGGCGGCATGAAAATGCGCGCTTCATTGGCCAGAGCCCTTGTCACTCGGCCCAAAGTTTTATTGCTAGACGAGCCATTTGCAGCACTCGATGAACCCTTACGCCAGAAACTTGACCTAGAGCTAAGAAGGCTTTGGAAGAGTCTCGGCTTAACGATCATTGTAGTCACTCATTCCATCACTGAGGCGATCTTTTTGTCGAATCGAATGATCGTGCTCTCTGATCGACCCTCAAGAATTTTAAGAGATGAAAAGATTGAGCTCCCCCTAGAAAGAACCAGCCAAATGAGATGGTCACCTGAAGTGATGAATCTCGCCACTGAAGTCACAAAGTTAATCGGTGATTTTGATCTTAAAGAGGGTCATACTGCATGAGATCATACAAAAAATATATTCCTCTCATTCCTGCAGTTTTTTTTCTTTTAGGACTTGAGGTTTTTGTTCGAAATCAATGGATTCCCTCTTATATTCTGCCATCGGCCTCAGAAGTTTTTAAAGTCTTCATCCACGACTATCAGGTTTTGTTCGAAGCGAGCTTTCAAACTTTTTTAGCCTCGGCGATTGGTTTTATATCGGCAGCGATTTTAGGAATCATGATCGGCTTTAGCTTTTCAATGAGTTCTTTGGTGAGACAGGCGTTTTATCCCTATGCGATTTTTTTTCAAACGGTTCCGATCATTGCGATTGCGCCTCTTCTCGTGATTTGGTTTGGCTTCGGAATGCCGACGGTCATTGTTTCAGCCATGATTGTGGCCATCTTTCCTTGTATCGCCGCTACGCTATCGGGAATGCAAGGCACCCCAAATGAGTTAAGAGACTTGTTTTCACTTTATCGTGCGACAAAATGGCAAGTCTTAACCAAATTAGAGTTTCCCTACTCTTTGCCCTCTGTCTTTACAGGCCTAAGAATTTCAGCGGGATTAGCAGTGATTGGTGCGATCGTGGGTGAGTTTATTGCTGGCGGTGGATTAGGCGGGCTCATTGATGTTTCAAGAACACGTCAACGAGTCGATATCGTTTTTGCTAGCATTATCTTAGCCTCTCTTATCGGTTGGATTTTTGTTTCCATCACTCAAGGCCTTCGCCATCGAATTCTCAAGCACTGGCAAACCCAAAAAGCTGATTGAGAAGGCTTTTGAAATCCGTTATGAGATGGAGCATGAAAAAAATCTTGGCGGCATGCTTTCTCATTTTTAGTTCATTTCAAATTCTTGAAGCCTCGATCAGCAAAATCGAAGTCAAAGACAAACAAGTCGTTCTTGTTGATCTGATTTTAAACTGGGTTCCAGAGCCCGAGTTTGGAGGCTTTTATGCTGCGAAAGAACTCGGATTTTTTGAAGAGAAAGGCCTGAGAGTAAACATCATCCCTGGAGGAGCTGGCACTCCCACAATTCAAATGCTTGCCACCGGAAAAGCCCAGTTTGTCATTACAAGCGGCTCTGAATTGATCAT
>JBMTHG010000110.1:0-4778 GCA_049436045.1 Bdellovibrionota bacterium
ATTCGAAGTCGTTAAAGCTTCCTTCTGGCTTGCCGTCTTTCCAGAATCTTCGATTGGTCTCGTTTTGGAATCGGAGAAACAGTTCTTGTTTTGTCTTATCGTTGCCGTTCAGGTGATTCACAGCGATAGCTTCTTTCAGAATCGCTCGTTCGTTATCTGTTAAATCCTTTAAATTAATCATTTCTTGGTTCCATCTGTCTTTTGACAGTCCTGGCAAAAATCCTCTTTGCCAATTGTTTTTTGTAGTATTTCCTCAATAGCTGGTGAATCTCATAGTGCGCCGGAGAAGGACTCGACTGTCGAACGCATAAGCATTCTTCACCGCTATAAAAACGGGATTCACAAAATTGGTCTTCAGGACAGTATCCGATTCCCATACAGGCCAGCTTTGCCATTTCTTCAAGCGTTCGACCCTCATCGAAAACTCCTTGCTTCCATAGCGTTCTGGCTATCCGTTCCTCTTGTTCGGTCCATAGTTCGTCCAATTCGTTTTTCCCTTCTTTTTTCAATAGACCCCTAAAAGGTCCTATGAAAAACAATTTTTTCTTGGTGGGAGCCGTTCAGAAGCTCTCCTCCCATTTATCTTCAATCCTGTATTTCGCCCAATTAACTGCCGCTGGCATATAAGCTCTTTTCCTTAAAAAAAGCTTCTTGAAGTGTGAGCGCATAAACGCGCTCTCTTTGTCTGTAAGTCGAGTCGTTTTCGAAGCAATCGCAACAAACAGCTTCTGTCGAAGTTCGGCATCATTCTTTGAGCGAATCTTGTATTTCTTTTTCAGTTCAGCCTTAACCTCCGCAGCGTTGAACCCCTGGCTTTTAAGCGACTCGGTTGGAAGAATCAGACCATCCAAATAGAAGATTTCTGAAAGCTCTTCGAAAAGCTTTGTCGAGTCCAATCTCGATGCTTTCGTATCAGGAAAGAAGATTCTTTGTATTTCTTTCGAATGCTTCTTCAGAACCATTTCAATTCTTCCTGATTGCGGAGAGTGTTCTCCCAACCAAAACGAAGCTTCTACCTCTTCTTTCGAACAGAACCAATCGATGAAACTCGAGGACCCCGTAGCTGCTCCGAAAGCGTAGTCAATTTCTTTCAAAACAAGATTCATCAGCGTTTGAATCGAATGCCAATTGGCATTCATCAGCGACATCTCTTCGGGGTTTAACCAAACCTTGATGAGTGGAAATATCTGTTCTGACCGATGCTTATGCCAAAGACACATTTGCAGCCTGTCATCTGTTCCCACCTTGTTGATATTTATCGTTTCACCGTTTCTCTTTAGAAAGTTATGGAAAACGATGTCCTCTTGTTCCGGTTCCCCCATATGCGCTTCGATTGCGCCTTTCTGACTTATCGAAAAAGACTTATGAAGCGACTTGATAATCTTTACATCCCATTCCTCTTCTTCGGTGAAGGAAGCCTTCGCTTCAATCAGCAAATCTTTGAATGATTTCTTGATGTATTGCCTTTTAAGAATCTTATTCAGCGTTCCTCTCGCTTGAAGATGCGTGAAGGATTCGAAAGGAAAATCATCTTCGAGAACCTCTGCGACAAGATTCTCTGTGTCTGGCATTGGCGGGGTTTGCGTCCAGCTCGGAATATAGACATCAATCTTCGGAGCTTTCCGAATGCGTCTTAAAAACTGTTTTATCCAGGTTGCCGTGAATATCTTCGAGTTAAAGAGACCGACGATTCGGTCAATCGGAACATCTTTCACAGACCAACCGACCCCAAGCGCGGGTGAATTGAAGAAAATCCTCCGACCTTTTGCGATTTCCTCATTCATCACGATATCGGGTTTCGAGCGATATGTTGGCGCGTTGGGGTCGAGTTTCGTTTGTTCCTTTTCCCATTTATCAAGGAAGTCTGGGTAGTAAAGACCAATCTCTTCGCCTGGAATACCGAAGTGTTCGAGAAAGCCTTTACAAGCTTCCATTGTCTGCGTTTCATTGTTCCCAAACCCACAATGAACTGAAATGATTTCTCCGTTCCTGTAGTGCCTGACGATTTCTCTCAAGGCTTGATAAAAGTTCGGGATGAACCGAATCACTTTGTCCGCGATGTAATCCGCGTCATTAACAATCAAGGTCTTTTCTTCTTTTCGTTCCCTGGCGATTAAGTCCGCATACCATCCGGTCAATAATCCTGATGCGGAGGCATCCGCAAGAATGACAAGCTTGGCTTGCTTATCAATTCGCTTTTTCAGTTCCCATTGTTTCTCTCTATCGACCCAAGGAGTTTCAGAAGCATCACCGAATCGAATATCAAGAAAGACATCCTCGAGAAACGCTTCAACCTCATCGGTAATGACAACATCGTATGGGTCTGGATATCTGTTTCCAGGCTTCAAACAGATTAGGCTTCGATTACATATCGCAAGCCTTTGGGAAGTCGGGCAGAACCTCTCTTTGCGTTCCTTATCCGAAAGTCCAGTGCGTTCGGCTTCTTCTTTTCCAAGTGTCTCGTAGTTATCCAAGCCATATTCTTCGGAGACTTGTCTCAAGACGGCTCTACGAAAACATTCGTAGAGTATTCTCGGGGCGCCATTCGCGTTCCTTCTTTTGTATTCTTCCATCCATTTTCGGAGGATAAGCTCGGTCTTCCCCGAACCTTCTGGCGTATTCAAGATAACGATTCCAGACATCGGAAGGTCCGAGACATCGAGGTCGGAAATATCCTTCTCGTTTAATCGAATCACCCGATTTGGCTGGAAATGAGCGTTCATCCCGCCCACCTTATTGACGAGCGAAAAGTGATTCCAAGCCCATTCAGCTTTCTTGTCTAATTGATGCCTGTCCCAATCCCCTCGAATCTTTGGATGAGAGACGATGAAATCAATCAGTTCAGACGCATCGCCCGTATTGATGATGGCTTGCCGAATGAAGAAATAGAGCAAGGTGTTTCTTCTGCCATCGAGATAGTTACCTTTCGGGTCATTCGCCATCTTGGAAAGAGCCGCCGCCAAAGAATTATTCGCATCGATTGGAGGTCGATTCTTTTTGCCGAAGTAAGTCTTGAATTGCTGATGTCCCTGGCTTGCGACACCCGCATCCTCAATCAAACTCTTCGCCAAAAACTCTTTTTCAAATCTATAGTCGAGCGTCAAAGACTCGACTTCTTCCATAGTGATTCTTCGCCCGATTTGGAGATAGTCCATTTCAGCGAAGTCGGGTCTTTCGACTTCCTTTGCGTAATCACCCCGCTGAATGGCAATCATTTGAGCCTTTCTATAAACCGAAGAATCAACTATCTGGTGAGGAAACTTCTTCTCGAGCAATTCCTCGATTGCTTCTTGCCGCCTTTTCTTGTCAAGGAACAGCCAAAGATGAAACCGATACGGTTTGTCTTTCTTCAGCTTCAATCCGCAAGAAGGACTTCGAATGATGTAGGCAGTGATTTCTGAAGGATTGGAGAAACCAAGGCATCGCAAGATGTATTGAAGATGAATGTTAGGGTTGTCGGATAAGTCAGGAGCCCCTGGCAAGTGAGCCCATTCAATATCACATAACAATTCTTTGATGCCTTGGCTCTCCAAATTATCGTTAACTTTTTGGAAAGCCCATCCATTGCCTTTGGGTTGAGCGAACATCGAAGCAAGATTGTCCGTATTCGCTCGGTGGTAAAGACTCTGAATATCATTCGGGGAAAGCTCTTCCAGGCGTTCAATCAAATTAAAGTAAGAACCTGGATTGAACGAAGCGATATCGCAAACGCCATCAAATGAATATTGTTTGCGAAGTGGTCTCCCATCTGTAGATGTAAAAACTGCTAATCCCATCTTTCTTCGAATGCTTTCGCCCTTTGCCAAACTTGGCGAACAAGGGATTCCTTCTCTTCAGCTAAAGCTTCTTTGAGAAGTTTTATCTTTTGTTCTTTAGAGAGGTTGAAGGCACTCGGCAACGCATCTTTGGCTTGCGCGATGGCGTTCAAACGACCTCTCGTTGAATCTCTTCCATAGCGAGCGAGCCTTCTGCGAATAGTGCGCGGATGCGGAGACATCTCACCAAACTCTTCTTTGATTTCTTCAGGCGTAAGAACCCCGTAAAGGTCGAGATAATCTTCATCTCTTAATTTGTATTTCATTTCGTATCGTATTCAACGATGAGTCTCACCTTCGGATATTTCTCCTGTTCCCAGGCAGCCAATTCACAATTCGCGTATTCGAGACCGTATTCCTCGAACCCCGCGCTATGAATCGCTTCGTAGAAATCAGAAATATCCAAACCAGGAAGACTCTTCTCGAGTTCCAGTTCAAAAGTTTTCATAATTTTTCTTTAGGCTTTGGGATGAATCCCAGGTTAGGTTGGGGCTTCTTAAAAGAAGACATTGAATTCTTAAAAGAAGACAACGCGTTCTTATATGAAGCCCCGCATAGAAGGAGTTATCTATGAACAGAAATCAGCGGCGGGTGCGTGGGAAAAGCTTTCCAGCCCCTAATTCACAAGTTTTTTCTAACATGAAAAAGAAGCGAATAGTTTGCCAATTTCTATAGATAATTATATGTCATTTTGACCAAATTGTCAAGAATTATTTTTCTTATGTTATTGTTTTATATAGGGTTTTTTGAATTTAATTCATCGACAACAATTGCTTTCGGGCATAAAAAAGCCCCGCTAAAGCGGGGCTAAAACACCTATTGAAAATCCTTTTTTCTTTTCTCACGCATCCTGCGCGGGTCGTTCTACGCGCATCTTCACGAGTTGGACTTGCCACGATAAGAAAACCAACGGGGCTCTTTGCCTAAATCCTCCACCATCACTTCTTGCATGTGATGTCGGAT
>JBMTHG010000111.1:0-4718 GCA_049436045.1 Bdellovibrionota bacterium
ATTTTAAATGATTCTAAAATTAAAGTTTTTGGCGGAAGCTCTGCGGCTCCTGAGCTGCAGAAAAACTCCAGTTTTAGTGCAGAGCTCTCTCAAATGTTTTCGGCCCACGTTCTCAGGGTGCCAGCCTTAAAAGAGAGAGAAGATGATTTTGAAGCTCTCTGTCATCATTTGCTGGAATCGATTGCAAAAAAAATGAGGCTCAAAAATTTGCAACTTGAAGAGACCGCCATGGCGAGATTGAAGCAGCATAACTTTTTGGCCAATGTGAAAGAACTCGAGCTGATTCTAGAGCGGTCAGCGATCGAAACCAAGACCGGAAGCCTAAGCGCGAATGATTTGATTTTTGAAACACCAGATTTGAGCCAGCAGTTACCTTTTTCTATCCCCGTAGAGGAGGGTTGGGGAAGGCTGGAATTCTTGTATCAGTCTTTAGAGCGTGATCTTATCATCAGAGCGATTGAGAAATATCCTGAGCTTTCAAACACACAAATCGCTTCCATCTTGGGAACAACTCGACGTATTCTAGAACTGCGAATGAAAACTTATCAGATTCGTCAGTAGGGGATTTCAGAAAAATGATCAGAGCTTTTTTGTCTTTTGTTTTTTTGTGGTCGTTGACCCAAGTGTCCAGCCAGATTTTGGCTCAAGACTCTAGGCCTAGAACCAATGATGGCAGCGTTTTTCAAGATCCATTTGGGGATGAGGCGCCGACAGATGAGCTCGAAGATACAGAACCGCCGACCATGCCAGAAGATGATGAGTTTCCGATTTTTGTCGATGAATCTGAATTGAATGAGAACTCATCGAGTGAACAGCCGCCTTCAGGTTTTGATGAGAGTTTTGAAGGCGAAGGAGAGGCGCCACTCGAAGATTCTTTCGAGGATTTTGCTGAAGAAGATGAGTTGGAGCAAGCTCCAGCGAAAGCCCCGGTGGCACCGCTCAATGAGGGGCCGGTGAAGGAGACAGAAGCGGATTCTGATGAAGTGATTTTTGAATTTCCCTCTGAAGAAGAGGCCTCTGGCCCTGTTTCTCAAGAGGTTTTTCGAAAGAAAATGAGCGCACAGATTGCCCCTAAAGGAGCTTGGTTTTTAAGTTTTCGACCTCAGATTGGATACAATTTAAACAAGCGGCCCTTTCAACTGGGTTTTGAAGTAGAAGGATCTTATCGTTTTAATGAGAAATTCGATCTTAGCCTCATCACAGGCTATCGGTTTTTGAAAGATCGCTTGTTTGGCTTCGTTGTTTTGCCGTCATGGAATTTTCAACTGACAAAAGAATCTGAAAGTCGAATTGATTTGCGATTGGGAGCAGGGCTTGGCTGGTATTTGCAAGGTGTGAGGGGTTCAGACTTTCAATTTGGGCAGTTTCCCATTCGGTTAGAATCGCAGCTTGCCTATTATCTTAATCCAAAGATGGCCTTACTTTTTAATGTGGGATTCGAGATGTTTTTATTGCGAACCGAAACGGGTGGCGGCACGACGAACCAACTTTCTGAGCCAGGTGGCATGCCCATGCAGGGCTTAGTCGGTTTTGGAATGCGCTTTGAGTTTTGGTAAAGCTTAGTCTCGGTCAAACTGACTGGGACTAAGAGTAGTCATTTGAAGGGCTCACCAATAGCTCTCTTGATTTTCCACCACCCATCGGTGCCGAAACAATTCCTTCTGCTTCCATTTTCTCAACAAGCCGTGCGGCGCGATTATAGCCAATGCGAAGACGACGCTGGAGCATACTTGCCGAGGGGCTCTTGGTTTCAAAAACTACCTGAAGGGCTTGATCATAAAGTTCATCATCAATGTCATCAGAAGCGCCAGAGTCAGCGACACTTTGTTCTTCAAGATTGATCGATTGATTGTATTCAGCCACTCCTTGAGATTTCAGATGTCGAACTACTTTTTCCATTTCATCTTCTGAAATAAATGGGCCATGTAAACGCTCGAGTCGGCTCGTGCCCGGAGGCAAAAACAACATATCGCCATCACCAATCAGGTTTTCAGCACCCGTGCCATCAATGATGGTGCGGCTATCAACCTTTGAGGCGACCTGATAGGCGATTCGAGTCGGAAAATTGGCTTTAATAACCCCAGTGATCACATCGACCGATGGTCTTTGTGTGGCCAAAATCAAATGAATCCCTGCGGCTCGTGCCATTTGGGCCAAGCGAGCAATACTTTCTTCGACATCGCGAGCTGAAACCATGATCAAATCAGCAAGCTCATCAATCACAATACAAATATAGGGAAGCTTCACATAGTGATCGACCCCAGCTTCTTCGAGTGCGAGTTGTTGCGCAGAATTTTTGCTCTCAAGATTTTCTTCTTCATCTTCGATGAGAGCGCTCGTCGTGGCCTCGGCTTCTGCCGCGGCTTGGATTTCTTTTTCGAGTTCTTCGCGAGTTAGTTTTTCAACTTTTTCGTTATATGATTTCAAATTTCTCGCTCCGAGAGAAGAGATCAACTTATAGCGACGTTCCATTTCTTTTACAGCCCATTGAAGAGCTCTCGCTGCTTTTTTAGGATCAGTAACGACGGGCAAAAGCAGATGAGGAATGCCCTCATAAGCAGAGAGTTCCAGCATCTTCGGATCAATCATGATGAACTTCAGCTCTTCAGGGCTGGCCTTATAAAGCATCGAGATAATCATGGCATTAAGGCCCACAGATTTTCCTGAGCCCGTGGCTCCTGCCATCAAAAGGTGAGGCATTTTAGCAAGATCACCCACGTAGGGCTCACCTCCGGTGGTTTTTCCAAGGGCCATCGTCAACGCCGAGCGAGAGTTTTGAAAAATGGGAGCTTGCAAAATATCTTTTAAGACCACGGTTTGACGGCGATGATTTGGAATTTCAATTCCAACCGCCGCTTTGCCTGGAATGGGAGCCAAGATTCGAATGCTCACAGACTTCATTGCCATTTTTAAATCATCAGTGAGATTCATAATATTTTTCACTTTTACGCCGGGTGCGGGCTCAAATTCATAGAGAGTAATGATTGGACCAGGTCGAATATCGGTAACTTGACCCTGAATTCCAAAATCAAAAAGTTTTTGCTCAAGCGCTTTTGAATTTTCAATCAACTCGTCTTTTGAAACTTGAAAGTGCTCATCGGGTGAGCGATCAAGAAGAGCGAGAGATGGAAACTGATAATCTTTCAATTGACTCGAGACAGTTCTTTTTCTGGGTGTGAGACTTGACTCATCTTTTAGAAGCATTCGGCCATCTTCGGACTCCACTTTCTTTTCTTTTTTAAATGGAAGTGAAAGAATCTTAAGGGCTCTCGCTTCGCTAGAAGCATCTTCGGCCGAGGCCGTCTCGATCACATCTTCATTGGAATCTTCATTTTTTGCTTTGATTTGCGCTTTTTGAAATAGGCTATCGAGTTTTTGAGAGATTGTGGGTTTTTCAAACCCAAGCTCTTCCAAATTTTTTTGAGAAGGCACTAAATTTTTAACCCAAGCTGAAGTTTTCTCGAATGTTTTTTTAAGAATCGAAAACTTGAAGGAGAGATTCGGCCGTTTGAACTCAGGCATTCGAAATTTTGGCAGGCGTCCTGCGCGCTCGTTGACCAAAACTGCGGCCACCCAAAGACCTCCAACGAAAATAAAAGCACTTCCGATACTGCTAAAAGCGAGCTGGCCAAAATGTGCCAAGAGATATCCAATAAATCCGCCAGCCGATAGGTTGGTGTAGATTTTCCAGTCTGGCAAAGAGAGTAGGCCCGCGACACAAAGACAACTCAAAATGAGAGCGGCTGGGAGTTTAAGATTTGCTAAAGATATTTTTGATTTCCTTTCGAGCTCCTGTTTTTCTTCACGAAGTCGGTAGAGCCCGAGCGCTAAGATTCCCAAACTCAGAAGATAAGCGACTAAGCCTAAAGATTGCAAAAGTGCATCAGATATCCAGCTGCCGACAAGTCCGCCCCAATTTTGGGTGATGTGGTTTTCGGGGCTGCTATTGTTCCACGAAGGATCAATCGGAGAATAAGAGACCAAACTTAAGATTAAAAAAATAGATAACAACACGAAGATAACGCCTTGCAGCGGATAGGCTAGGCCCTGAGATCGAGAATTTGCTTGTTGCACAAAAAGCTCCCCTTTAAGTAGTAGTTTAATTCAAAGAGCTTTCAAAATTGAGTAAAAAAACCAGCGCAAGGCGTTAGAATAAATTCAATCATGAGGCTTTTGATATTTTTTGCCACGGATGGGGTAAACTAGTCAGAGAAAGGTGATGCTATGTTTGGTTTAGGTGCTACAGAGCTTTTGATTCTTTTAGGGATCGCTGTTTTGCTTTTTGGAGCGGCAAAGCTTCCTCAGCTTGGTTCGGGGATCGGGCAGGGAATTCGAAACTTCAAAAAAGCTTTAAAAGAGCAAGACGTGATTGATGTCACTCCTGAAGATGAAAAAGAGTCTTCCGAAGAAAAAAAGTCATAAAAAGAGCTATCGAGGGTTGGTTTCAATAAATGGCTTTCTAAATAGATCACTTTGAGCCGCTTCAAAAAGAATTTTTAGATTTTTCTTTTCCCAGTCTCTGGCTCTTTCATAATCGGGATGCATTTTTTCAAACTGCTTAAATTTTGGAGTATGCATTCGATGAGCCTCAGCCGGAAACACCCCATGAAGCATTTCATGAAACAAAACATGCTCTAAGAAAAATAGTGGCACTCGTGGATTGTCTAAGCGTTTTGAAATCCGAATTCTTTTGCTTTGATGACAATAAGACCCCAGCA
>JBMTHG010000112.1:0-4713 GCA_049436045.1 Bdellovibrionota bacterium
GAGCCGTGAACATTGGCCTTGTGAATGAAGTAGCCTTGATGTGCGAGAAACTCGGGATTGACTGCTGGGAGGTTATCGAAGCGGCCTCGACAAAACCTTTTGGTTACATGCCTTTTTATCCAGGGCCAGGCCTTGGGGGGCACTGCATTCCCATTGATCCAAGCTATCTTTCTTGGAAGCTTCGAGGTCTCAATTACACGGCTCGCTTCATCGAGCTAGCAAATGCCGTCAACACTTCTATGCCTCGATTTTGTGTTGATAAGGCGATGCTCGCTCTTAATAAAGATAAAAAATCTATCAACGGCGCTCGCATTTTGGTGATGGGCGTTGCTTATAAAAAAGATATCGATGACATGCGCGAATCTCCCGCGCTTGATTTGATTCACCTGCTTCAAAACCTTGGCGCTGAAGTTTCATATTATGACCCATTCGTGCCTGAGGTGAATTACGATGGCCTAAATCTTCGCTCACTTAACTGGAAGAAAGACGTCGCCGCAGATTTTGATCTTACGATCATTGCCACTGACCATTCACAAATCGACTACCAAGCACTTGTCCACTCAAGCCAACGAGTGCTTGATACGCGAAATGCGACCAAAGGCATTTTTAGCGAAAAAGTAGTGAAGCTTTAATTACGCGTCACTCACAAATGCTTAGCTTCTAAATATTTCTCAGCATCCATCGCTGCTTTGCAGCCGCTGCCGGCAGCCGTGATCGCTTGTCGATAGCGAGTGTCATGCACATCTCCTGCCAAAAACACTCCGTCAATATTGCAGGCTGTTGAAGTCGGTGCGGTTTTTAAATATCCCGCTGAATCCATCTCTAGCTGCCCATCAAAAATTTTTGTGTTTGGAATATGCCCAATCGCCACAAACACACCCTTCGCCTGAAGCTCTCGCTCACTGCCACCTTTCACACTTTCAATAACGACCGACTCGACAGTCTTATCGCCACGAATCTCTTTCACCACCTGATTCGTAATAAACTCAATCTTCGGATTTTTTTGCGCCCTCTCAAGCATGATCTTCGACGCTCGAAACTCCTCTCGCCGATGCACAATCGTTACCTTGCTACAAAATCGCGTGAGAAAATTCGCCTCTTCCATGGCAGAATCTCCACCGCCCACCACGATCACATCCATGTCGCGATAAAAAGCGCCATCACACGTGGCACAGGTGCTCACACCCCGACCGCGAAACTTTTTCTCAGACTCAATTCCTAGCCATCTCGCCGACGCCCCCGAGGCCACAATCAAAGCCTCTGCCGAATACTCATTTTTGCCCACAGCCAAATGAAAGGGCCGCTCTTTCAAACTCACGCGATCCACATTGCCGAGCAAAAACTTTGCTCCAAAGCGCTCCGCTTGAGCCTTAAAGCGATTCATCAACTCCGGCCCCATGATGCCCTCAGGAAAGCCCGGAAAGTTCTCGACCTCAGTCGTTAAGGTCAGCTGCCCGCCAGGCTCAAAACCTTCAATCACAAGTGGCGCTAAATTCGCTCTCGCCGCATAAATCGCCGCCGTAAGACCCGCAGGGCCCGAACCGATAATGATCAATTTTTCGTTTTGCATTGCTTGAATTTCACTTTCTTTTTCACTAAACCTTAAATATTACATTTGAGTATTGTTTTAGCACTAACAACCAACATAAAATAAAACTGAACTTTAAAGCCCCTGCGGCTTGAAGTTCGTTGTGTTCTTGTTATAAGTGCGAAAGTTCGGTGAATCAAGAGAAGCTCTCACCGCGTGTGTGTTAGAAAAGGAGTAAGTCATGGCTGACCCTAAAGATCGATGGGAAGATAACGTAACCGGCAAGTGGTATGTCGATCGACAATGCATTTTATGCAGCCTCTGTCATGAACTTGCGCCGAGCAACTTCAAAGAATCTGAATCGGGCGATCACGATCATGTCTTCAAACAACCCGAAAGTGAAGAAGAAGAAGCTCAGTGCAAAGAGGCCATGGAGCAATGCCCAGTTGAAGCGATCGGCAACGACGGCGAAGAAATGGCCTAAATTTTGTGAGCTCACGCGAACAACGCCAAAGCCCGCGCCTCGACGCTCGCATTGAAGTGGGCTTTCAAACTGAAAATGAATTTTCTCTTTGTTATTCAAAAAATATTTCTCGCGGAGGAATTTTTTTAGAGACCGAGATTCTGCCTAGCCCAAACGCAAGAATTGAAATTATTTTTGATTTATCAAAAATTCTCGATGAGTCTGAAAACCAGCGCATCGCAATTTTAGGCAAAGTGGTTCGGCTTATGAGTCTGTCTGTCGATGGAAAAAACGTTCATCAGATTGCTCTTCAGTTTATTGAACTCGACCCCCAAAAAGAACTTCTCTTAGATCGTATTTTTGAAAAACTTCAACCTACGGCACGATAAATCATTCCTGCCGCCTTCACATCTTGAAGAAAAAGTTCTGCGCGATGATTGTAGCGAAGCTTCGGATCATCAAGATCAGCCTCTAACTTTGATGACTCTCCTCGGTTTTTTTGTGCGAGCTTTTCTCGCTTTGATTTTTTATTGTGAATCTGAGCCTTCCACATCTCCATCGCCGTCCATGACATATGAGCCTCCTTCTAAAACTTCTTCTTCGCCTTTAAAACTTCCCAGTTTTTTAAAACCACTAAACTTTTTTGGTTGAGATTATTCTCGTGATATAAACGAAACTTATATTTTCTGATGTGCGCCTCTTTGGCTCGCCTCTTCGAGTCGCTCAGAATCTTAAAAATCTCTTGAAGCAGATAAAAACCCGCCGCCTCTTTCGACTTATCTGGATGATAATAGTGACATAACAAATGATATCTCGAGCGAATCTGATGAAGACTCGCCGAATCTTTTAATCCCAAAACCTCAAAAGCAGTCCACATGCACAGATCAAAGAGCAAGACTTGGGCCAAAATCAGATGCGAGCTTTTCTCGACACTTAGCCCCTGACGCTGTGCAACAAGACTCACGATTCTGTGCATAGCTTTGCACAAGCTATGAGAAGCAATCTTATTGCTTTATTATGTTATCGATATCTTTTAACTTTTTTAAGACACGAGGCGTTATGTCAGAGGCAAATTTTGATTCCATCGTTGGCCCCACTCATAATTACGCAGGCTTAAGTGCTGGCAATATCGCCTCGACCAGCAATCGAGGAAAAATCTCTCGCCCAAAAGAGGCCGCCCTTCAGGGCCTCGCAAAAATGCGCACTCTCGCAGAGATGGGTATTTTTCAAGGCTACCTTCCACCACAACAGCGCCCGCATCTTCCGAGCCTTCGGGCTCTTGGCTTTTCAGGAAGCGATTCAGAGATTTTAAATCAAGTAGCCAAATCTAACCCCCTTCTTTTGGCTCGCGTGAGTTCTTCGTCTTCGATGTGGGCTGCCAATGCAGCGACTGTCTCTTCAAGCGACGACAGCGCTGATCAAAAAGTTCATTTGAGTGTGGCTAATCTTCAAAGCATGTTTCATCGCATGATCGAAGCTCCACAAACTGAAAGAAGTCTTCGGGCGATCTTCTCAGATGAAAGCCTTTTTGAAATTCATGCTCCACTTTTAAATTCATCTATTCTCAGCGATGAAGGTGCAGCCAATCACACGCGATTTCATTGCGACAGCGCTTCGCCAAACGGCTCGCCGGGAATTCATTTTTTCGTTTATGGCAAAAATGAAAACATAGGCCCACTTCCAAAGATTCATCCGGCGCGCCAAAGTCTTGAAGCTTCGATGGCGATTGCTCGCCGGCATCAGCTAGCTTCGTCTCGTGTTCTCTATGCTCAGCAGAATCCGGATGTGATTGATGCCGGTGTTTTTCATAATGATGTGATCTCCGTCGGCCACGGCAATTTGTTTTTATATCATGAGCTTTCGTTTGTTGAGACGCCAAAAACAATCTTGGCTCTCAAAAATTTGATCGGCGATTCATTTGAAGCCATTCAAGTTAAAGAAAGTGAAATCAGCGTCGAAAAATCGGTTAAAACATATTTGTTTAATTCTCAAATTGTCACCGATGCCGCTGGTAAAAACTTTTTGATTGCGCCCATCGAATGCAAAGAGGATGTCACGGTGAATGAGAAAATTTCTTCTTGGATATCAGACTCAAAAGTTTCAATTCACGGTGTGCATTATTTGAATCTTCGAGAGTCGATGAGAAATGGCGGTGGGCCCGCCTGTTTGCGACTTCGAGTGCCGCTTCATGAGCGCGAATGGCAGGCCCTTAATCCCGCTTGTCGTTATTCGCCCGAGCAACATTTGCGCTTAGAAAATTGGGTCAACAAGCATTATCGAGATGAGCTTAGCCCCGAAGATCTTCATGATCCCCATCTCTTAAAAGAGTCTCTCGAGGCGCTCGATGCGCTGACTCAGATTTTAAATCTCGGTTCAATTTATGAATTTCAAATTTAGCCTTAAAACCCAGCACCAACCGAATTGACATAGTTTTTTCAGGCACATCCGTCGCCAACGCTCTCATCTACATCGCTTCAAAATCCCTCTCCACCTCGACACTCAGCTCGATCCAAGCTCGACTTGGTTAACATAATTCTCCCCGGCACCTTGTTTACATAAAACTCCCCGGCACCTGGCACCTGGCTAAGGGGTTGAAATTGGCGGGGATTTTAAATTTTTAGGAGAACTCGCTCGAGGGGCAAGCCGATGACGTTGGTGAGAGAGCCACGAATCTGTGACACAAACATAGAGGCTCGCCCCTGAATCCCATAAGCCCCAGCCT
>JBMTHG010000113.1:0-4710 GCA_049436045.1 Bdellovibrionota bacterium
TAAATCTTTGAGCTGGCCACGCCGGAATCTGTTCGCGCAGCTCAATGCTTTTGACATCAATACCATTTGCAACAAGTCGAATCTTTTTTTTGTTCCCGAAGCTGAACCATGCCGACTCTTCGGCATACTCTAAAATTTGATCAACAAAGAAGAAGCAAAAAGGAAAGCTGGCAAATTGAGCAAAAATAATGATCAACCTCTTGAATAAACTTGCTCTGCTCGACCAGACCTCGTTGAGCGCGACTCGAATAGGAGTTGGCACTTCTAAGATCAGTTTCTTCTTTTGTAGTCTCGCAATAATCAAGGCGGGTATGAGAATCAAGGATCTTGCGCTTGATCGAATAATGACAGTCTTTGCTTTTGCAGTAATAATTTCATGGATGATTCGCGCAACTGAGCCAAAAAATGGCTTCGGTGGAACAAAGACTGAGCGAGCCGTTAGGCCCGCTTCTCTAAAAGAGCTGATCGTTTGTTCGATCTTTTTGGTAACTCCAGGATGAAGGCGTTGATCTAAAAAGGCGAGATATAGAAAATCGATTTCGGGCTGACTTTTCACGCATGATGAAGATAGCATGATTTAAAGGCTTTCAAGGCTAATGATTTTACGCTAATTCCGACCAAGACTTCAACTTGCTCCGGCCCCCTTTTGCGTGGCATAACCGAAGCATGTTTTTAAAGAAAGATCCCATAGTGAATCGACCGATAAAGCTGGCCTTAGTGGGCTGTGGTCGAATCTCATCAAAACATTTAGAAGCAATTAAGAATTTCGAAAAAGATATCGAGCTTGTTGGGGTTTGTGACTCTGATATTTCTCGCGCTCAAAAAGTGGCGAAAGAATTTCGCTGTGAGGCCTATCAAGCTCTGCATCAGTTTTTACCCAAGGCAAATGTCGATGCCGTTGTTTTGTGCACACCGAGCGGGCTTCATGCTCAACAAGCGATCGAAATCGCTCGCGCGGGCAAGCATGTGATCACCGAAAAGCCCATGGCTACTCGTTGGAAAGATGCACAAGCCATGGTTTCTGAATGCGATCGTGCGGGTGTTTCTTTGTTTGTCGTAAAACAGAATCGATTTAATTCAACTCTTCAAGCGGTAAAGAAAGCAGTAGAAGCAAAGCGATTTGGCCGAATTTATATGGCAACGATCAATGTTTTTTGGTGTCGGCCTCAAGATTACTATGACAGCTCAAAGTGGCGAGGCACTTGGGAGTTTGATGGTGGTGCTCTAATGAACCAAGCTAGTCATTATGTTGATTTGATTGATTGGCTGATCGGGCCCGTAGAGAGTGTGCAAGCTCAAATCGGCACTCTAGCGAGAAACATCGAGGTCGAAGACTCTGCGGTTGTGGGGCTGCGCTGGAGATCGGGAGCTTTGGGCTCAATCAATGTCACGATGTTAAGCTTTCGTGAAAATTTTGAAGGATCAATCACGATTCTTGGCGAGAAAGGCACGGTACGAGTGGGCGGTGTTGCGGTGAATCGAATTGATCATTGGGATTTTCTAGAAGCCCAACCTGAAGATCAAAAGATTAAAGAGGCTAATTACCAAACAGACTCGGTTTATGGTTTTGGGCATACGGCTTATTACAAAAACCTGATCGGCTGTTTAAGGGGCGAAGATCAGCCGATGACAGATGGGCGAGAGGGATTAAGAAGCTTAGAGCTTTTGATTTCGAGTTATGTCTCAGCTCGCGATGGCCGCCGAGTGGCTTTGCCGCTAGAGTATTAAAGAGTGGTGTTAATGCGAAAAACTTTTATTCATCCCACAGCGATCGTCGATGAAGGGGCGCAAATTGGCTTGGGGAGCAAGGTTTGGCACTGGGTTCACATCTCAGCCGGCGCTCAGATTGGCGAAGACTGCGTTTTTGGTCAAAATGTCTTTGTGGGCAACCGCGTTGTTTTGGGTCGAAATGTGCGGGTGCAAAATAATGTTTCAATCTATGATGATGTGACATTAGAAGACGACGTTTTTTGTGGGCCAAGCATGGTCTTTACAAACGTGATTAATCCTAGATCAGCGGTTTCAAGAAAAGATGAATACAAAAAAACTCATGTGAAAAGAGGGGCTAGCTTAGGTGCAAACTGCACTATCGTTTGCGGGGTCACGATCGGCGAGTTTGCTTTTGTCGGTGCTGGAGCTGTCGTTACAAAAGATGTGCCAGCTTATGCACTGGTTGCGGGAGTACCTGCAAAACAAATTGGTTGGATGGGAGAATTTGGCGAGAGATTGATTTCAGATGATGGCTTTCATTGGAATTGCCCAGCAACGAAAAGTCGCTACTTACTTAAAGATGCTGTCATGACACGAGAAGATGCGCAGGAGGTGTCAGTGTGATTGATTTTATCGATCTAAAAACTCAACAAGAAAAAATCAGAAATGATTTAAATGCTCGAATGCAAAAAGTTTTGGCTCACGGCAAATACATCATGGGCCCAGAAATCGAAGAGCTTGAAAATCGTTTGAGTGAGTATGTTGGCGTGAAACATGCGATCACTTGTGGCAACTGGACAGACGGGCTTACGATCTGCTTGATGGCGCTCGGAGTGGGTCGAGGCGATGAGGTGATTACGGCAGATTTTAGTTTTTTTGCGACAGCTGAGGCGATTGCTATTTTAGGCGCTAAGCCTGTTTTTGCTGATATCAAGCCAGAGACATATAATCTTGATCCAAAACAAATTGAGGCTCTTATTACTCCTAAAACAAAGGCCATCATTCCGGTTTCTCTTTATGGGCAGTGCGCTGATATGAATGAAATTAATGCCATTGCCGAAAGACACGGGCTAAGTGTGTTAGAAGATGGCGCACAAAGTTTTGGAGCTGAATATCGAGGCAAGAAATCAGGAGCTTTATCTTTGATTGGGGGTACGAGCTTTTTTCCTTCAAAGCCACTTGGTTGTTATGGTGACGGGGGCGCTTGTTTCACAGACGATGATGCACTTGCGAAAGAGTTAAAGAAGATTCGAGCTCACGGCCAAGAGCGGCGATATTATCATACGCGCTTGGGAGTCAATAGCCGGCTCGATAGTTTGCAGGCAGCGATATTGCTAGCAAAGCTTGAGATTTTTGATGAAGAAATCGAGAGGCGCCAAGAGGTGGCGGGCTGGTTTGAAAAATATTTGAAAAATATCGTTAAGACGCCAAAGATTGAATCTTGGAATAAAAGTGTTTATGCGCAATACACCATTGAGGTGGAAGAGCGGGAAGCTTTTTGCAAAGAGCTTCTCGGCCACGGCATTCCGACTTGCGTTCATTACCCTCTCCCTTTGAGTCAGCAGCCAGCCATGTTAGCAGAGCTTCCGAATCCAAAAGATTTGCCGCATAGTTTAAGAGCAGCCGAAAGAGTAGTGAGCCTGCCGATGCATCCTTATCTTTTAGAAAGTGAAGTGAAAAAGATTAGTGAGGCTGTCGAGAGTGCTGTAGGGACTTTGACTTCTTTTAAAGCAAATCAATCAGTCGGGTAAAAAATGTCAAAGCAGTTGAAAAAGCGGGCCCTCGTGATGGCGCTCAATGATCCATCAGCGCATGGTCGACCGAATCGGATGATCAAGCTGTTAAGCTCTCGAGACTACAGGGTGGATGTTCTTAGTTATCCTGCGAAATCAGAGATGAGAGTAGATGAGCATTTAAAGATCAGATTCGCGCGGGATTTTTGGGGGAGCCTTTGGCGCAGAGTTAAGACCGTAATTGTTATTATTTCGAGCAAATTTGTCTTTCGCGAGAAGTGGCGAAATTTTTTAAATGATCTTCGATTTGATTTGGTTTCAATTCATAAAAAAGTAAAAAAATCTTATGATTTGATCATCGTTGAGGATTTGCAGCTTTTGCCTTTGGCATTCAAGATTAAGGGGGGTGCGAAGGTAATTTTTGATGCGCGAGAGTATTATCCAAGGCAGCAAGAGCACAGTTGGCTTTGGCGGGTTTTGGAGCGGCCAGAGAGGCTGAGATTATGTTCAAGTTACTTATCTCGATGTGATCATGTGATGACGGTGTCGCCAGGCCTTGCGAATGAATATAAAAGAGAATTTGGGATTGAGGCTTCAGTTTATAGAAGCGTACCTTTTTATTTTGATATCGAGCCAAGGAAGACTGATCCTAATAAAATTCGCTTGGTTCATCATGGTGTGGCGAATCCCAATCGACAGTTTTCAAGAATGTTAGAGATTTTAAAGCGATTAGATGATCGGTTTAGCTTAGACATGTATCTTATGGGGCATCACTTACGAGCGAAAAAAGAGATTCAATCTTTAAAAAAATTGGCGACACAGGATCGGCGAATCAGAATTTGTGATCCGATCGAGTTTAGTCAAATTGTGCCAACTCTATCAGAGTATGATGTTGGCTTTTATTATCTTGAGCCAAAAGGTTTCAACGTCACCTTTAATTTACCCAATAAGTTATTTGAGTTTATTCAGGCTCGGTTGGCAGTGGCTATAGGGCCTTCGCCGGATATGTCAGCGATTGTCAGAGAGTATGATTGTGGTGTTGTGGCTTCGGAGTTTTCGGTTGAGGCGATGGCAAAAGCTTTGAATGATTTAAGTGCGGCAGATATTGACCGCCTGAAAGCCAATTCATCGGTGGCTGCGAAAGAGCTTTGCTATGAACAAGAATCAAAAAAGTTTTTGAGGATCTTAGATCAAAATCAACCACTAGAAGCTATGCAAAAAGGTATTGCTTAGGTCTCATTTTTTTATATCTTTAATAAGCACCTCG